>CAVKHY010000006.1:0-42526 GCA_963656345.1 bacterium | reverse complement strand
AAAAAGTCCTTTTGCAAGGAAATGTGCAACATCTATGTAATTGCCAAGAAAGAGCTCGGATACAATGCAGCGCGTTTCTTTCAGATGCTTCACACCATGGATGGCGTTGATGTGGCTAAGCAGCTTATCCACAAGGATGGAATGTCAGAAGGGATGATAGCGCTTTGGGGAAACCATCGCCTTGATTTATCTGTAGAAGCCCATGTTTTGAAGCCGGAATTTGCAGCGCTGTTTACAGACGATGAGAAAGATATATGCCGCAATCGGCTAAAGGAACTTGGCTATGAAGTTGACAATTGAAAGCATCAGTTAACTGGAATAAAACAACAAAAGAAGCAACCCGGCTTGCTGCGTACAACAGTGCCGGGTTGCTTGCTTCTATTGCTTGCCGGATATTACCCTTCTTCCCCCAACTCGCTGAGCATCTCCCGATCCACCTTTCGGAAGAGGAGCAGGCAGATGGTCAGAGAAACGACTTCGGCAATGGGGAAGGACCACCAGGTGGCGTCCAGCCCGATCTGGCTCAGCAGCCAGGCGGCAGGAATCAATACCACCAGCTGGCGGCAAAGGCTCATGATCAGGCTATAGGTGCCCTTGCCCACGGCCTGGAATACGGTGGACAGGGTAATGCCGATGGCTGCAATCACAAAGTGGGTGCAAATAATTCGCAGTGCCCGGCAACCAATGTCCGACAGCTCCGTGCTGCCGCTTTGCTCAAACAGTCCCATCAGCGGGCCCGGAATGAACAGGAACAGCAGTGTGCCAATGGCCATGATGACCACTGCATAGACCAAGGCAACCTTGATACCTTCATATACCCGCTGTTTCAGCCGGGCACCGAAGTTGTAGCCGATGATGGGTACCATGCCGTTGCTCAGGCCGTACACCGGCATAAACACAAAGGACTGAAGCTTGAAGTAAACGCCAAGTACGCTGACGGCCGCATTGCCGAAAGGCATGAGAATCAGGTTGAACAGTACGCTCATGACGGAGGAAATGGACTGCATGATGATGCTGGGGAAACCGACCCCAAGGATGGGCTTAATGATGTTGCCATCCACGCGGAAGCCTTTCAGGCTCAGGTGCAATTCGTGGTTTCTGGTCTGGTTCAGGATAAAGCCGAGAAGCATGCTGGCGATCTGTCCGATGACCGTGGCAATGGCGGCACCGGCAATGCCCATTTCCGGGCAGCCCAGATAGCCAAAGATCATGATTGGGTCAAGGATGATGTTCACCACAGCGCCGGTCAGCTGCATCACCATGGACAGCATGGTGTTGCCTGTAGCCTGCACCAGCCGCTCAAAAGTAACGGACAGGAACAAACCGATACTCACCGCAGAGGCAATGGAAAGGTACTCGGTGCCCAGCTCCTGCAGGGTCACATCATTGGTCATCATGGCGAAGAAGGGGCGGGTGAAGAACAGGCCGAAAATCAGGAAAATCAGGTAGCCGATGATCTCCAGGAAAATGCCGTTCCGTGCCGCATCAATGGCTTCATCATTCCGCTTTTCACCCAGCTTCCGGGAAATCATGCTGTTGATGCCAACGCCCAGGCCGGTGGATACGGCAATCATCAGCATCTGAATAGGATAGGCCAGGGACACGGCAGTCAGGGCGTTTGCGTCATACTGAGCCACAAAGATGCTGTCCACCACATTGTACAGTGCCTGCACCAGCATGCTGATCATGATGGGTACGGATACCTTGGGTACCAGCTTGTTCATCGGCATGGTGCCCAGCATTTTTGATTTCGCACGTTCTTCTGCTTCCATACTTCCTCCAACAAAAAATCCGCCCCAAGCTGATAAGTCATCAGGATAGACGGATTCACGTCCCCAGCCAGGTGGATCAATTCTTTTGCGGCTCCTGAGCGCCGGGGAAATGATAGCATATTGCAAGTTGGCATGTCAATGAATGCGTAAAAATAAACAAAGTAAGGCAGGAATGAAAAAGGCAGGGAAAATCTTGCCGGGAAGGCGTTCATTTCGCGGCGAACAGCTTGCAGAAGGTAGGGGAATTTGCTATAATGTTCGTTGCACGTTTGGCAGTTTTGGAAGGAGAGATACCCCAATGAAGCAGATCACCTCTGCGGAACTGCGGGAAATGTTCCAGAAATTCATGGAATCCAAGGGACATCACCGTATCCAGTCCGCTTCCGTTATTCCTGAAAATGATCCTACCGTGCTGTTTACCACGGCCGGTATGCATCCTTTGGTGCCTTACCTGATGGGCACGCCCCACCCTGCCGGAACCCGGCTGACGGACGTACAGAAGTGCATCCGCACCGGCGATATTGACGATGTGGGAGACGCCAGCCATCTGACGTTCTTTGAAATGCTGGGCAACTGGTCCCTGGGCGATTATTTTAAGAAAGAAGCAATTTCCTGGTCCTGGGAATTCCTGACCAGCCCGGAGTATCTGGGACTGGACAAGGATCGGCTGGCCTTCACTGTGTTCGAAGGCGATGAAAACTGCCCCCGGGATACGGAGAGCCATGACATCTGGCGTTCCATGGGCGTGGCGGAAGACCATATCTTCTACCTGCCCAAGGAGCATAACTGGTGGGGGCCTGCCGGCATTACCGGACCCTGCGGCCCTGATACGGAAATGTTCATCATCACCGATAAGGAGCCTTGCGGCCCCGATTGTTCTCCCGCCTGCTCCTGCGGCCGTTATCTGGAAATCTGGAATGACGTGTTCATGCAGTACAATAAGCAGGCTGACGGTTCTTTCGTCCCGCTGGCAAAGAAGAATGTAGATACCGGCATGGGCCTGGAGCGCACCATCGGCGTGCTCACCGGCAAGAAGACCGTGTATGAAACGGATGCTTTTACCAACATCTTGGCTAAAATTGCCGAACTGAGCGGTCATACCTATGGGGAAAATGATCAGGTCACCAAGGCCTTCCGCATCATTGCCGACCATATGCGTACTTCCACCTTCATCCTGGGTGATGACCGTGGCGTCAGTCCCTCCAACACGGATCAGGGCTACATCCTTCGCCGCCTGATTCGCCGTGCTGTCCGCTATGCCATGCAGCTGGGCATGCCGGAAGGCTTCACCTGTGAGATCGCCAAGGTGATTATCAACCAGTATAAGGCTGCCTATCCTGAACTGGAGCGGAACAGTGCCTTTGTGCTGGAACAGCTGAGCCTGGAGGAAGGCCGCTTTGCCCGTACGCTGAAGCAGGGCGAAAAGGAATTCGACAAGGTCTACAACACCATGCTGCAGACCAAGGCGCTGCTGGAAAGCATCCTGGCGGCAGAGGATAAGGTAGCTTTTGCCAAGAACCTGGCAGAGACCAAGAAGCTTCGTCCCTCTCCCGATATGATGCCCATCATCGAGGCAGCCAATCAGGGCGACAGCACCGCTGTGGAAGCCGCCGTCAAGACCCGCATGGCTTCCCTGAACGTCATGGACGGCCGCAGTGCCTTCAAGCTTTACGATACCTTCGGCTTCCCCATTGAAATGACCATGGAGCTGGCCGGCGAAAAGGGTCTGACGGTGGATAAGGCTGACTTCGATGAGCGGTTCAAGAAGCATCAGGAACTGAGCCACCAGGGTGCCGACCAGAAGTTCAAGGGCGGCCTGGCCGACCACAGCGAGGAGACCACCAAGCTGCACACGGCCACCCACTTGCTCCATGCCGCACTGCGGAAGGTGCTGGGTGACGAAGTCCATCAGAAGGGTTCCAACATCACCGCGGAGCGTCTCCGTTTCGACTTTACCTTCGGCCGGAAGGTAACGCCGGAAGAATTGCAGCAGGTAGAAAAGCTGGTCAATGAGGCCATTCAGGCGCACGTGCCTGTTGTCTGCCGTGAAATGACCGTGCCGGAAGCCAAGGCACAGGGCGCTATCGGCTTGTTCGAGAACAAGTACGGCGAGAAGGTGCGCACCTACAAGATGGGCGATTATTCCTTCGAAATCTGCGGCGGTCCCCATGCGGAGAACACCGGAGATTTGGGCACCTTCCACATTTTGAAGGAAGAATCTTCTTCTGCCGGCGTACGCCGCATTAAGGCTGTGCTGCAAAAGTAAGACTTGTTTCTGAAAATATAAAGCAACGCACGACTTGGTTTAGGCCGTGCGTTGCTTTGTATCAATGGTTTCTTTGACGACATGCAAATGATGAGGTTTCCATGGCACGTACGAAGGATTTGACGGAAGGCAGCGTTACCAAGCTGATTCTCCTCTTTGCCTTGCCTATTATTGCAGGCAATCTGTTTCAGCAGATGTATAATTTGGTGGACACGCTGGTGATCGGCCGTATCGAGGGAGTTACTGCATTGGCAGCGGTGTCCTCTGCCGGCTGGCTGGACTGGGCGGTGCTTTCCATTGCAATGGGTCTGGCACAGGGCTTTGCTATCATGATTGCTCAACGCTTTGGCGCCCAGGATCATCCGGGGCTGAAACTGGCTGCCGGACAGAGTATCATGCTTTCTGTGGCAGTGATAGCCTTGCTGGAGATTATCTCTCAAGTGCTGCTGGTGCCCATTCTGCACTTGCTGAACACCCCTGAAGATACTTTTCAGCTGACGACGATTTACCTGCGAATTATCTTCGGCGGTATTCCTATGGTCATGGGCTTCAACCTGTTTTCCGGATTTCTCCGCTCAGTGGGTGACAGCCGCACACCGCTGATTGCCATGATCTGCGCTGCTGCCACCAACATCCTGCTGGACATCCTCTTTGTGGCAAAGTTTCATTGGGGCGTGGCAGGTGTGGCAGTGGCCACCATCCTGGGACAAAGCCTTGCTTTTGCCATCTGCCTCTCAACGTCCATGAAGCTGCCCATGATGCATCTTTCTTGGCAGGACGTGAAACCAGACAGGGAGGAAATTGGCCGCTTGCTGGTACTTGGGTTGCCCATCGCTTTTCAAAATCTGATCATTGCCATTGGCGGACTGGTGCTGCAGGGGGTGGTCAATGCGGAAGGCTTCATTTTCATGGCAGGCTACAGCGCAGCTTCCAAGCTGCAAGGCTTGGTGGAAGTAGCAGGCAACTCCCTGGGCTCTGCTGTGGGCACCTTCGCCGGGCAGAACCTTGGCGCCGGCAAGCTGGATCGAGTCAGAAAGGGTTTGAGAAGATCGGCACAGATTGGCGTTGCACTTGCTGCGTTTGTGGCGGCCATTGTGCTGCTGTGGGGCAAGCCCTTGTTGGGACTCTTTGTGCAGGATGAGCCGGAGATTGTGGAGCAGGTTCTGCGTTTTGGCTACAATTTCCTTGCAGTCATGGGCTGCGGATTGTTTTCCTTGTACTTGCTGTTCGTTTACCGTTCTACCCTGCAAGGCTTGGGAGATACCATGATTCCTATGGTATCCGGTGTTGTGGAATTGGCCATGCGAGTGCTGTCTGCCATGATTCTGCCGGGCTTGATGGGAGAATGGGGCATTTATCTGGCAGAGGTGTTTGCGTGGATCGGCGCAGCCATCCTGTTGATTTGCGGATATTATCATCGAATGCATAAACTGGAAAATGCACTGAAAACGGCATAAGAAAACTCGGCAGTCTATCAATCCAACATGGATCTTGCTGCCGAGTTTTTATTTTGTTCGAATAACGGTAGTAAGCATAAAGCCGACAAAAGCGCATTCCGTCATGATCACGGAACCGTGGGATGTGGCAAAGGCACGGAGCAAGGGAAGCTGCATTTGTCCTGTGCTGTGCAGGTATTGATACACCACCATCAGTGCCAGCACCAGAGCTGGTACCCATAGCAGATTGCCGAAAGGCTCACGCATCCGCGAGGCGCCGGACAGGGGCAGGAGCAGCGCCAGTGCAATACCCAGCAGGCATCCGGCAATCACCCACAGGAAGAACCCCAGGGTGTTCATGGCGGACACAGCCAAGCAGACGCCCAAGCACAGCAGCAGGGGAACAACAATCACGGTCAGCTTTCGCAGGAACATGGTTCTGTCACCTCCAGCATAGCCCGTTCCTTGGGGGTTAAGGATGCCTTCGCCAGAAGATCCGGGCGGAAACGCTTGGTGGCTTTCAGGGATTCCAACCGCCGCCAAGCCTTGATTTTCGCATGGTCGCCGCTGAGTAAAATCTCCGGCACCTTCATTCCACGCAATTCACTGGGACGGGTGTATTGCGGATACTCCAATAGCCCATCGGAAAAGGATTCTTCTTCCGCACTTTCGCTGGAGCCCAGCACGCCGGGAATGAAGCGAGCGACACAATCGGTAAGCACCATAGCAGCCAATTCGCCGCCGGTCAGGATGTAGTCCCCGATGCTGATTTCCTCATCAATGCAGGTGTCCAGCGCCCGCTGATCCACACCTTCATAGTGGCCGCAAAGTAGCACCAGATGCTCTTCCTTAGCAAGCTCCCGTGCCTTAGCGGTGGTCAGCGTTGCCCCGCGGGGACCCATGTAAATGCGTTTTCCGTGAAAGTCCTCGCCTGTAACCTGCGCCATGGCATCCATGATGGGCTGTGCCAGCATGACCATGCCGGCACCGCCGCCAAAGGGATAATCATCCGTATTCTTATGCTTCCGGTCAGAGAAAGGGCGGATGTCCACACAGTTGATCTCCAGCAGGCCCTGTTCCCGAGCCCTGCCGAGAATGCTGGTGTTCAGCACACTTTCGAACATTTCTGGAAAAATGGTGAGGATGTCAATCTTCACGAACGGCCACCTCGTCAAGACGCTGATTGTTTACGGTGATGCGCCCCTGTGCCACGTCAACGGTGGGGAAGACTTCCTTCAAGGCAGGCGCCATCATGGTTCCCTTGGGGGTTTTGAAAACATACACGTCCACAGCGCCGTGCTGAAGCACGTCCGTCAGGGTACCGATGACCTGTTCCTGTTCGTCGATTGCCTGACAGCCAATCAAGTCGCTGATGTATACTTCATCCTCTGCAAGCTCCATGGCGTGGCCGCGGTCGATGTACAACTGAGTACCCCGGAGCTTCTCCACATCCTGGGGTGTGGTACAGCCTTCCAGCGTGACATAGGCGAAGCCGTCATGCACACGGGAACACCTGGCAGGAATGGGGATAAAGATGTCATCTTGCTTGCGATAAAGGGTCGTCCAGCGGCAAAAGTCATTCAGATCAGCAGCGTAGGACTTGATCTTCGCCTCGCCGTGAATGCCTTGGGGCTTCAGCACCTCGCCGATCATCAGGTAATCGTTCATGGATTGCACTCCTTGCCATAGATCTGTGAAAAAAAGCGGGAAGGCACGTGGCCTTTCCCGCCTGAACATTATTGAATCTCGACGAAGACGGGCTTGCTGTTCTTGGCAGTAGCCGCCTTAACCACCGTACGGATGGCCTTGGCGATACGTCCCTGCTTACCAATGACTTTGCCCATGTCATCCTCGGCCACATTCAGTTCGAGAATGATGGCTTCAGGTCCTTCGGTTTCCTTAACTACGACCTGATCAGGATGCTCCACCAGGGACTTCGCCACAAAGGTAACGAGTTCTTGCATGGATATTCCTTTCTGCCATGGAAGAAAGCGGCTTACTTCTCTTCGATGACGCCGGTCTTCTTCAGCAGTACACGAACGGTATCAGTGGGCTGTGCACCGCACTGCAGCCAGTACTTGGCACGCTCGCCGTCAACCTTCACTTCGGCAGGCTTCACCATGGGGTTGTAGTAGCCGATCTCTTCGATGAAGCGGCCATCGCGGGGGCTGGTGATGTCAGCAACAACAACACGGTAGAAAGGCTTCTTCTTCATGCCCATTCTCTTCAGACGGATCTTGACAGACATTGGATTTCCTCCTCAAAATTCTTGGTGGTAATGTATATGTAGATCATGGCAGAACCATGAGTCCACGCGGTGTTACATGCCGGGGAAGCGCATCCGCATCTTTCCCTTGCCCTTCATGTTGGCAACCTGCTTCATCATCTGACGTGCCTGATCAAACTGGCGAATCAGCTGATTCACATCCTGTACGGTGGTGCCGCTGCCGGCAGCGATCCGCTTGCGGCGGCTGGCATTCAAAATGCCCGGATTCCGCCGCTCTTGGGGCGTCATGGAGCGGATAATGGCTTCCGGCTTTTTCAGAGCGTTTTCGTCCACATCCAGATCCTTGCCGGACAGGCCGGGGATCATGTTCAGCATGGACTTGATGCCCATCTTTTTCACACTCTGCATCTGCTCCAGGAAGTCATCCAGGGACAAATCAGACGTGCGGCTCTTCCGTGCCAGCTTTTCCACATCCTGAGCATCAAAGACTTCCGAAGCCTTGTCGATCAGGGTCAGCACATCGCCCATGCCCAGGATACGGCTGGCCATCCGGTCGGGATGGAAGGGCTCAATGTCGGAAAGCTTCTCGCCGATACCGCTGAACTTAATGGGCTTGCCGGTCACTGCCCGAACGCTCAGAGCAGCACCGCCGCGGGTATCGCCGTCCAGTTTGGTGAGGATGACGCCGTCCACATTCAATTTATCATTGAATGCTTTGGCCACATTCACTGCATCCTGACCGGTCATAGCATCCACCACCAGCAGGATTTCCTGGGGCTTGACGGTTTCCTTGATGCGCTCCAGTTCGTCCATCAGCGCCGTATCAATATGCAGCCGACCGGCAGTATCGATAATCAGCACATCACGACCGTAGTATCGGGCATATTCAATGGCCTCTTTAGCGGTCTTCACCGGGTCTTGCGTGCCCTTTTCAAAAACGGGCACATTCACCTGCTTACCGACCACTTGCAGCTGCTTGATAGCAGCAGGGCGGTAAATGTCGCAGGCGGCCAACATGGGCTTTTTGCCCTGTTTGGTCAGGTACCCGGCCAGCTTAGCGGCCATGGTGGTTTTACCGGCGCCCTGCAGGCCGCACAGCATGTAAATGGTAGGAACACTGCTGGACCAAGTCAGCTTGGCGTTGCTGCCGCCCATCAGCTCCGTCATTTCCTCGTTGACGATTTTGATGACCTGCTGACCGGGGGTCAGGGAGGAGAGGACCTCCTGTCCCACACATTTCTCGGTAACTTTTTTAATGAAATCCTTGGCAACAGCGTAGTTGACGTCGGCTTCCAGAAGGGCCATGCGAACTTCCCGCATACCCTCCTTCACGGTTTGCTCATTGAGCTTGCCCTTGCCGGTCATCTTCCGCAGTGCGTTTTGAAGCTTCTCGCTTAAACCTTCAAAGGCCATCGTTTTCCTCCCGATCCAGCCGAATCAGGTTTCCAAGCACCTGTTCCGCTTCGTCATATCGCTTTTCCTGCATCAGCTGACGGCACTTTTCCAGCCCGTCATCCATTCTGCTGAATCGCTTAGCCATGCCAAGCTTCTCTTCCATTTCAAACAGGTTCCTTGCCGCCCGGGCAAGCATTTCGTGCACGCCCTGTCGGCTGACCCCTGTTTCCTTGGCGATTTCACCCAAGGACATATCTTCTTCACAGTGAAGCCGCAGCGCAAGCCGCTGCTTCTCCGTGAGCATGCCGCCGTAGAAGGCCATGAGCCAAGCCAGCTCTACCTTGCGGGACAATTCTTCCTGTGCCATGATGACCTCCATTGTCAAGGCATTCTCGTTGACACACAGGCTATTATACACATTTTTAACCGGCTGTCAAGGGAAAATCCTTGAAAGCTGGCAGGCAGCCGCCAAATTTTTTGATAAAATGATTGCAATCAGGGATAAAGTTCTGTATAATGGGCAGGATAACACAAGGGAGGGGACAGGCGTGAGGACACTTCTTCAAAATGGCTTGGTGTGGCGCCGGGGTCAGTTGACGCCTATGGATCTCGTCATCCAAGACGGTCGTGTTTCTGTTCCGAAAAACAATTTTCCCCGAGAAAATGCGGATCGTGTTTTGAATTGCAAAGGGCTTGTTCTTTTTCCTGGCTTTGCAGATGTGCATGTTCACCTGCGTGAGCCGGGATTTTCTTATAAGGAGACCATTGCAACAGGCACGAAGGCGGCTGCACACGGCGGCTATACGGTGGTGTGCGCCATGCCGAACCTGAATCCGCCGCCGGATACCCCGGAGCATCTGGCAGAAGAGGAAGCGATCATCCGCCGGGACGGCGTTATTCGGGTGTTGCCTTACGGATGCATTACCATGGGGCAGAAGGGTGCTGGACAAGTCACCGATATGGCGGCCATGGCAGACCGCGTGGCTGGCTTCTCGGACGATGGCCGGGGCGTGCGGGACGAAGATACCATGCGGGAGGCCATGCGCAGGTGCCGGGAAGCACACAGCCTGATTGCCGCACACTGCGAAGATACGAGCCTGATTCCTGCCGGCGGTGCCATTCATGCCGGAACATATGCGGCTGCCCACGGCATTCCGGGGATTCCTTCCGAAAGTGAGTGGAAGCCCATTGAACGTGATCTTCGTTTGGCAGAGGAGACGGGATGTCCCTACCACGTATGTCATGTGAGTTGCAAGGAATCGGTTGCACTGATTCGTGAAGCCAAGCGGCGGCATGTGGATGTGACCTGCGAAACAGGACCTCATTACCTGCTGATGTGTCAGGATGACTTGCAGGATGAAGGCCGGTTCAAGATGAATCCTCCCTTGCGCAACAAGGCGGATCAGGAAGCTTTGCTGGAAGGCGTGCTGGACGGCACCATTGATATGATTGCCACGGATCACGCACCCCACAGCATGGAGGAGAAGAGCAAAGGTCTGCGGAACTCTGCCATGGGCGTGGTGGGCATTGAAACGGCTTTTCCCTTGCTGTACACCTATCTGGTGGAAACGGGAAAGATGCCCCTTGACAGGCTTGTTGCCATGATGACGGATGCACCTCGAAAGCGGTTTCGGCTGGACGGCGGCATCGAGGAAGGACAACGGGCAGAAATCACGGCCTATGACCTGCATACGGTGGAAGAGATTGATCCAGCAAAATTCCTGTCCCTGGGAAAGGCTACGCCTTTCGCAGGCTGGGAGGTTCATGCAGCCTGCCGGTTTACCTTGCTGGGGGATACGCTTGTGTACGGAGGTGAAGGCTGATGCAGTTTACCATTGAAGAAAATCGGGCGCTGACGCCGTGGGTATGGAGTATGACCCTAAAGGGGGAGAATAGCGGCATCACATGTCCGGGACAGTTTGTGCAGCTTCAGCTGCCTGGGTTTTATCTGCGGCGGCCGATTTCTGTCTGCCAATGGGATGCTACCCATCTCCGCCTTGTGTACAAGGTTGTAGGGCAGGGAACGGAAGCGATGACCGGCATGAAGGAGGGCACAACGCTGGATGTGCTGACCGGGCTTGGTAACGGCTTTGACGTGGATGCCTGCGGTGCATCGCCGTTGCTGGTAGGCGGCGGCGTGGGATTGCCGCCTTTGGTGGGGCTTGCGAAAGTCTTGCAGCAGGCTGGGAAAAAGCCGCAGGTTGCTGTAGGCTTTGGTACGGCAGAAGAAATTTTCCTGAGGGAAGATTTGGAGCGGATGGGCGTGCCGGTGCATATTGCCACCATGGATGGCAGTGCCGGGGTACAGGGGCTTGTGACTCGTGCCATGGAAGGCATTGTATTTGACAGTGTGTGCGCCTGCGGCCCCGAACCGATGCTGAAGGCAGTATACAACTTCGCTGATGTGCCCGGCCAGTTCAGCTTCGAGGAGCGCATGGGCTGCGGCTTCGGCGCCTGCATGGGCTGCAGCTGCAAAACCAAATACGGGACAAAGCGCATCTGTAAGGATGGACCGGTACTGCGCAGGGAGGAGATTCTATGGTAAAGGATCTGCATGTGACGCTCTCCGGGGTTGAGCTGCAAAATCCGGTGATCCCGGCCAGCGGCACCTTCGGCTTCGGACAGGAGTTCCGTTCTTATTATGACATAAACATGCTGGGCAGCATTTCTTTTAAGGGAACAACCCGGGAAGCACGCTTCGGCAACCCTACGCCCCGCATTGCGGAATGCCCTGCCGGCATGCTGAACAGCGTCGGCTTGCAGAACCCCGGTGTGGATCACGTGATTGCAGAGGAACTGCCTCAGCTGCGGGAAGCGTTTCATCAGCCCATCATGGCTAACATCAGCGGCTTTTCCGTGGAGGATTATGTGACCGCTGTGGAGAAGCTTACCCAGGAGGAGCAGGTGGCACTGCTGGAAATTAACATTTCCTGCCCCAACGTGCGCCACGGCGGTATGGCCTTCGGTACCAGTCCGGAAGCAGCCGCGGAAATTACCCGGGCAGTGAAGCAGGTGGCTACCAAGCCGGTATACATGAAACTGAGCCCCAACGTGACGGACATTGTGTCCATTGCCAAGGCTTGCGAAGATGCCGGCGCAGACGGCTTGAGCCTCATTAACACCTTGCTGGGGATGCGCATTGACCTAAAGCGGAGAAAGCCGGTGTTGGCCAACATCATGGGCGGCTACTCCGGCCCGGGCATTTTCCCTGTAGCATTGCGGATGGTGTATCAGGTGACCGGAGCGGTCAAAATCCCGGTGATCGGCATGGGCGGCATTTCCTCGGCAAGAGATGTGCTGGAAATGATGATGGCCGGCGCCAAGGCTGTTGAAGTGGGTGCAGCAAATCTGGTGGATCCTTACGCCTGCAAGACCATCATCGAAACCCTGCCGCAGGAAATGGAAAAATTGGGCATTGAGCGGCTGACGGATATTACCCGTGTAGAATAAAGGAGGAAGGAACCGTGGCAAAGGACGTTATCATTGCACTGGATTTTGAAAACAAGGAGAAGACCCTTGCCTTTCTGGATCAGTTTCACGGACGGAAGCCTTATGTGAAAATCGGGATGGAGCTGTACTATGCGGAAGGCCCGGATGTTGTTCGGGAAATTAAGGCACGGGGACATCAAATCTTTCTGGACTTGAAGCTTCATGACATTCCCAACACGGTGAAAAAGGCCATGCATGTGCTTTCCAAGCTGGATGTGGACATGACCAACCTGCACGCTGCCGGCACCATCGCCATGATGGAGGCAGCGAAAGAAGGCTTGACCCGACCTGACGGAAGCTGTGCTTTGCTGCTGGCAGTGACTCAGCTGACCTCCACCGGGGAGGAGCGTATGCAGAAGGAGCTGCTTATCAACGCAACCATGGAAGAAACAGTGAAGCACTATGCCCTGAATGCGAAGGCGGCAGGCTTGCCCGGCGTGGTGTGTTCTCCCTTGGAGGCGGCACTGGTGAAGGAAGCCTGCGGCAAGGATTTCCTCACCGTGACCCCGGGGATCCGTTTTGCTGACGGGGATGCGGGCGACCAGGTGCGCATCATGACACCGGAAAAGGCACGGGCAGCCAGTGACTATATTGTGGTAGGTCGGCCCATTACGGCAGCACAGGATCCTGTGGCGGCGTATGAACGCTGTCTCAGAGAGTTCCTGGGCGAATAACTGATACGCTTGCTGCATGAAAGCATGAACAAAGAAAGGAAGAAAAAGGATGAAAAAGAAGATTGCGAAGGATCTGCTGAAGATTGGTGCCGTATTCCTCCGTCCGGACGAACCTTTTACCTGGGCCAGCGGCATTAAGAGCCCTATTTACTGCGATAATCGGCTGACTCTTTCCGCCCCCAAGGTGCGCACGGATGTGGAGGAAGGCCTGAAGGAAACCATTGAAAAGTTCTACCCGGATGTGGAAGTACTGATGGGTACTTCTACCGCCGGTATTGCGCATGCAGCGATTACTGCCCACCTGATGGGTCTGCCCATGGGTTACGTCCGCGGCGGTGCTAAGGATCACGGCCGGGGCAACCAAATTGAAGGCAAGCTGGAGAAGGGTCAGAAGGTGGTTGTGGTGGAAGACCTGATTTCCACCGGCGGCAGCGTGCTGGAAGTGGTGCAGGTGCTGCGGGACGCCGGAGCCGAGGTGCTGGGCGTTGCCTCCATCTTCACCTATGGCATGCAGAAGGGACTGGATCGTTTGGCAGAGGCCAAGGTGGAAAATCACAGCCTGAGCAACTTTGATGTGCTGTGCGAGGTGGCTGCCAAGGAAGGCTACATTAAGGAAGAAGATGTGGAGCGGCTGAAGCAGTTCCGTGCCAATCCTTCCGATGAGAGCTGGATGAACAAGCCTCAGGACTGATGCTGAAAGGATGAGGGTATGAGAAGCTTGATTGACATCACGGATTTTTCCGTGGAAGAAGTGACTCGGGTGCTGGATCTGGCAGATGAGATGGTTGCCGATCCGGTTCGGTGGCGTACGGCCATGCAGGGGAAAATCTTGGCGACCCTGTTCTTTGAGCCCAGTACCCGAACCAGACTGAGCTTTGAATCGGCCATGCTGAGTCTTGGCGGCAGTGTGTTGGGCTTTGCGGGGGCAGATTCCTCCTCCACCACCAAAGGGGAAACCTTGACGGATACGATCCGGGTGGTCAGCGGTTATTGTGACATTATTGCCATGCGTCATCCCAAGGAAGGCGCACCCATGGCGGCAAAGCTGTGCAGCGATGTGCCCATCATCAACGCCGGGGATGGCGGACACAATCATCCCACCCAAACCTTGACGGATTTAATGACGATTCGCCGGGAAAAAGGAAGGCTGGATCACCTGACAATAGGCTTGTGCGGCGACCTGAAGTTTGGCCGCACGGTACATTCTCTCATCGGTGCCATGAGTCGCTATCCCGGGGTAACCTTTGTGTTGATTTCCCCTCCTGAGCTGCGGACGCCGGATTATGTGCTCCAGTCCCTACAGGATCAGGGCATTCCCTATCGTGAAACGGAAAGCCTGGAAGAGGCCATGCCGGAGTTGGACATTCTGTACATGACCCGTGTGCAGAAGGAACGGTTCTTCAATGAAGCAGATTACGTCCGCCTGAAGGATACCTACATCCTTGACCCGGAAAAGCTGCGCACTGCCAAGGCAGATCTGCGGATTCTGCATCCCCTGCCCCGGGTGAATGAAATCTCTACCCGGGTGGATGCGGATCCCAGAGCGGTTTATTTCAAACAGACTCGCAACGGCCGGTTTGTGCGTATGGCGCTGATTAAGACACTGCTGGAGGATATGCAATGAACATTGATGGCATTAAGCGTGGCATTGTGCTGGATCATATCCAGGCAGGCCGCAGCATGGAAATCTATCATGATCTGCATCTGGATGAGTTGGACTGCTCTGTGGCATTGATCCGCAATGTAAAGAGCGATGCCATGGGCAGAAAGGACATCATCAAGATTGACGACGATATTCAGGTGGATCTGGATGTGCTGGGCTATCTGGATCCCGGCATTACGGTGAACATCATTGAAGATGGCCGGGTGGTGGAAAAGAAGCACCTGGCACTGCCTGAAAAGCTGGTGAATGTGGTGCACTGCCGCAATCCCCGGTGCATTACCACCGCAGAGCCTGCATTGGATCAGGTGTTTCGCCTAACGGATGCCAAGCGCGGTGTATATCGCTGCATGTACTGCGATGCGGAGTGCCGGCGATGAGCGAAAGCTTCTGGGATCGCTTTGTAACGTACTACGCTTCTACCCCCAGCCGGAGGAGAGGCCGCAAACGGGACGAGGTGCTGACCTGCAAAAGGGTAGGCTTGCTTTCTGATTCGCCGGAGGAAAACGATCGCCTGCTGGAAGAAATCCTGTCCAAGCGACGGACTGCTATCATTACCTTGCAGGCCGACTGGCCGGAGGGTAAGGAGTTTCCCCATGCGGAGGAATACCATGTGCTCATGGACAGTCAGGGGCAGGAACGCTGTGTCATCCGCACGGGAGGAGCCTATCTGACCACCTTCCGTGATATGCGGGAGGACTTTGCCATGGCAGAAGGTCGTGCGGAAAGCATGAACGTTTGGCAAAATCGAACCCGGGAGGCCATCAAGCACTGGTGTGCCGTTCATGGGCAGCCATTTTCCGTGGATATGCCCATGGTGGTGGAAACTTTCACCATGGTCTACTGGGAAGAATAAAGAAGCACTGACGGAAAAAAGTATCAAAGAATGAGGATGACCCGGGATTCCATCGATTAATCAGGAATCCCGGGTCACTTTTATCGACTTGTCTTGTGGGGGGATTGATACGCTGTGACGCAAGGCTACCCCAGGAACCTCGCCTTCAGAAACACCAACAAATAGACAAGGACAATGAAAGAAATAGCACTGATAAGCAGGATGCGAAGCACCTTTCGCCAAGGAGCAATCTTCCTTCTTTTGCTCCGCCGCTTCGCTGATGTTGCTTTTTTAGCAGGCATGCCGGAACGCCTCCTTTAATTGAACCGAATGATCCATTCCGGGGTAGGATAGGAGGAAACGAGCAGGCTGGTCATCAGCACTTCAGCATTGTTTTGGGCTGCCTCCAGGATGCCCATGGACAGCGCCTTTTCCTTGCCTTGCTCTTGCATAAGCTGCTGATTGGTATTCATTTGGGAAACCTTCAGCGGATTAAAGATGTTGCTGGATTCGTCATACACTTCCAGCGAGTCCAGATCAAGAGACGTTTCTAAAATCGTTACTTCCGGGAGAGACACGGTAACGATCTTGTGATGCTCATCCACCGTCAGGGAAACATCGGCGAAATTCAGCCCGGCCTTGATCGTTACATCATAGCTGAAAATATACTTGGAGTCCGTTAAGGGAACATCAATGCCGAAAAGTTTCGCCTTCGATGCGTCCTTGGTGACAACGGTCACATAGGCCTCCTGGGTGGCCAGCTCACCAATGTCCTGCATCCGCTGTTCCACGGTCTTGGTGGAAATGCCCTGACTTTGGAAGAACGTGCTATAGACGCAGAGACCGACCACGACCAGCACCACACCGACGACCACGTAGGCCGTCACCCTTTGATGGGCATACACAAGCATCAAAAGCTTGCGGAAGGCAGTCTTCAAAGCAGCCCACACTTTTGACAGAGAATCTTTCATGGAAACCAACACTCCTTTGCTTTGTAAATGATGTGCCGTGCACAAAAAACGACAATGAAATGCAAGCGTAGGGTGCTGTTCCAAAATATGCAAAAAGGACAGCCTCCTGCGGAGGCTGTCTAGACAGCCTCCTGCGGAGGCTGTCTAGACAGCGCTTCATGCCTTGATTACTTCTGCGTAATGTCCTTGCCGAAGTACTTTTCGGAAATGCGGGTCAGCTCACCTTCATTGGCCAGCTCATCAATGGCCTGATTGATGGCTGCCAGCAGCGTAGCGGAATCCTCGCCCTTGCGTACGGGCAGTGCCACCTGGGAAGCTTCCTCCGTCAGAGCAACAATCTTAATGTTGGCATCAGGATGGACACTCAGGTAGTCGTACACGGATACCTCTGCATTCAGTGTTGCGTCTGCCCGGCCGGAAAGCACCATCTGGATGGTCTGATCCAGGGTATCCACACCAACAGCGGTGGCACCGTAGCTTTCCGCCAGAATCATGTAGGTGCTGGCAATAGAGTTAGTAGTCTTTTTGCCGTTCAGGTCTTCAAAGGAATGGATGGTGTCGTTGTCTCCACGCACCACCAGCGCCGTACGGATGTAGCCGTAAGGGGTAGAAAAGTCATACTTTTCACTCCGTTCATCGGTGATTTCCACACCGTTGGCGGCAATGTCATAGCGCTGTGCATCCAGACCGGCAAAGATGCCGTCCCACTCGGTTTCCACAAAGGTGGCGGTGACGCCCAGCTTGGCGGCAATAGCTTGTGCAACTTCCACGTCAAAGCCTACCAGGGTATCGTTTTCATCATGATAGGTCCAGGGAGCCCATGCACCCTCGGTAGCGATAACGATTTCGCCCTTCTGCTGAATACGGCTCAGCAGGTCGCCATCCTCCGCACAGGCAGGCAGCGCAGCCAGTGCCAGGAACAGCACCATGGTCAGGCAAAGCAGTCTCTTCATTTTTCCGTTTCCTCCTTGATTTCTTGGTGATCCAGCATCCGCAGAAAGGCACGGGTACGTTCCTGCTGAGGATGATCGAAGAAGTCGTGGGCAGGGGCTGTTTCCACCACCACCCCGTTTTCCATGAACACCACTCGTCGGGATACATTCCGGGCGAAGCCCATCTCATGGGTTACCACCAGCATGGTCATGCCTTCCTGTGCAAGGTCACGCATTACCGAAAGCACCTCGCCTGTCAGTTCTGGGTCCAGGGCGGAGGTGGGTTCGTCAAAGTAGATGATTTCCGGCTGGGTAGCCAGTGCACGGGCAATGGCCACACGCTGCTGCTGGCCGCCGGACAGTTGATTGGGATAATGCTTGCTCCAGTCTGCCAGCCCCACCTTGTCCAGCATATCCAGGCCCAGGCTTTCAGCCTTGTCCCGGGGTATCTTCCGGGCAATGATCAGCCCTTCTGTTACGTTTTGCAGAGCGGTTTTGTTGGCAAACAGGTTATAGTTCTGGAATACGAAAGCCGTTTTCTTCCGCAGGCGGTTAATGTCTTTTTTGCTGACATGCCCAAAGCGGAAGGTTTTCCCGTCGAAGATCATTTCCCCGCCGTCGGCCTGCTCCAGAAAGTTCAGGCAGCGCAGGAGGGTGGTTTTCCCCGATCCGCTGGGGCCAAGAATGGCAATCACGTCTCCCTTGTCAACCTTGAGGCTGACATCCTTAAGCACCGGCAAATCTCCGAAGGATTTTCGAATACTGCGTACTTCCAGCATGAACTCACTCCTTTCGCCCATAGGCGGCCAGATGCTTTTCTCCGATGCGCTGCAGGCGTGTCAGCACCGTGGAAAAAAGGAGATAGATCAGCCCTACTTCGCAGTACAGGGGCAGCATTTCATAGGTTCGGGCAGCAATCCGCTGGGTGGCCATGAACATTTCCATCACCGTAATGTTGGAGGCCAGGGAAGTGTCCTTCACCATGGAAATCAGAGAGTTGGACAGCGGCGGGAAAGCAGTGCGCAGCGCCTGAGGAAGGACGATACGCCGCATGATCTGCATGTAGCTCATGCCCACGCAGTATCCTGCCTCAATCTGTCCGACTGGTACGGATTCCAGTGCAGCACGCATGGTTTCGGCGCAGTAGGCACCTTCGTTGATGGAGAAGACGATGACTGCAGCCGGAAAGGGATCCAGAATAATGCCCACATCAGGCAGACCGTAAAACACTACAAACAGCTGCACCAGCAAAGGTGTTCCTCGAATGATCCAGATATAAAACCTTGCCAAGGGGGTCAAAACCGGCACCTTGGCATATTGTACCAGGGCAACGGCGATGGCGATGATCATGGCGAAGGTGAAGGAAAGAATCGTTAACGGAATGGTCATGGTCAACCCGGGCAGCAGAATCTTTCCGAAAGAATCCACCAACAGGTTGAACACTTTTTCACTCATAGCAAACCCTCTTTCGCATCGATACGATAGGAGTATGAAGTCATTTAGCAAAAATGTCAAGGGGAACGACAAAAAGAATACGAAGATAGACAAAAAGGGGAATGAATGATCTTATCATAGGGACATGGATCGAAATACGCAAAGGCTGATGGCCACAGCCGATGGAAAATGGGAGGAATAAACTGTGAAAAGGAAGCTTGGCAAACTGACCAAGATCGGAAACATTCTGCTGGTGGTATCCTTTCTGGCATGGCTGGGATTTGTGGCATGCATCTTCGTTGGACTTAGGACGATTGCTACATCCACCACGGATGTGTGGGAAACCCTCAACATGTCCAATCAGCTGCTGATGGCGGAAGTGATGGTACTGGGCTCAGCAGCAATGCCGTTATTCTTCGTCGAAATGTTTTCTGCGCAGGCCAAGGGAAAGGCGAGCGGCATGGTGGTGAGTGCCCTGCTGGTGGTAGCTTGGCTGGTGTATGTGTATAAGGATACGGCAGTGCTTGTCTTTCAGGGAGCAACAGGGGGCAGTAATCTGACCACCTTCCTGGCGGATCTGGTCGTACCCCTGTTGGCAATTTTGGCTATTCTGCTGAGCAATCGTCCGCTGGCAATTATTGCAGCCATTGCTTCCTTGTTGGCTATGCTTGCTAATGCATCCGGTGCAACGCAAATCAGCACCATCATCAAGGCTTACGGAGAAGGGTATACCACGGCATCCTTCAGGAATATTAGGAACCTTTTGACCGCCCTGCCGGTGGCAGCGGAAATCATTTATGGGTTCGGTATGTTCTTTGGTCTGCTTGGGGTTAAGAAGGAATTAAAGGAGGTAGACTAAAATGAAAAGATTTTTTGCCCTGATGTGCGCGATGATGATGCTGACTTTGGCTGTCCCTGCCTCGGCAGACGGTCTTGGAGATTTCCTCGGAGGTATCTTTGGCGGCAGCAAAACAGAAACAACGGAAACGGATGGAGATTACTTTACCGGTGATACGGTAACGGCAGACATCAATGGAACCAAGGTGCAGGTGCATGCTAAGTTCAAACAGGTGATGGACGAGTACGAAGCTTTCTTTGACGAGTACATTGCTTTCATGCAAAACCCTACGGATATGATGAAGTATGCGTCCTTCATGACCCAGTATGCGGAAACCATGGCCGCACTAAGCAACCTGGAGGAAGAGGAAAGCGAAATGAGCACCGGTGACCTTGCTTACTATACCTATGTGATGAGCGACGTTACGGTGAAGCTGATGACCGTTACCGCACAATAAGAAGGATAATCGGTAGTTTGACCCGGACAGGAAAATCCTGTCCGGATTTTTTGTGCGAAAAAGCTGAAGAAAAAGGAAAAGAATGATTGACAGGGGTAAGAAAAAGTGTATAATGACATATGAACAAATGCTCAAATGTTTGGAGGTTGGATCTCATGAAGAAATCCTGGCCCTTGGAAGATTTGGACTGTGCCAACTGCGCCGCGAAGATGGAAGATGCCATGGCGAAGCTTCCCGGCGTAACGAAGGTACGTGTGGACTTCTTTCACCAGACGTTAACCTTGGAAGCTCCTGATGAAATTTATAACGAGGTGCTGGCACAGGTGGTGGCCTGCGGCAAGAAGGTAGAGCCGGATTGCCGGATCATTACCGATGGCAGCAAGAGCAAAGCAGGAGAACATCATCACGATCATGAACACGAGCATGAGCATCATGAAGATGGCTGCTGCTGCGGGCACGATCATCATCACCATGATGATGACGACGATGATGATGACGACGATGATGATGATGACCATGATCACGACCATTGCCATTGCGGTCATGACCATAAGCATCACCACGTCCATGAGCATGCGGAGGAGCATGATGAAGAGGAAGGGGAAGGCAAGGTCATCCTCATCCGTGCAGCAGTGGCGGTTGCCCTGCTGATCGGCGGCTCCTTCACCAGCGGATGGGTGAGCATCGCGCTGTTCATCATTGGCTATTTGGTTGCCGGTTATGATGTGGTGCTTCGTGCTCTTCGCAATATTTCTCATGGCCAGATTTTTGATGAAAATTTTCTGATGGCCGTGGCCTCCATTGGCGCCATGTGCATCGGCGAATTTGCCGAGGGCGTAGCGGTGATGGCTTTCTATCAG
This sequence comes from bacterium, assembly GCA_963656345.1. Lineage (GTDB taxonomy): Bacteria > Bacillota > Clostridia > Christensenellales > Aristaeellaceae > CAKUFA01. The sequence continues at coordinate 21,280 of CAVKHY010000006.1, read as the reverse complement.
GTGGGCGAATGGTTCCAAGATCGGGCAGTGGACAAGAGCCGGACGTCGATTTCCGCCTTGATGGACATTCGCCCTGAATTTGCCATTCTGGTGAAGGACGGCAAGGAAACGAAGGTTTCCCCGGATGAAGTGAATGTTGGTGATACGATTCGCATTCATCCCGGTGAACGTGTGCCGCTGGATGGGGTGGTGCTCTCCGGCACCAGCAGCCTGAATACCACAGCGCTGACAGGCGAATCCCTGCCCCGTGATGTGGGAGAAGGGGACAGCGTGATCAGCGGTTGTGTCAACTTGTCCGGTCTGTTGACGGTGCGTGTCACCAGCAGCTACGGCGAATCTGCCGTCAGCCGCATTCTGGATCTGGTGGAATCCTCCGGCGAAAACAAGGCAAAGACGGAACGGTTCATTACCCGCTTTGCCCGTGTGTATACCCCGGCAGTATGCGGTGCAGCCCTGCTGCTGGCAGTCGTTCCTTCTCTGATTGACGGCAACTGGGTGCAGTGGCTTCATCGTGCCCTGACCTTCCTGGTCATTTCCTGCCCCTGCGCCTTGGTGATTTCTGTGCCCCTGACCTTCTTCAGCGGCATCGGCGGTGCATCCAAGCAAGGTGTGCTGGTGAAGGGTGCCAACTATATGGAATTGCTGGCCAAGCTGGATACGGTGGTGTTTGACAAAACCGGTACGCTGACCAAGGGCGTCTTCACCGTCACGGCCATTCACCCGGAAAAAGTCAGCGAGGATACCTTGCTGGAAATGGCTGCTTTGGCGGAGGTTTATTCCGACCATCCCATTTCCAAGTCTCTGAAAACGGCATGGAACAAAGCACTGGATTCCAGCCGGGTCAGCCAGGTGGAAGAAGTGGCAGGTCACGGCATCAAGGCTACGGTGGACGGCCATACCGTGTATGCAGGCAATGATAAGCTGATGGCGCAGATGAACATCCAGTGGAAGCCTTGCGAAAAGCAGGGAACCATCGTGCACGTAGCGCAGGACGGCGTATACATGGGACACATTGTGATTTCCGACGTGGTGAAGGAAACAGCACCTGCCGCCGTGAAAGACTTGAAGGAGCTGGGTGCACGCCGCCTGGTCATGCTGACCGGCGACCGGAAGGCAGTGGGAGAGGATATTGCTGCCCGCCTGTCCCTGACGGAAGTCCATGCAGAGCTGCTGCCTCAGGATAAAGTCTCTTGGGTGGAAAAACTGCTGGAAACGGCAGAAGGCACCGTGGCCTTCGTGGGCGATGGCATTAACGATGCGCCTGTGCTGGCACGGGCCGACTTGGGCATTGCCATGGGTGCACTGGGCTCCGATGCGGCCATTGAAGCGGCTGACGTGGTGCTGATGGATGACGATCCTCAGAAGCTGGCTGTCGGCATGCGAATCGCTCGGAAGACCACCAAGATTGCTTATCAGAACATTGTCTTCGCCTTGGCCGTGAAGGCTGTGGTACTTCTGCTGGGCGCTCTGGGTATTGCCAACATGTGGCTGGCTGTCTTCGCAGACGTAGGCGTGTGCGTGCTGGCTATCCTGAATGCGACACGAGCCATGAAAAACTGAAACGGATCAATACAAAAGGCATGACTTGCAATGATTCGCAAGTCATGCCTTTTGCGTATGGTAACATTATGCTTTTTGCGCTGTGCGGAGCTTGGTTACGGCATCCAGGATGTCATCCGCCAGCTGGCGCTTGGTGCGTAGGGGATAAGCTGTTGCACCGGCGGAGGTAATCAGGGTGGCAATGTTGGTATCCACATTGAATCCGGCACCGGGCTGGGATACATCATTGGCCACAATCAGGTCAAGATGTTTTTTCACCAGCTTTTTCTGGGCATTCTCCAGCAGGTTCTGGGTTTCGGCTGCAAAGCCCACCAGAATTTGTCCGGGATGCTTCATTTGCCCGACCGCTGCTGCAATATCAGGGTTTTCCACCAACGTCAGGGTCAGCGGTTCACCATCCGCCTTCTTCAGCTTCTGTGGCCAAGTCTGCGCAAAGCGATAATCCGCCGGAGCAGCTGCCTGAATGACCACATCCATTTGGGGGGCACGCCGGGTCACTGCATCGTAAAGATCCTGCGTGGATTCTACGTGCACCATGGGAATACCGTCAGGTACATGAGCCGTCACGGCACCGCACACCAGCGTGACGTTTGCTCCACGCTTGGCAGCGGCTTCTGCCAAGGCAAAACCCATCTTGCCGGAGGAATCGTTGGTCAGGTAGCGGACAGGATCCAAACGCTCTCTCGTAGCACCGGCCGTCACCATGACCTTTAATCCCGCAAAATCCTGTAAAGGATTTAACAGGGCGTCTATGGCGGATACAATTTCTTCCGGTTCGCTCATGCGGCCGGCACCCACATCACCGCACGCCAAACGGCCGCCTGCAGGACCGACGAAATGCACGCCCCTGCTTGCAAGGGTTGCAACGTTGGCTTCAGTTGCGGCGGCTGTCCACATGCCGGTATTCATGGCAGGAGCCAAAAGGATAGAAGCCTTCGTGGCCAGCATGGTGGTGGTCAGCATGTCATCCGCAATGCCGGCAGCCATTTTGGCCATTACATTGGCCGTGGCCGGAGCAATCACGAAAATCTCCGCCCGTTGTGCCAAGGCAATGTGTTCCACTTCCCATTTTTCAGGCCGGGCGAAGGTATCCACCACCACCGGGTTGCGGCTCATGGTTTCGAAGGTCAAGGGCGTCACAAACTCCGTGGCGTTCTTCGTCATAATCACATGGACGTTTGCCCCTGCTTTGACCAGACGGGAAACCAGCTCCACGCTTTTGTACACGGCAATGCCGCCGGTTACGCCCAGGACAACTTCCCTGCCCTCAAGGCTCATGCTTCAACCTGCTCCTCTTCATCCACAGGGCGGTCGTAGGTGATCAGACCACGATTGATTTCTTCCACAGCCACCTTCAGGGGCTTCATATCCTTGGCATCAAAGTAAGGCTGACTGCCGCCGACAATCTGCCGGCCGCGCTTGGAAGCCTCCACAACCAAGGTGTAACGGGAATCAGCATGCTTCAACAGTTCCAGAACGCAAGGATCAACAATAGACATGAGTAATTTCCTCCTTATGATAAGTCAATTCGGCGGGAAAGGCGGTTAATCCTCCACCACCGGGAAATAACGAATGGTGCGCTGCTTTTCTGCCCGTGCAATGGCAAGCAGCTGAGCATAGGCTAGGTCAAGGTCATCATTGACCACGGCATATTGGTAGCGATATACCTGCTCCAACTCGCCATGGGCATTCCGCAGTCGACGCTCGATCTCCACCGGGTCATCCGTGTTGCGGGTGTGCAGGCGGACACGCAGCGTTTCGTAGCTGGGCGGGAGAATGAACACGCTTACGCAGGTGGGCTCCTGTGCCATTACGTTTCGCGCACCCTGGGGATCAATGTCCAGCAGCACGTTTTGTCCACGCTCGATCCGCTCGTAAACCTCGCTCTTTAACGTTCCGTACCGGTGACCATGCACGGTGGCGTGCTCCAGAAAGGCATCTTCTGCCAAAAGACGGTCATACTCTTCTTCCGAAATGAAGTGATAGTGTACATCGTCAATCTCGTTGGAGCGCCGTGCTCTGGTGGTTACACTTACCGAAAACGTAAAGCTTGGATCTTCCTGCAGCAGGCGGGCCGCTAATGTTCCCTTTCCTGTGCCGGAAGGCCCGGAGATCACCATCAGCATTCCCTTGCGTGTTTCTCTCATGCCTTGTCCTCCTCTAATGTATCCTTGCCTTTTCCGGCGAAGCACCCAGATTCCCTTACTCCACATTCTGGATCTGTTCGCGAAGCTTTTCAATTTCGCTCTTCAAATCCACAACCAGTTGAGCAATGGCGGCATCATTGGCTTTGGAACCAATGGTGTTGGCCTCTCGGTTCATTTCCTGAATCAGGAAATCCATTTTCTTGCCAATTTCCCCGCTACGGTTTAGGTATCCGTGAAGCTGACCTATGTGACTTTCCAGCCGGGACAGCTCCTCATCAATAGCACAGCGGTCGGCCATCAACGCAACTTCCTGCGCCAGCCGTGCAGGATCCACCGGCTCAATGGGCAGTTTGCTCAGCCGCTCCTGCAGCCGTTGGCGGTATTCCTCGGGGACTTGGGGCGCACGGACGAGAATCTCTTCCCGAAGAGCCTCCACGGCGGACAGATGCGCAGAAAGATCTACCTGCAGGGCAGCTCCTTCACGATCCCGCATGGCGACAACCTGTGCAACTGCCTGCACTGTTACCTGGTGACACAGGGCAGTCAACGCCTCTTCATCCGGTACGTCTTCTCCCACTTCCAGCACGCCTTCCAAGGCCATCAACTGGGATAGGGATAGGTCATTCCGACAGCCGGTCAGGGCGGTGAGCTTTTCTCCAGCCGCAACGTAGGCTTTGGCAAGCCCTTCGTTTACGGTGACCTGCTTATCGCTTTCCTTCACGGATTTTACCGCAAGGAAGACGTCCACATGGCCCCGTTTCAGCTGGGCAGCAATGCCCTTGCGCAGGGTTTCCTCCAAAAAGGAAATGGAACGAGGCAGGCGGCAGGACACATCCAAGAAACGATGGTTGACGCATTTGAGTTCCAGCGTCATTTCCGTCCGTCCATCGGACAATTGACTGCGGCCGCACCCTGTCATACTGCGCATGATTACACCTCCCCGGTGATCAACAATTATACCACACCTGGGAAATGGAAGCAAGAAAAAAGAAAAAGGAGAAAATTTCCAAAGAAGTATATTTGTTTTACTACTTGTTGTAGAAAGAACCTTTCCGCATACAAAGGAAGGGGAAACGACATTAGTCGTCTCCCCATAAGGTTTCTGATATTACCGGCACATGGCCTTGGCAACCTCGGCACCCAGCCGCACGTTGTTGTATACCAGCTGAATGTTGGCCTCCAGGCTCTTGCCGGCGGTCAGCTTCTGAATCTTATCCAGCAGGAAAGGCGTGGTGGCCTTGCCGTGGATGCCCTTCTCTTCACACTCACGGATGGCAGCATCGATGTTTTCGTTGATGTAGTCAGCATCCATGGAGTACTCGTCCGGGATAGGATTGGTTACCAGCATGCCGCCCTGCAGGCCGCAGTCCAGCTTCACCTTGAAGGCATCGGCAATTTCTTCAGGCGTATCCAGCCGATAGTCTACGGAGAATCCGGAGTGAGCGGTGTAGAAGGCAGGCAGTTCCTTGGTGCGGTAGCCGATCACGGGCACACCCTTGGTTTCCAGGTATTCCAGCGTCAGGCCCAGATCCAGAATGGACTTAGCACCGGCGCAGATGACCATCACAGGGGTCATGGCCAGCTCTTCCAAGTCGGCGGAGATATCCATGGTGGTTTCGGCACCACGGTGCACGCCACCGATGCCGCCGGTAGCAAAGACCTTTACACCGGCCATTGCAGCAGCAATCATGGTGGTGGTTACGGTGGTGGCGCCGTCCTCGCCCTTGGCCAGCAGCACAGGCAGGTCACGGCGGCTTGCCTTGGGCACATCCAGACCCCGCTTGCCCAGGTACTCGATCTGCTCAGGGGTGCAGCCTACGGTCAGCTTGCCCTTGATGATGGCGATGGTGGCAGGCACGGCACCGTTTTCACGGATGATCTTTTCCACGGTCAGTGCAGTTTCCACATTCTTGGGATAGGGCATACCGTGGGAGATGATGGTGGACTCCAGTGCTACCACAGGCTTGCCTGCATCCAAGGCAGCCTGCACTTCGGGAGATACGGCAAGATACTTGTTCAAATTCATGGTTCATTCCTCCGTTTGTTTCATAAGATTCAAGACTTGCTCCAAGGTAACCGTGGGGCTGACGGCGCTTTCTGCCTCGGCACAAATGGCAGAGGCGGCTTGACCCATGTGAGCCATGGTGCGGATGTCCTTCCCCATGGCATAGGCAATGACAGCCGCTGCAATAAAGGCATCGCCGCAGCCGGTGGTGTTAACAATGTGAGCAGGGCAGCATGGCTGAATGCCGGTGGTACTGCCGTCAGTGTAGTAAACACCTTGACCGCCGAGGGAGATGAAGACCCGCTCCACACCGGCTCGGAGCATTTTCTGCCCAGCTTCCTCAAGACCCATTGTACCCTCAATGGCGACGCCGGTCAACAGGCTTGCCTCCGGCCGGTTGGGCTTCAGGGTAACGAAGCTGCCAAGACAGGACTGAAGCTTGCCGGCCTTCTTGACGGACACGGGATCAGCTGCCATAGGGGCTTTGCAGTTTTCTGCCAGCCAACGAATGGAGCTTTCGGGGATATTGGCATCCACCACCACCATATCGGCAGCGTTCAGCAAATCGATATGCTGTGCCAAGTATTCCGGCGTAATGTGCTCGCAAATGCTCATGTCGGAAACGGCTGCATAGATCTCGCCATCCATGTCATTCAAGCACAGATAGGTGCTGGTGCGTCCGCCGGGCACGATTTTCGCATGCCTTAGGCTAATGCCCATAACGGCGCATTCCTGACGAGCATGAACGGCGTTAGCATCCTCGCCCAACACGGTGAGCATGTTGACCTGTGCCCCCAACCGGGCAAGGTTTTCCGCAATGTTCCGCCCAACGCCGCCCAGGGTCACCTTCACATGACCGGGGTTGGAATCGCCGTGCATCATTCGGGTTTCTGTCGTGCCGCTGATGTCCACGTTCACGCCGCCGACAACCACAATGTTCAGCTGCAAATTGTTCCACTTCCATTTCTTTTCGGTGAGATTTATTTCACATCAGGGAAAAGACAAGCTATATTATTCAACAAACAGGCTTGATTGTCAAGGAGAGGATACGAAAGATTCTGTGCGTGAAAGCGGTTTGCTTCCAGTAGAAAAACTGCTATACTAGGTTCATAAGGAGGATGACGCACAATGAACATTCTGGTCAGTGCCTGCCTGCTGGGTTTGCCGGCACGTTATGATGGCAAGGAAAAGGCTTGCCCATGGGTGCTTCAACTGGGGGAGAAGCATACGCTGATTCCTGTTTGCCCCGAACAAATGGGAGGACTGCCCACACCTCGCACCCCGTCCGAGTGTCAAGGAGCCTTTGTTACGGATAAAAACGGTGTTGACCGGACGGAAGCTTACGAAAGAGGGGCAGCATGTGCAATGCGGGTAGCGGAGATCAATCATTGCTCCCTGGCTATTCTGAAGCAGCGAAGCCCTTCCTGCGGATCGAAAATGATCTATGACGGCAGCTTTACCGGCAGGGTGATTCCCGGCGCAGGCGTGGCCGCAAGAACCTTGCAGAAGGCAGGCTTGACCGTGTTCAGTGAAGAAGATCAGCAAGCAGTGGAAAAGTTCCTTACAGAAGCGGACATCCACGAATAGCACAGAAAAAGGAGAAGGGCATCAGCTCTTCTCCTTTGAAGATTGGTAAATGACTCAATCACCCAGAGAAATGCCCATCATCCGGGCGGTGGCTACCATCTGATCATCGGCAGGCACCAGCTTCGGCACACCGGCAATGTCCTTCAAGGCGTTGTGGGTAATGGTGTTGTTCTTCAACGCAACCGTTACGCCGTACACTCCGTCCCGGATCAGCTCTGCCGCATGGACGCCGAACTGGGTGGAAAGCACACGGTCATAGGCACTGGGAGCACCGCCGCGCTGGATGTGGCCGGGCACCACGTTTCGTGCCTCCACGCCTACCAAATCACGGAGCTGCTGGGCAACGGCGGCACTGGAAGAATAATGCTCTGCCGCACGCTTGGCTTCCCGCTCCTTCTTCTTCATCTTTGCTTCTTCCTTGTCCATGGCGCCTTCTGCCACGGCAATGATGGTGAAGCCTTTGTTGGACTTTGCACGTGCCTCGACCACCTTGGCAACCTTCTTAATGTCGTAAGGCACCTCGGGAATCAAAATCACATCTGCACCGCCGGCCACACCGGAATACAGGGTCAGCCAGCCGGCCTTGTTGCCCATGACTTCAATGACCATGCACCGGCCGTGGCTGGCGGCAGTGGTGTGGATACGGTCGATCACGTCGGTCGCAATATCCATGGCCGTGTGGAAGCCAAAGGTAAAGTCCGTGCCGTACAGGTCATTGTCAATGGTTTTCGGCAGGCCGATTACATTCAGTCCTTCTTCCGAAAGGAGATTGGCTGTCTTATGCGTGCCGTTGCCGCCCAGCGTGACCAGGCAGTCCAGCTTCAAATCCTTGTAGGTTTTCTTCATGGCAGCGACTTTGTCTACGTTATCATCGCCGATGACGCGCATGTTGCGGAAGGGCGTGCGGGCTGTGCCGAGAATGGTACCGCCAAGGGTCAGAATGCCGGAAAACTGGTCCCGGGTCATGACCTGATAATCGCCCTCGATCAACCCTCGGTATCCGTCGTGAATGCCGATAATTTCGGCATCAAACATTTCGTAAGCGGCACGGGTTACGCCCCGAATGGCCGCATTCAAGCCGGGACAGTCTCCACCGCTGGTCAGAATACCGATTCTTTTTTTCACAAAAAAACGCCTCCTCCACTTGATTCAAGCACCCAGCAGTTTTATTATAGCATGCGGGAACATAATTGAAAAGAGAAGAATGGATTTTTTGTTCCTATATGCGACCGAAATGCTATTCTTCCTCAAGAAAGAAGGGGTCTCCGTGTCCAACAAAGCCGCAGTGTTGGCAAAGCTGAATGAACTGGGCGTTCCTCATGACGTATGGGAGCATCAGGCAGCCTTCACCATGGAAGATTGCCTTGCGCTCCCTTTTGCCGCACCGGATGTAACGATTTGCAAAAATATCCTGCTCTGTAACCGTCAGCAGACGGATTTTTATCTTTACCTGACTTTGGCAGGCAAGCACTTTCGCACGGCGGATGTGAGCAAGATGTTGGGGGTATCCCGGCTGTCCTTTGCCCCGGAAGAATGTCTGATGGATATGCTTCAGCTGCGCAGCGGCAGTCTGAACCCCATGGGACTTTGGTACGATGCGGAACACCGCATTACCTTTGTTGTGGATCGTGCCGTGCAGCAGACGAAACGGATCGCCTTCCATCCCTGCGACAACACGGCTACGGTGGTCTTTGACCAGGATGTGTTCTGGCAGCAGGTCGTGCCTACCCTGGGCAAGACGCCTATCTTCCTGGATGTACCATAAAGCCTGCAGGGATTCCTTCGCACAGAATTTTCCTTGACGGGATAGGGCGTACATAGTACAATAAAGCCATGGAGATTCGGGAGAAAGGAATGAAATACGAATGCTTTATGAAGGGAAAATCTGGGTTGGCACGGGTGACAAGGCAGTTTGCCTGCTGCCGCAAATGGCTAACCGCCATGGACTGATCGCAGGAGCTACGGGAACGGGCAAAACCGTGTCTCTGAAGGTGCTGGCAGAAGGATTTTCGGACATGGGTGTTCCCGTGTTCCTGAGCGATGTGAAGGGCGATTTGAGCGGTATGGTTCGCCCCGGCGAGCATAGCGACGGACTGGCACAGCGGCTGACTTCCTGCGGCGTACCCAGCTTTCAGTACAAAGCATTCCCAACCGTGTTTTGGGATGTGTACGGTGAGCAGGGGCATCCTGTTCGAGCAACCATTCAGGAAATGGGGCCGTTGCTCTTAAGCCGTATGCTTGGGTTGAATGATACCCAGTCCGGCGTGATGAACATCCTTTTCCGGGTGGCAGACGATGAGGGAATGCTCCTGCTGGACCTGAAGGACTTGAAGGCGATGCTCGCCTATTTGGGGGAGCACGCCAGAGACTATACACTGCAGTACGGCAACGTGTCCGTGGCTTCCATCGGTGCGATTCAGCGTGCCGTGGCTGTGCTGGAGGATCAAGGCGGCAACCTCTTCTTCGGTGAGCCTGCCCTGAACATTGCAGACTGGATGCAGCTGGATGAGGACGGCCGGGGCGTCATCAACATTCTTGCGGCAGATAAGCTTTTCAATAACCCCACCATGTATTCCACTTTCCTGCTGTGGATGCTGACTGAGCTGTATGAACTGCTGCCGGAACAGGGCGATGCGGAAAAACCCCGCATGGTGTTCTTCTTTGACGAGGCTCATCTGCTGTTTAACAACTGCAGCAAAACCATGCTGGAAAAGGTGGAACAGGTGGTTCGGCTGATCCGCTCCAAGGGCGTGGGTGTTTATTTTGTCACCCAGTCTCCGGCGGATATTCCCATGACGGTTCTGGGGCAGCTGGGCAACCGCATCCAGCATGCCCTGCGTGCGTACACCCCTTTGGATCAGAAGGCCGTGAAGGTGGCCGCCCAAACTTTCCGTACCAATCCTGCCTTTGATACGGAAGAAGCCATCAGCACCCTGAAGACAGGGGAAGCACTGGTTTCCTTCCTGGATGAGCACGGCGCGCCTTGCGTGGTGGATCGGGCGACGATTCTGCCGCCTCAGTCCTACATGAAGGCCATTGACCCGCAAACACGGCAAACCTTCATCGAAAGCAGCCCCTTTGCCGGGGTGTACGATGAGGTGGTGGATCGGGAGAGCGCTTATGAAGTACTGTGCGGTTCTTTCCAAAAGGAACAGGCAGCTCCGGTTGTGAATCAGCCTGTGCAGATTTCCACCCAGGAGCCCAGCGTCACCAAACCCCAGGGATTCATGGTGTACGACCCGACCACAGGTACCTATGTGCAGCGCCAGCTTCCGGGAATGCATGCGGCACAGCAGTCCCAAGTGCCTACCTTGCAGGTGCCTGTGCAGCAGCCTGCGCAGCCCCAGGTGCAGCAGATGCCGGTGATGATGTTTGACCCAACCACCGGGCAGTATGTCCAGCGGATGATGACCATGCAGCTTGATCCCACGACCGGCAACTACATTGCCGTGCAGCCTCAGCAGGCTGTATCCGCAGCTGATGCCAAGGAAGCTGAAAAGCAGCGGAAGGCAGCGGAAAAAGCGGAGAAGGCGCGGCTGGCAGAGGAGCGCCGCAAGCGTGCGGATGAATTGCGGGAAGAGCGTGCCGAGCGTGCCCGCCGCAATGATTCTGTTCTCGGCCGGGTCAAGAATACGGCTATTTCCACAGCCAGCAGAGAGGTAACCCGGAGCATTACCCGGGGCATCATGGGCAGCATTACCAGCATGCTTGGCGGAAGCAAGAAACGATAAACAGACAGAGAGAACAAGAACGATTGCACGGCTTGATGCTATGCAATCGGTCTTGCATTTATTCCTTTGCCACCCAGGCAATGGTGGTCATATTGGGACCTACATAGGTGCCGATCACAGCGCCAATGTGCCGGCAAAGAATTTCTGCTCCCGGGGCAATGCCGCTTGTTTCAATGGCTTCCTTCACCAAAGCCACTTCTTCATCGCACATGGCGCCGGCAATCATGATGGGGAAGGACGGATCAGGAGGACATTCCTTCATGCGGTCGAGGTACCATTGCCGCCCCTTGGGCAGGCTACGGACAAAACCAACCTGATGCAGCTTTCCGTCCGTCATGCGCAGCAGCGGCTTGATGTGCAGGGAAGTGCCGACTTTGCCTAAGGCAGCGTGAAGTCGTCCGCCCATGACCAAATATTTCAGCTCCTCAAAACAACCGATCAGGCGATTATGCTCCACCAGCTTTTCCAAATGGGCGGCAAGCTGTGCTGCGCTTTCAGCCTGCGGCAGGCAACGAATGGCATCCCATACCAGCATGGCTTCGCCCACGGAGGCACTGAGGGAATCTACGATGACAATTTTGTCTTCCCGATGGGACAGCTCTCGTGCTAATACGGCGGATTGGTATGTGCCGGAAAGCCCGGAGGAACCTGCAATGCAAAGAATCTCGTCTTCATCGTTTGCCAACAGGCGGCGGAATGTGGTCTGAAACCGTTCCGGGGGAACCTGACTGGTTTTCGGCAGCTCTTTCACCTGGCTGAGCCGCTGGAAAAAGGTCAGATCGTCCATTTCCACGCCGTCCAGATATTCTTCTTCGCCAAAACGCACGGAAAGGGGGACGACGGTAATGCCCCAAGCTTCTGCTTCCTGTTGGGATATATCGGACATGCTGTCCGTAACAATATGAATCATAGATGTTCCTCCTTGATGGCGTCGGTAAAATAACTCCAGGTGGCTTCCAATCCCTCAAGCACTGTATCCAGCTGCTCTTGGGGCACGGTAGTCATCATGGCACGGGTCATGTTCAGGTGATAGGCCTGGTGAATCTTTTCTGTGTCCCGTGCTTTTTCGGTAGAGAGCACATGGATGCATCGCTTATCACGCAGGGAACGCTGGCGGGTGACATAACCCTTTCGTTCCAGGGTGTTGATGGCTACGGTCAGGGAGCCTACGGTAATGTGCAGTTTGCTTGCAAGGGCGGACATGGTGTTGTTTTCCCCAGCGGCGCATATCGCTTCCAGAATATGCACTTCCCGGATGGTTAGGGTGATACCGGCTTTTCGCAAGGTATCCTCTTCCAGCTGCAGGGCATCGTTAAACAGGTGCACCAGTACTGCATTGATTTTCGTTTCCATGGTAGTCATGTGTGCTGAAATCCTTTGATATTCAAAGTATTTGCTTGAGAAAAATTGCTTTGAACTTCAAAGCAATCGAGAGTATAGCACCGTCCTCATGCCTTGTCAAGCAGGAAAATGGTGATTCCAATCAACAGGAAAGGCAGGCAGCTACAGCACAAACGGATGTGCAGGCTGCCTGCCTGAATGCAGAAGGGTTTAATCTGTTACCTGCTGCTGAGCGGCGGCGTGGTAGTCGAGGATGGCTCGATCCATGCCGTAGTAGAAGTTTTCTTCACCGATGACTTCTGTCAGTCCGCAGCGGTCGGCCATGACCTTGGCCTTTTCCGGCATGCCGGTCAGGATCAGCTTGGTGCCCCGGGCACGGAGCGCGTCTGCTAGGTGAATCATGGCTTGAGCGCCGCTGATATCCATGTCGCTCACCCCACGCAGGGACATAAACACCGTATGCTGATCCTTCATTTTGTCAGCCATACTTTCCACGGCCTGGGCATTGGCAAACATGATGGGACCATTCACGTAACATACCATGGCACCGGCAAGGCGTTCCCGTGCATGCGCGTCCTGGATATTCAGCCGGTCGCAGTCTACCTTATCATAGCGAATGTCCAAGTGGCTCAGCCGTGCCAGCAGAAAAATCACGGCCAACCCCACGCCGACGAGGATGGCAATGGTTAGATCAAAAACGATGGTGGCGATCATAGTAGCAAAGAACATGACCAGGCTGGATTTCAGTTTCCGCTCCATCATGTAACGGATGGCATGCCACTCATTCATGCGCCAGGCAGTGACCATCAGCACACCGGCCAGAGCACAAAGGGGGATTTGACTCATAACGGTGGACAGCGCCAGCATGAACACCAGCAGCGCCAAAGCGTGGAAGACACCGGTCAGCCGGGTCTTTGCGCCGCTCTTGATGGCTACGCTGGTGCGTGCAATGGCCGCCGTGGCAGGGATGCCGCCGAAAAAGGGCAGCACCATGTTGCCAATACCCTGGGCAATCAGTTCCTGATCGCTGTCCAGGGGAACACTGGTCATGCGTCCGGCACTGGCGCCGCACAGCAGGCTTTCAATCATGCCCAGAATGGCAATGGAGAAGGCAGGAGAAATCAACCCCTGAATGGTAGCAAGATCCAGCCCTGCAAGGGTCAGACGATTTTCCGGCAGCAGGGTGGTGGGAATCGTACCGACGGGCTTCACATCCAGGTGAAAAATCATGGCGGCAGCCGTGGCCAGAATGATGCTGATCAGGCTGGAGGGTACCACGGCATTCCATTTTTTCGGGAAGAAAACCATGAACAGGATGACGGCAAGCCCCATGATCACCGCTGTCCAGTTGGGGGAAAAGCCCAGCGTGCCATAGCTGAGCAGCTTGGTAATGGCCGTATCTCCTTGACTGGTCACGCCAAAGAAGTTATCTACCTGACCCAGGGCAATGATGACCGCAATGCCGCTGGTGAAGCCTGTAATGACCGGCATGGGAATGAAGGAGGTCAGCCGACCCAGCTTCAGCACGCCGCACAGCACCAGAATGACACCTGCCAGGAATGTTGCAATGAACACGCCCTGCAAGGAATACTTGGCCACCACGGACATGAGGATGGCCGCCATAGCGCCGGTAGGTCCGCTGATTTGATAATAACCGCCGGACAGCAGGGAGATCACCAATCCGGCAATGATGGCCGTAATCAGCCCTGCTGCTGCATCCGCACCGCTGGATACGCCGAAGGCCAGCGCCAAAGGCAAGGCAACAGCCGCCACCGTAATGCCGCTGAGCAGATCTGCCGTTAGGCTTTTTGCATTGTAACCTTTGAATTCCTTTTTGAGAAGCTGCACATACCGCACGCTTTTCACTCCAACCCTTCCGAATCTTGCGCCAAAGAACGCAGCGGTTTTCCATTATACGACTTCATATCCATGACCGCAAGGGGTTGAGAAGGTTTTCTTTACAGAAAAATGGAAAAATAGAATTACAAATCTTCCAACAGGGCATCATAGCCCTGATAGATGGTTTCCGTCGGGCCGATGAAGGTACAGGTGATGTGTCCCTTGGCCAACAGGTCAATGTCGCTGCCAGGGTCAGGGGCGGCATCCTGATATAGATTCAGCCAATAATAGGTCTTACCTCTTGGACTCTCACATTGCTGATATCCATCTTGCCACATGGCGGTATTCAAGGGGCAGAACACGGGGGATTGCAGCTCGTAAACGGGAACGGGAGGCAGATTAACATTCAGCACAGACTGGGCAGGAGCAGGGGAGTGCACCAGATGCTCGCCCAACTGAATGGCCCATTCAGCAAAGAGATGACTGGTTTCTGCCGGGGTAGAGACTTCCATCGACAGCGCCATGGAGGGAATGCCCCGAAACGCTGCATCCCGGGCAGCACTGACCGTACCGGAGGCATAAATGGACAGACCGGCGTTGTAGCCGTGATTGATGCCGCTGATGCACAGGTCAATGGGCGCATCTGCCAAAGACGTCACAGCAAGATGAGCACAGTCCGCAGGGGTGCCGTCCACAGCCCATGCGGCATCGGCTCCTTCCATGGCATAAGGTGCTACCATCAGAGGGGTGGAAATGGTGAGACTGTAGCTTTTGCCGCTCTGCTGGGTGGACGGGGCACACACAAGCACATGGTGCCTCCGTGCAGCCGCTGCCCGGCAAAGCATGTGCAGATGGGGGCTGGAAATACCGTCATCATTAACGAGCAGAATGTTCACAGGTCATTCTCCTTCGGGAAGATTGGTAGCGCTTGCCAGGTCTGTTTCGGTGGCAGGCAGGGGAAGATCCGTGGAGGTGGCAGGGTCGGCGAAAACGGCAACGCCGGTGGTCAGGAAGCTTTCCGGCAGTCCGGAGTCAGGATCCTTCGCCTTGGAGAACACCAGCTTCTTCCACACCTGCAGCTTGCCTTTCTCATCCTCGATGGGGTAGGGGCGGAAATCCCGGTTGTTGTGCATTTTGAAGGGCAGCGCCGTAATCTGCTGCAGCTCCATGGTGCCGTCATCCTGCACATTATAGGTAACCTGAATAACGGCTGTATCGTCGTCTTTAGGGGCAGAGTTGGCGCCAAAGGTGAAGTTGGACAGGCTGTAGAAAATAGCCTTTCCGTTATAGATTTGGATGGGCTGCAGGGTGTGAGAACCATGGCCGTAGACCATGTCTGCACCCAGGTCGATCAGCTGGGGTCCGTAGGTACGCTGATCCAGATTGATGTTGTAGCTTTCCTCTTTGCCCCAGTGTGCGCTGGCGATAATGAAAGTACAGCCGTCATCCTTCAACTGCTGGATGGAGGCGGCATAGCGCTCCATCTTGGATTTGTTGATGGGATAGGTATAACCTACGATACCGATCTTAACGCCTTTCAGCTCAGTTTCATAAAGCAAATCATCCCCGAAGACCCCGATCCCCAGGGCCGTCAGGGTGTCGATGGTGTCTTGCCGGCCATTGGTGCCAAAGTCCCGGGCATGGTTGTTGGCGATATTACATACATCCACGTTGCCCAGCTTGAAAACCTCGCCGAACTTTGTTTCCGCACCAAGGGTCATAAACTTCGCATTGCTGCCGGGACGGCGGTCGGTCAGCACGCCCTCGCAATTGGCAATGGTCAGGTCGTCAGCGGCAAACAAATCTGCCACCAGGCTGAAGGGATAATCCAGTCCGGCTTGGCTAATCTTATAGGTAAAGGATGCACCGTAGCCGTGGTACTTCCATTGATCGCCTACCGTACAGTCGCCCACCAGGGAGAAAGTAAATGTCTCGCCCAGTGCACTGCAAACCATACACAGGGCAAAAAGCATCACAAAACCAAAGGCTTTCCATTTCTTCATCATCTTCGTACCGCCTTTCGGGTACCATCATACCATAGAAGGGAAGGGCAGGGCAAGGGATGAACAGCCGGTGTTGGAAGTTTTACAAAAGGGAAGCGTGGTTCTTGCTTTTTTGAAATGGATAGGTTACAATGGTCAAAATTCAACCCAAATGAGAAAAGAAAGGAAGGGAGATACCCTATGAAGGGAAAACTGACACGAAAGGAATATGTGTCCATTGCCAGTATGCTCTTCGGCTTGTTCTTCGGTGCAGGTAATTTGATCTTCCCGGTGCATATGGGACAAATGGCAGGCAGCAACGTGGTACCTGCCGTGATCGGACTGCTGTTTACCGGCGTGGGGATGCCGCTCTTGGCGGTAACAGCTTTAGGAATGAGCCGCAGCAGCGGCGTGTATCAGTTAAGCAGCACGATCGGCAAGAAGTATGGTGCGTTCTTCTCATGCCTGCTGTACCTGACCATCGGACCGTTCTTCGCCATTCCTCGTCTTGCAGCTACCTCTTTTACGGTGGGCATTGAGCGGTTCTTTCCGGAAAACGGGCAGACAGCCTTGTGGATTTTTTCCTTGGCTTTCTTTGCAGCAACCTTGGCCTTGTCATTGCGTCCCGGCAAGATATTAACCTGGGTCGGTCTGGTGCTGAATCCTATCTTCCTTGTGTTTCTTGGTATTTTGGTACTGGTGGCGATGATTCATCCTGCTGCGCATATTGCGGAGGTGACACCAGAGGGGAACTATGTATCCCAAGCTTTCTTCACAGGTTTTCTGGAAGGTTATAACACCATGGATGTATTGGCGGGGCTGGCCTTCGGCATTGTGGTCGTGCAGGTGATTCGTGATCGTGGCGTGCAGGAACCGGAACAGGTAGCAAAGTCTACCATGCTGGCCGGGGTATTCAGCTGCATCCTGATGGCACTGATCTACATTGCGGTCACCGTCGTGGGGACGCAAAGCAGGGGTTTGTTTGCCACCAGTGACAATGGGGGCATTGCCCTGGCACAAATTGCAGAACATTATTTGGGCACGGTTGGCTATTGGGTGTTGGCAGCGACTGTCACAACTGCCTGCCTAAAGACTGCCGTAGGGCTGGTGACCAGCTGCTCGGAGGCTTTCACGGTGATTTTTCCCAAGGGACCCAAGTACCGTGTATGGGCCATCCTCTTCGTGGTGGTAGCGTTTTTGATTGCCACCATGGGGCTGACGGCCATTACGCAATGGTCGCTGCCCATCCTCATGTTCCTTTATCCGCTGGCCATTACGCTGATTCTGCTAACCCTTCTGGGACGGTTTTTTGACCACGACAGAGCCGTGTACATCAGCGTGACAGCGCTGACGCTTGTCGCCTCCCTGTATGACCTGATGAAAACCCTGCCTGAGGAGGTTCGTACGGCTTGGCACCTGAACGGCATCATTGATACCGTGGGCAATGCTCTGCCTTTCGCAGAGCTGGGGCTGGCGTGGATTTGCCCGGCGGCATTGGGGCTGGTCATCGGCTTGGTGATTCATGGAATGAAAAAGAAAAAGGCATAAAGCAAGCATAACAAAAGGGTCTGTTGCGGAGTGAATGAACCGCAGCAGACCCTTTTTCATTAGTGAATCATCAGATACAGGCAGGTGGCAAACAGACCAATGCACAGCAGCAGCAGACCGAAGGAGATGCTTCTGGTGATGCGAATGGTGCCGCGAGTGATTTCCTTGCTGCTGGCATCCAGTACGAACTCAAAGTCTGTCCGCACAGGATGACGGCGGCAAACGGTAGCGTTCAGCCCACGGGCAATGGCGTCCATGAAGCGGCCAAAGCCATAGGTGAAGCGGTTGCCGATAGGCACGGCTTCCTTCCGGCGACGCTTGCGGAGCACCGTGTTCTTGAGGAAGAGCACGATATTCTCCGGCAGTTCGCAAAGGAAGCGCACCACGCCGGTGATGATTTCGGGAATCATCTTCTGCACCACCAAGCCTTCCGGGATGTTGGCGATGAAGGCGGTGACCGCACCGGCTACATTGGGCAGGAACCGGGTGAACACGGGACGATAGACACTGTTCTCCAGATCCAGCCACTTGGGCCAGCGGTCTGCATAGACCAGCACCTTGCCTTCCTTACGCATCAGCAGGGGACGGACAATCAGCAGATAGGCCGCTGCACCGATGACAATGCTCTCAGCTGCGCCCAGCAGGTTTTCACCGGAGAAGTAGGCAATGGATTCTTTCAACGCCTCTTGTCCGAAGAAGGTTGCGCTGCGGGCACCGACAGGGCTCATCAACGCCTGGGGCAGAGCACCCAGGAAGGGGAGAACAATGGTGCTGCCCAGCAAAGCCACGGAAGAACGAATGGAAATGTAGCTCTTGTTCATGGCATCGAACTCTGCCTGACGAGTGGGATGCTTTTCCCAGAACAGGCAAATGTACAGCTTGGTCATGTAGGCAATGGTCAGGCCGCCGCTGATGAGGAAGAGAATCTCCACAAATTTGTAGGCGCCCCAGCTTTGCCCGGTTTCCTGCAGCAGGTGAATGTACTCCAGAATGCTTTCATGCAGCAGGCTCTTGCTGACGTAGCCGCTGCCGATGGGAGGAATGCAGCCAATGGACAGCGCACCCAACAGGAAGGCAATGTGCAGCACCGGCTTACCCCGGCCGAAGCCTCGAATATCATTCAAGTTCAGCTGATGCAGGTTCATGAAAACCACACCGGCCGCCATGAACAGGCACAGCTTAATCAGGGAGTGGTTCACCATGTGCATGACGCTGCCGTAGGCAGCCAGAGAGCCTTCGTTGCCCAGCAGTACCATCATGGACAGACCCACAGTGATAAAGCCGATTTGACTCATGGAAGAACAGGCCAGGGTACGCTTCAGGTCAACGGAGAACAGTGCCAGCACAGCGCCCAGGAACATGGTGATGACAGCAAGCACCAGCAGCGCATTGCCGAAGGTCGCATTGCCGGCCATCAACCGGGAGCAGACCACAATCAGGCCGAAAACGCCGGACTTGGTCAGAATGCCGGACAACAGGGCACTGGCCGGGGCAGGAGCCACCGGGTGCGCCTTGGGCAACCAGATGTGCAGCGGGAACAGACCGGCCTTGGCAGCAAAGCCGAATACCACCAGCCAAGCGGCTACCGTTACGGTGGTGGAGGCAGGCTGTCCGCCCAGGGCGGCACGGAGGCCGTCAAAGTTCAGCGTGCCCAGTTCATGCCACAGCATGAACAGACCCATTAGCGTGGTCAAACCGCCCAGCACAGCCACCGCCAGATAGGTACCGGCGGCACGCATGGCACCGGGGGTTTCTTCATGAGCCACCCACACATAGCTGGTCAGGGACATGATTTCGAAAAAGATGAAGGTGGAGTACAGATCATCGGACAGGAATACGCCCAAGGTCGCACCCAAGGTCATCAGATTGAAGAAGTAGTAGCGGTTGCGGTTATGATAGTGGGCAAAGTACTCCTTGGAGAAGATGCCCGTCATCATCCACATGAAGGAAGCAACCAGCGCATACAGGCTGCGGAAGCCATCCACGCTCAGGTGAAGTCCTAAACCGCAAAAGCCGCTCAGCGTAAAGCTGCCTGTCTGATTCCACAGAAAGGCGCAGGCGATGCAGGTAACAACGCCGGTCACAGCAACCAGCTCGTCCCGCACAGGCTTCGAAAAGCGACCAACGATGTAGCACACCAGTGCCATCACCATGGGTCCGAAGCAAAGAATAGGCAATAGAGCCATGGGAATATCTCCTTTCAAGGGAGTTGAGGTTCCGTCAGAAAATCAGGCCGGAAGCGATGTTCCGCAGGAAGGTGACCAGGGGTTGGCTGTAGATGCCCAGCAGGATGATGGCAAGGGTCAGCACCGTCAAAGGCAGCTTCATCATCCAGGAGGGGTCATGCTTTTCACTGGTCAGTGCGGAAAGCTCCGGATTCACGGGACGGAAGTACATGGGACCGGCTACACCGAAGAGATAGATGGCAGTCAGAATGGCGGAAACGATCAGCACTGCCACGGCAACAACGCCCATCGGCAGGCCGGTTCCGGCAGCAGCAGTCAGCAGGTTCCACTTGCTGACGAAGCCACACAGCGGAGGAATGCCTACCATGGCCACAGAGCCGATGGTGAACACGGCACAGGTGAAGGGCATGATCTTGCCGAAGCCACGAATGTCCTGCACATACTCCTGCTCGGTTTTGACCAGAATGGCGCCTGCGCAGTAGAACAGGGTGATCTTCATCAGACCGTGCAGCACCAGGTGGCTCAGGCTGCCCACCATGCCGTCAGGGGTCATGAGGGCTGCACCCATCAGCATGTAGCTCAGGTTGCTGATGGTGGAGTAAGCCAGGCGGCGTTTGAAGTGCTGCTCCTTCACGGCCATGGCCGAGCCATACAGGATGGTGAAGCAGCTCAGGCACAGCACCACGGTCTGTGCCCAGGTACCGTACAGCAGCTCTGTACCGAATACGTAGTAGGTGATGCGCAGCACCGCATAGGCACCAGCGTTTACCACAGCCACAGCGTGCAGCAGTGCCGTTACGGGCGTAGGAGCCACGGATGCGGCAGGTAGCCATGCATGCATGGGGAAGAGGGCTGCCTTGGTGCCGAAACCGATGAAGGCCAGCAGGAATACCGCACGGAGCAGATCTTCCTTTCCTTCCACCATAGCAGGATCCAAGATGCCGCCCAGGGTGAAGTTGGGGTTCAGTCCGTAGTAAACGGAGAAGATCAGGCCGATGAAGGCCAGTGCAGCACCGCCGATGGAATAGTACACGTACTTCCGTCCGGCGTGAATGCTGCGGGCATCCTTCTTGTGCATGACCAGTGGCAGGGTAATCATGGTCAGGCATTCATAAAACACATACAGGGTGAACAGGTTGGCGGCAGTGGCAATGGCCAACGTGACGCCATAGGTCATGGTATAGTAAGCAAAGAAGGTGTTGGGACGTTCTTCGTGGGTCATGTACTCGAACCCATACAGGGAGGCAAGCGGCCACAGGAAGGAGACAAGTCCGGCAAACACGCAGCTCATACCGTCTACCTTGAAGGACAGCGCCAAAGCGTCCGTCATGTGGTAGAGCACAAAGGTTTCATC
>CAVKHY010000005.1:0-49024 GCA_963656345.1 bacterium | reverse complement strand
GCCACGTCCATCACCGCGCCCTTGGTCACACGAACCAGCTTCGCCTGTGCCATGGGGTCATTCTGAAAATGGATGCCCCGCAGCACACCCTGCTGCGCCGTGAAGGACTGATTATCCTGCACGAATACGTTGTCAATCCCCAGATCATGAAACGCCTTCTGGGAATAGGTTTCCATAAAGTAGCCCCGCTTGTCGCCAAAGACTTTAGGCTCAATGATGTAGACTCCCGGCAGGGAGGTGGCGATCTTCTCCATGAATCAAAGACCTCTTTCAAAGAAAAATCAGTAACGAATCTTACCGTCTGCCACGGCCTTCAAGTGCTCGCCGTAGGGACTCTTGCCGTACCGCTGTGCAGAGGCAAGCAGCTCATCCTTGCTGATCCAGCCGTTCTTGTAGGCAATTTCCTCTGGGGCGGAAATCTTGATGCCCTGCCGCTTTTCCACCATGCGGACAAAATCGGCGGCCTCCACCAGAGATTCCATGGTGCCGGTATCCAGCCAGGCATAGCCCCGGCCTAGCAGCTTCACATCCAGCTCACCGCTTTGCAGGTACATGTCATTCAGGGTCGTAATTTCGAGTTCGCCTCGGGTGGAGGGCTTCACGTCCTTTGCCTTTGCGCTGACCCCGGCAGGGTAGAAGTACAGTCCCGTTATGCAGTAGTTGCTCTTGGGATGCTTCGGCTTCTCCTCCACAGAGATGACCTTGCCGTTTTCATCAAACTCCACAATGCCGAACCGCTCCGGGTCATTCACGTAGTAGCCGAAAATGGTAGCCCGGCCGGTTTCCGCATTGGCGGCTGCATCCTTCAGCACATGGGAGAATCCATTGCCGTAGAAGATGTTATCCCCCAGCACCATGGCACAGCTATCGTCACCGATGAATTTCTCGCCAATGATGAAGGCCTGTGCCAAACCGTCCGGGGAAGGCTGCACCGCATACTGCAGGGATACGCCAAACTGGCTGCCATCCCCCAAAAGGGACTGGAACCGGGGCGTATCCACCGGGGTAGAGATGATCAAAATATCACGGATGCCTGCCAGCATCAATGTGGACAGAGGATAGTAGATCATGGGCTTATCGTACACCGGCAGCAGCTGCTTGCTGGTGACCATGGTCAGTGGGTACAGCCGCGTGCCTGCTCCGCCGGCCAAGATGATTCCCTTCATGAAGCGGTCCTCCTTTAAGTTGCAAATGCATTTGGAATGAAATTTCCGTTGATTCATTATAGCATAGCCCTGTAGAAAAAGCAAACCAAGGATTGACAAATGTTAACAGGCCATTTCATTAGCTTGCAGCATCCATGGACTGTTCCTTTCTTTTCATGCTGTGAATTTTGCCGATAAGAAAAGAGGAAATCGTTACCGTTACCAGCGAGCAGGCAATTTTCTGCCATGGAATGTAGCTCAGAGACAGGGTCAGCACCACCACGTCCGTAAACAGATAAGCTCTGTCAACCGGCCAGCGGAATTGCTTGGCAATCACCAGTGCCAAGGCATCATCCCCACCGGAGGCGCCGCCGGCACGAACCACCAGGCCTACGCCCACGCCCACAAACAAGGCACCCACCACGGCCGCCAGCAAAGGCTGATCCGCCATGGAAGGCAGCAGGGGGCCGATTTTCTCCCACAATGCATAGGTCAGGGCAAACCCACCTGTAGCGCAAAGAGCGCAGCGGAGGAAATCCTTCCCCAAATATTTCACACCCAAAGCATAGCAGATCACATCCAGCACCACTTCCGTAATAGCCGGAGAAATCCCCAGCCAGTGCTGAACCAGCAGCGTCATGCCCAGCACACCGCCCTCGGTAATGCTGCACCGACTATGCACATTGTACAAGCCAAAGGTCAATATAGCCGCCCCTGCCAGCAGCATGGCGTATCGTTTCCATTCCCGTCGCAGATGATCCAGAAGCATTTTAGCCCTCCTCAATGGTTACACCTTCCATCATATCGAAAGGGCAGGGAATGTCAAGGGCACGCAAGCGGTTTATCTCCATGGTTTCTCCTCAACCCTTTGTCCTTCCGTTGCAAGATAGAAAAAAGTGTGGTAGAATGCAGGGGATAGAGGGGATGCAAGCTTCTCTGTCGTTACTGTTAAATTGATGTAGGAACGCAGCGCATCTAGGCGCAGAAACAGGAGAAACGCAAATGCAGCAAACTCCGCCCAGAAGAAGAAGGAGCGGCGCGGCTTATCAGGAATCCCAAACCCGCCCGACAGCTCCTCAGCAGACGCGAGGACGTGGACCCAAGCGGAAAAAGCCTGCCTGGTTCGCCATGGCTGTCTTCATTGCCTTGGTTGCTTTGTTGGTCATCATCTGCCCCAAGGAGCCCATTTCCCGGGCGACCCGTACCACCGGCACGACAGACGGCAATGTGGATCAGACCATCGGTGAAAAGGACAGTGCTTACAATGGCCTGGTCATCAGTGAGCTGATGGCGTCCAACCGTTCCTCCGTACCGGATGAAAACGGCGAGTATAATGACTGGGTTGAAGTCTGGAACAGCAGCGACCATGATATTTCCCTGAAGGACGTAGGGTTAAGCGACCGGGGAGATTCCATTCGCTTCCTCTTCCCAGATGTTACCCTGCCGGCAAACGGTCGTGTGGTGGTGTTCTGCTCCGATACCAACGTCAGCGAAGCAGGCAAGACCCTTCACGCCAAGTTTAAGCTTTCCAGCGTGGGCGAAACCGTGTACCTCTTTGACCCCAGCGCTTATCAGATCGATTCCGTCACCTTCCCTATCATGGGCAGTGACGAAAGCTGGGCCCTGCAAGAGGACGGCACCTGGGCTTCCACCTTGCTGTACAGCCCCGGCTATGCCAATACCGAGGAGGGCTATCAGGCTTACCTGACCTCCACCACGGTCACGGACGGGGCACTCATTATTAATGAAGTTATGGCTGATGCCAAGAGTGGCTTGTCTGATGAAGACGGCGAGTTCAGCGACTGGATTGAGCTGTACAATACCACCAATCAAACCATCAGCTTGGAAAACTACGCCTTGAGCAACAAGGAAAACAAGCCGCTGAAGTGGCGCTTCCCGGAAGGGGCAACCATTGCCCCCGGCGGTTACTATGTTGTGTTCTGCTCCGGCAAGGACAAGGTGGAGGAGAGCACCGGCGTACCCCACACCAACTTCCGCATCAGTGCCGAACATGACACGGTAGTGCTGTCCGACAGCCGCGGGCATTTGGTGGATCGGGTCACCATTGACAATTTGGCTGAGGATTGCAGCTACGGTCGGGACAGTGACGGTAATTTCAAGGTCTATCAGCTGGCAACGCCCGGTCTCCCCAATACGGAGGCCGGCGCTGCCCAGATGGACTACAACATGCGCCAAATGAATAAAACCGGCGTATACATCAGTGAAGTCATGGCCTCCAACGATTCCGTACAAGTGTATGACGATGTTTCCCCCTGCGACTGGGTGGAGCTTTACAACAGCTCCAATGTGACCGTTGATCTAAGCAATTATGGTCTGACAGACAATGTGGGGCGGGCGCGAAAGTGGCAGTTTCCGGAGGGCACGACCATCGGTCCCGGCGAATATCTGATCGTGCTGTGTGATGGTCAAAGTCAGCTGACAACCACCACCCGGCTGCACGCTTCCTTCAAAATTCTGCGTGCCGGGGGCGAGACGGTCTGCCTGTCCGATCCTACGGGCAAGATACTGGATAAGCTGGTTATGCCGCTCGTTCCCACCAATACATCCTATGGTCGCACCTTGGGATTGGCGGGCTTTTTTTATTATGACACGCCAACGCCGAAGGCCTCCAACGGCTCCGGCTTCCTGGGCTATGCGGAAGCCCCTGAATTTCTGGTAGAACCGGGGCTGCATTACGAAACGGTATACACCGGCTTCACCATTCCCGATGGATGCACGGTGTACTACACCACGGACGGTTCCATCCCCACTACTTCCTCCACCCCCTACAACGGTGAAACCCTGGAGCTAAACTTCACCACCGTGCTTCGGGCAAGAGCCTTCTCCTCAACGGGACTTCAGCCCAGCACCATCACCACCGGCACCTACTTCATTAACGCTTATCACTCCCTGCCCATTGTCTCCCTAACCTGCGATCCGGACATTCTGTGGAATGAAGAAACCGGCATGTTCGTGACCGGTGCCAATGTTACCAAGGTGGCCGGTCAGCTGCCTTTCAAAAACACCGTTTACCGGCAGTTCGGCAAAATCCGTCAGGAAGGCTACATTGAGTATTACCTGTTGGACGGCACCCAGGTGTTGAGTCAAGGCACAGGCTTCGAACTGGCCGGCGACTTCAGCCTTGACCTGCCGCAGAAGTCCATCAAGTTCCGTTCCAAGTCCATTTACGGCGAAAAGTACTTTAACGCCAAGCTCTTCGACGATCGTGAGTACACCCAGTACAAGGCTTTCGTACTCCGTAATGCAGGAAACGACGGCGTATGGACCCGGCTGGTGGACGGCTTCCAGTCCAGATTGATGGACTTCTACGGAACATCCATCATCCACCAGGCGTGGAATCCCGTGGTGGTGTACATCAACGGCGTGTACTGGGGTCACTACAACATGCGGGAACGTATCGACCGCTATTTTGTGGTGCAGCATGAAGGATTGAGTTTTGACGAGGCCAGCAAAGTGACCCTCCTGCACGGCAGCGGTTCGACGGATTACGGCTCCAACAAGGAATACAAGGCCATGATCAAGAAGATCAAAGCCTCCGATCCTGCCAACAACGCCGAGGATCTGCAGTATATCCTGGACAACGTGGACGTGGATAACTACCTGGAATACATGGCGCTGGAAATGTTCTTCGGCAACAGCGACATTGGTAACATCCGCTTCTACAAGACAGGGCAGGAAGGCAGCAAGTGGAAGTGGATCATCTACGACCTGGATTACGGCCTGTACAATTCCGAATTCAACAGCCCCAAGAGCTACACCAAGTCCACCGGCATGGGACAGCAGAAGATCGACAACACCATCTTCCTAAAGCTGCTGGAAGTACCGGAATACAAGGATAAGTTCCTGCGGAAGCTGGGCGACATCTTCCAGACCCTGACGACGGAAAACATGCTGTCTGTGCTGGAACCCCTGGTGGAACAGCTGGATCCGGAGATGACCATCCACTTCGCCCGCTGGGCTGAGGAACACGACCAGTACGTCATTACCGAATGGCCCACTTCTTCCGATGCCGCCTATCGATATTGGCAGAGCCGTATTGAACGGCTACGGAACGTGATCAAGAAGCGTCCCAACAAGCTGTGGGGCTTCATCAAGGAAGAATTCAACCTGTCGGATGCACAGATGCTGGATTACTTCGGCGAGCAGCCGGAAATCCCGAATTAACACATTGCCGAGAAAATCACAAATCAATTGCACGGACACCCGGAATGCTGTATAATGCCACGTGTGCAATGCACATGGCTGTATTGGAGGAGGATTACACATGCAGACGACCCTTGCCTTGGATACCATTGGTGTACAGGATCTGGTCAAGAATAACGCCAGCCTTTCCACGTACTTTGCAGAACAGTTTGCTTCCCTGACACCTATGAAGGTGATTACCGCCTTGCTGCTGGGCTGCCTGGTGGGTCTTATTATCGCCTTTGTTTACCGCAAGTGCTACCGGGGCGTGCTCTACAGTCCCTCCTTTGCCATGACGCTGATGATGCTTACCCTCATCACCACGCCGGTGGTCATGTGCATTAAGAGCGACCTGTCCCTGTCCATGGGCATGGTGGGCGCACTGTCCATCGTTCGCTTCCGTACTGCCGTGAAGGATCCTATGGACACGGCGTACATGTTCTGGGCGCTGACTATGGGCATCCTGCTGGGTGCTGAATTGTACGTCATCGCCATTGTGGTGGTGCTGGGCATTTCCGTGGTCATGTTCGGCATGACCTTTGTCCGCTTCCGCAACCCGGATGCTTATCTGCTGGTGCTCCACTATGACGACGATGTGGAAAGCACCATCCTCCAGCAGCTCCGCCGCACGGTGAAGCAGCAGCGTCTCCGCTCCAAGACTGTTACCCGTGCCGGTGCGGAAATGACTGTGGAGGTTCGCCTGTCCGATAAGCAGGATCTGGTGGCCACCATGCTGAACATTGACGGTGTCCATGATGCAACCCTGGTTGCCTGCCAGACGGAAGCAGGCGTCTAAGCCGTAAATCTGAAAAACACCTAGGAGGTGTTGCGGTTGGGCACCACTTTGCCCCTTCGGCATGAGCTGAAGTTTTTCATCAACGAAATGCAATACATCGTTCTTTCCGGGGTGCTGGATCAAGTGCTTCAGCGGGACCCCAACGGCGATGAATACAACGAGTATCACATCCGCTCCCTGTACTTTGACACCATCTACAACAACGCGCTGTTTGATAAAATCGACGGCGTGCAGAACCGTGACAAGTACCGCATCCGCATCTATAACATGAGCGACCGCATCATTAAGATGGAATGCAAAACCAAGATCGGCAGTCTGATCTCCAAGCGTTCCATTTCCATCCCCCGGGATTTGTGTGAGCAGCTGATTGCCGGCGACCCCACGGGGCTGGAAACCACCCGTTCCGGCCTGCTGAACGATGTGTACAGGGAAATGACGGTGAACCTGCTCCGCCCGGTAGTCATTGTGGACTATGTGCGGGAGGCTTACCTGCACCCGGCAGAGGAAGTGCGGATCACCTTTGATAAGCAGCTTCGTTCCGGCCTCCGTTCCACGGATCTGTTCAATCCCTTTGTGCCTACCGTTCCTCCCTTTGACAACGGGGAAATGATCCTGGAAGTGAAGTATAACCGGGTGCTGCCTCCCTATATTCGGGACATTCTTTGCACCTATTGTTCCGGGGCTGTGCAGAGTGCCATCAGCAAGTATACCTGGTGCAGACGGTTTGAAGACCTGGAAGCATAACCCATTGATCACCTGTCCATGCGTACAGGTGATCTTTTTTCGTTATCCTGCATCTTGCGATTGCACCTGAAATGCTGTAGAATAGAGCATGAGAGGAAGTGGATGCATGACAAAGGAATGCATAGCCTTAGAGGCACATCTTCGGCAGGAAATGCCGGGGCTGTTCATGAAACGGCATGCACCCATGTCGGAATATACAACCCTGCGCTTGGGCGGTTCGGCAGACTTGCTGGTGGAGCCCCATGACGATCATGGTGTGCAGCGCACCCTGGAGCTAGCGGAAGCGTTCCATGTGCCGGTGACGGTGATCGGTCACGGCAGCAACCTGTTGGTCAAGTCCGGCGGCATTCGCGGCGTTGTGATTCGCATTGCCAGCCGCATGAGCGATATGCAGGTGGACGGGGAGCTTCTCCATGCCCAGGCTGGTGCCATGATGCCTACTGCCAATGCCGTTGCCGTGCTGGCCGGACTGTCCGGGTTAACCTTCGCCGGAGGCATTCCCGGCACCATGGGCGGCGGCGTATTGATGAACGCCGGTGCATACGGCGGTGAAATGAGCCAAGTGGTGGCCCTGGTCGAGGGCTTTGACCGGCTGACAGGCCATCCCTTCCGCTATACCGGGGAGGAAATGCATTACGGTTATCGATCCTCCCGGCTGCAGCAGGAAGACAAAATCATCACCAGGGTTACCCTCCATTTGTCCCATGGGGACAAGGCTAAGCTTAAGGAAGAAACGGCAGAGCTGAATGCCCGCCGTCGGGAGAAGCAGCCTCTGGACGTGCCCAGTGCCGGCAGTACTTTCCGCCGGCCGGTGAACGGCTTTGCCGCCGCCTTGATTGATCAGTGCGGCCTGAAGGGCGTATCAGTAGGCGGCGCTTCCGTAAGCGAAAAGCACGCCGGCTTTCTGGTGAACCGAGGTGGAACCCCGGAGGATTTCCTGAACCTGATGGCATTGGTACAGCAAACCGTGCTGGAAAAGACCGGTGTAGCCCTGCATCCTGAGGTATGTATTCTGGGAGAAGATAAAGAAGCTGAGTGAGGGGGCGAAACCCTTGAGGTTTTTGCTTGTAACGGGTTTAAGCGGTGCCGGGAAAACCATGGCAACACGGTATCTGGAAGATATGGGCGCCTTTTGTGTGGACAATCTGCCCCCCATGATGATGCTGAAATTCATGGAAGTTTGCCAAACCTCCGCCATGCATTGCAAGCTGGTGGCCTTGGCTGTGGACGTGCGCAGCGGCGAGTTCTTTGACGCCAAAGCCGTCAGCAAGCTAATTCAGGAAACCCGACAACTGGGTTATCAGATTGAAACCCTCTTTATTGAAGCCGGGGACGATGTGCTGGTCAGCCGCTACAAGGAAACCCGCCGGGATCATCCCCTTGCAGGGGAAAACGTGACCCTGATGGAAGCCATTACCCAGGAACGGGAGCGGCTTCAGCCTCTGCGTGAAACTGCCAACTATGTCATTGATACCTCCAACCTGCGTCCCAAAGCCCTCCAGCGGAAGCTGCAGGCCATTGTTTCCTCCGACGGTGAGGAAACGCCCTTGCGGCTGGAGATTATGTCCTTTGGGTTTAAGCGGGGTCTCCCCCGGCAGGCCGACTTGGTCTTCGACGTGCGCTTTCTGCCCAATCCTTTTTACATCGAAGGGCTTGGGCAGCATACCGGTTTGGATGAGGATGTGCGCGCCTTCGTGATGAATCATCCCGTAACGGAGGAGTTTATGACCAAGGTTACGGACATGCTGGACTTCCTTCTTCCCCATTATCAGGAGGAAGGCAAGCACCGACTGGTGATTGCCATCGGCTGCACCGGCGGGGCGCATCGTTCCGTCGCTATTGCGGAGGCCATCGGTCGGGATTTGAAGGCTAAGCACTATCAGGTGGAAGTCAACCACAGAGACCTGGATATTGAGCAGGCCCTGTGGAAGAGTGCGGCTGAAGCCGCCGATTGACGACGGAGAAGAATCATGTCCTTTGCATCCAATGTGAAAGAAGAACTGCTGCGCCTGCCCTTGGGCAAAAACTGCTGCATGCTCTCCGAGCTCAGTGCCTTAACCCAGACCTCCGGCAGCCTGTCCCTGCGGGGCGGCGGTCGTGTGCGTGTCACTTGGCGGGTAGAAAGCGCGGCACTGGCAAGGCGCATTTTCCTGCTCATCCGCAGCCGACTGGGGTTAACCCCGACCCTGCACTTCGTGCAGCATAATCGGCTGGGCGGTCAACGCACCTGTGTGCTGACCCTTGAGGATCAGGATGCGGAAAAGCTGCTGCTGGCTCTGCACATGATGGAGCAGGATGAAAACGGCACCATCTCCCTGAAGCGGACAGCGCCCCGGCATTCCATGACCCGGCAATGCTGCCGCAGAGCCTTCCTTCGGGCAGCGTTTCTGGGCTCAGGCACCATGTCCAGCCCGGAGAAGGGATACCATTTTGAATGGATTGCAGCGGATGACGCCCTTTGCCAGACCCTCCGCCGCCTGCTGGAAAAGTCCGGTCTGCCTGTGCACGAGCATGTGCGAAAGGGACAGCATGTGCTGTATCTGAAAGGGGCTCAGCAGATTGCCGATGCCCTGACCCTGATGGGGGCTTCCGGCGCCATGCTGCAGATGGAAAACGTGCGCATTCAAAAGCAGATGCGTGGCGAAGCCAACCGTGCCAGCAACTGTGACGAACATAACACTGAACGCATGGTTACCGCCTCCCAGCAGCAGGTGGACGCCATTAAACTGATTTCCATCCACCGAGGTCTTTCCAGCCTTCCCCCTGCCTTGGAGCAGATCGCCCGTACCCGTCTGGAACATCCAGACCTGAGCCTGAGCGAACTGGGACAAATGCTGGAGCCTCCCGTAGGCAAAAGCGGCGTGAATCACCGCATGCGCCGCTTGCAAATGATTGCTGATGAAATTATGCAGGAAGAACCCCTGAACCGTCCAAAGGAGGAATCACGATGATCCGAGACCGTGTTACCCTGACCAGCAAAACCTTGTCCTCCCGTGCCAATGCCATGGCCCTGGTGCAGCTGGCAAGCCGCTATGAATCCCGCATTATGCTGGAGCATGCCCACAAGATTGTGAACGCCAAGTCCACCTTGGGGCTGTTGTCCCTGTGTGCGGATGCGGACGCTGTCACCATGCTGGTGGTCGAAGGCTCTGACGAGGCAGAAGCCAACACCGCCGTGCGTGCACTGCTTCAAACGCTGGGCGAATAATCTCTTGATCTAACCATGGAAAGGAATGTTGACATGCTGCACTTTGGCGCATTGGAAGCCGGCGGCACCAAAATGGTGCTGAGTTATTTGGATGAAAACGGCACCATGCTGGAAAGACTTTCCCTGCCTACCCGTACCCCGGAAACCACCATGCCGGAGATGATCTGTTTCTTTCAGGAGCATCCCATTGATGCCCTCGGCATCGGCTGCTTCGGCCCTCTGGATCTGAATCCTGCAAGCCCCACGTATGGTTCCATCACCGCAACCCCCAAGCTGGCGTGGCGGCATTATCCGATCATGAACGTCTTCCGTGATGCACTGAAGGTACCGGTCAAAATGGACACGGATGTAAACGGTGCCGCTCTGGCAGAGGCAAAGCTTGGCGCTGCCAAAGGACTGGACTCCTGCCTTTATGTCACGGTGGGCACAGGCATCGGCGGCGGCGTGGTCATTGGCGGCAAGCCGGTGCATGGCCTGGTGCACCCGGAAGTCGGTCATCAGCTGATGCACCCGGTGGATGGGGATCCTATGCCGGAAGGCATTTGCCCCTATCACAAGGGCTGTCTGGAAGGGTTGGCCTCCGGTCCCGCTATTGAAAAGCGGTGGGGCATTTCTGCCAAGGAGCTGCCCCCGGAGCATCCGGCATGGGATCTGGAAAGCACCTATCTGGCACAGATGTGTGTCAATGCCATGATGATCTTCTCACCGGAAAAGATTATTCTGGGGGGCGGCGTGATGCAGCAGAAATTCCTGCTGCCCATTATCCGCCGGAAAACCCTGGCGCTGCTGGGTAATTACCTGTGTGCCGATGCAGTGGAGAAAGGTCTTGAGGATTACATCGTAGAACCCGGACTGGATATTCACAGCGGCGTGATGGGCGCTTACCTGCTGGCGCGGGAAGCCTTGGAGGAAGCATGAACATTGTTGTCATGGATGCCCAGGGCGGCGGCATGGGGAAGCTTCTGGTCGAGCAGCTCAAGAAAGCTTTGCCGGAGCATCACCTGATTGCCGTCGGCACCAATGCCATGGCGACAGCCGCCATGATGCGCGCCGGGGCTGATCAGGGAGCGACGGGAGAAAACTCCGTCCGTGTCGCAGCCGCTCAGGCAGACCTGATTCTGGGCCCCATCGGCATTGTGCTGTGTGATGCCATGTTGGGCGAGGTTACCCAAGCCATGGCCTGTGCCGTTGGTGCCAGCCCTGCCCACAAAATTTTGGTGCCGGTCAGCAAGTGTCAGGTAACCGTTGCAGGCGTCAAAAAGATGACCATGGGCGAAGCTGTTGCCCTTGCCGTGCAGGAGGCCGTAGCTTATTGTGCTGAAAGAGTCACTCAACGCTAACAGAATTGTCAGTCGTTTCCATAAAGTTACATGAGTCGGTCACATTTGCTTGCATAAGCCCTTACTTTTTGCTATAATGGTTATGAATTTCAAGTAACCATGATAGCATTTTTTTGAAAGAGGGCGGATCCATGAGCGGACAAGTGCGGATCACCATGCTGGGCGGTTTCCACGTTACCTGCGACGGCAACAACGTGGATCACATTGTGGGCAAGAGCCGCAAGGGCATGGCATTGCTTCAATATCTTGTATTGCAGCACGGTGAAAGCGTCCCCGTGTATCGCCTGATTGAAACCATGTGGGCGGATGACGCATCCGTGAACCCGGAAAGCGCCCTGAAGACCTTGGTCAGCCGTCTGCGTGTGATTCTGTCCTCCATCAGTCCGGAATTCAGCCGGTGCATCGGCACGGAACGGGGCTGCTACCGTTGGCGTCCCCAGCCCAATGTAACGGTGGATATGTACGAATTTGAAGCCGTTGTTGAAAAGTTGAAGGACTGCCACACACTGGATGAGGAAACGGAAAAAGATTTTCAGCAGATGATGCAGCTTTACGGCGGCAATCTGCTCCACGGCAACGATCAGGAAGAATGGATTATGGGTCGTTCTGTCACCCTCCACGACAGCTACCTGCAGGTGGTGTACAATTACCTGAACCTGCTGAAGGAAAAAGAGGATTATGAAGAAATCATCAGCGTCTGCCGTGCCGCCCTGGATGTAGACGCCTTTGATGAACAGCTTCATTTGCAGCTGATGAATGCTTTGGTGAAAACCTGCCGGAACAATGAAGCTCTCATGCAATACAAGCATGTAACCAACCTTCACTTCCGATATCTGGGTGTGCAGCCACCGGAAGGCATTCAGGAATTTTACAAGCAGATCATCCAGGCGGGCAAGACCCTGGACATGAACATCGACGCCATTCGGGATGAGCTGCAGGAGTACGGCGAGGTTTCCGGCGCCTTTGTATGCGAGTACGCCGTGTTCAAAGAAATTTATAATCTGCAGATGCGCAACCTGGAACGGCTGGGCTCCAGCATGTTCATCGCCTTGGTCATGGTCTCCAATATGGATACCAAGCCTCTGTCCCCCATCAAGCAGAACGATGTGATGCAGGGTCTGCTGGATGTGATGCGCCACAATCTGCGCAAGGGCGATACCATTACCCGGTTCAGCGCCACCCAGTATGCTCTGCTGCTGCCCATGGTCAACTATGAAAGCGGCAAAATCGTCATGGAACGGCTGAAGCGGCAGTTCTATCAGCAGTATCCCAACTCCAACTACATGCTCAGCTACCGGATCGGCCCCCTGAGCAGCAAAACCTACCAAGGCGAAGAACATCGTGGTACCGCCGAAAAGGGAAAGCGCAAACAGAAGGAAAGCAAGGAATAAATCATTGCAAAGGAGGAGCGTCATGCGGCGCTCCTTTTCTCTTGGGGACGATCAGCTTTTTCGTCTGCCTTGCACGATGGCTGACTTCTTGGTATAATGCACCTGAACGCTCTTTTGAGGGCGTTTGTCAAAATCGATAAAGGAGCAGCGTCATGCAAGGAAAAGGCAAATCAATGTACAGCGACCGCATGGAGGAACAGCGCCGCCGCAGAAGACAAATCCGCAACTGGATCATTCTGCTGGCGCTGATTATGCTGGTGCTGCTGGGTATCCGCTTCATCGGCAATATGGGCGGTACAACGGAAATGGGTGCCAATCGCCTGACCTGCTTTGCCAGCCAGAGCGTTACCCCCTTTGGCAATAACATTCTCTATTATGATGATGCTTCCATCCACTGCCTGAGCAGTGACGGTGCCATTCGCTGGAGCTTCCCGGTGGGCAGCGGCGCATCCTTTGCCGCATCAGATGATTATCTGGTGATTTGGCAGGGATCCCAGGTATACATTGTGAACCAAAACGGCAACGCCACCTACAATGATAATATGTCCTCCGAGGTGCAGTTTGCTCGGGTGGGGCAGCAATATGTGGCTGTCGCCACCGGCAGTGACACCGCCGCCCACCTGGTGGTGCTGGATATGAAGGGTTCTCAGGTGGATGAAGAGCGGGAAGCCTTTGAGGATATGCTTCTGCTGGATGTGGGCTTCTATGGGGATCAGGGACAGTACATGTGGACCCTGGCCATGGACGTGTACGGCACAGCCATTAACTCCACCCTGAACACCTTCCAGGTAGGCAAAATGAGCACCGGCGAGGTTTCCGTGGGCGAAAAGCTGGCCTACAAGGTGCTCAGCGAAAACAACAAGCTTCGTGTGTTCACCACTCAGCAGCTTTACACGTACAACTACAAGGCCGTTCAGGATACCAACAGCACCATCCTGGTTTACGGCTGGAAACTGATCGATTACGACGTACCTGACCGGGGCGATGCAAAGCTGCTTCTCGCCCCCACCAGCCAAACGAGCAACAGCCAGCAGATCAGCGACCTGCGCCTGCTGACCGGCACGGACGATCGTCGGTTTGCTCTGCCGGATGTATGTGTCGGCGCCATGGTTCGCGGTTCAAGCGTGTACGGTTTCTCCGGAAGCTACATGTACCGGTCTGACGTAACGACACAGAAGTTTTATGCCTATGCGCTGCCCATCGGGGATGGCGAAACGGTAACAGCGTACCTGGGCACGCTGAAAAACGGCCGTGTCCTCTTGGCTTGCGATGAAACCGTCTATGCGGTAACACTGCCGGAATAAAAACCTGAACCATCAGGAGAAGGATGTACGAAATGGCAAAGCTGTATTTCCGCTACGGAGCCATGGGTTCCAGCAAAACGGCCAATGCGATCATGGTGCGATACAATTACATGGAGCGCGGCCAGCAGGTGCTCATGGTCAAGCCTAAGCTGGATAACCGAGACGGTGAGCGCACGGTGCTTTCCCGATGCGGTCTGTCCGCCGAATGTATGTTTATGGAGGAGCTTCCCGCCGTTGACCTGACCCCCTATGCCTGTGTCATTGTGGATGAAGCGCAATTCCTGACCAAGGCGCAAGTGGAAGAGCTGGTGCACATTGTGGATGACCTGAATGTTCCGGTGATTGCCTACGGGCTTCGCACAGACTTTCAGGGGAATCTTTTCGAAGGCAGTCAGTGGCTCATGGCCTGGGCTGATACCATTGAAGAGATTAAGACCATTTGCTGGTGCGGCAAGAAGGCCACCTGCAACGCCCGCGTGGTAGACGGGCATGTGGTGAAGCAAGGGGATCAGATTCTCCTGGGCGGCAACAGCCAATATACTTCCCTGTGCCGCAAGCACTGGCGAAGCGGCAAGCTAAGTGAGTAAATGGAATGCCCTGCGGATTTTTCTCCGCAGGGCATTTTTGATTACAGGGCATGAACCTTGTCAATGTCCTCTTTCGGGTGTTCGCTTTTGTACAATGCCGTACCCATGACTGCCACATCCAGGCCTTTTTCCTTCAGCATGGGCAGGTTGCTCAGGGATACGCCACCGTCTGCTTCAATCAATCCCTTATAGCCCATTTGCCGCAGCACGGCAACCTTTTCCGCGCAATCCGCTCGGAAGGCTTGCCCTCCGAAGCCTGGCTCCACGGTCATCACCAGCACCACATCGCACAGAGGAAGCAGGGAACGAATTTCATCCACAGCCGTGCCGGGTTTGATGGACAGGCCTGCCATCGCCCCCAGAGAACGGATCTGCTTCAGCAGCATCTCCACATCTTCCGAAATTTCGGCATGAATGGTCACAATATCCGCACCGTTTTTGATAAAGGTTTCGATGTACCGGCCAGGATTATCCATCATCAGGTGCACATCCAAGGGAACACCCGCCACAGGCTTCAGCGCCTTCACCAAAGAAGGTCCGAAGCTTAGGTTGGGCACAAAGTGGGCATCCATGATATCCACATGCAGCCAATCGCAGCCTGCATCCGCCATGCGCCGCACTTCTTCCCCCATTTTCAGGGGATCGGCAGCCAGAATCGATGGGGAAACCTTAATCATAACGACCCCTCCATGCCTCACGGACTTCATTCAGCAGTTGCCGATATCGGCTGAGCCGATCAGGATCAATCTTGCCTTCCTGGCAGGCCGCCGTTACGGCGCACCCCGGCTCTCTGTCATGATAGCAGGGGGTAAAGCGGCATTGTCCTTCATACTCCCCGAACTCCGGGTATTCATCCTTCAGGGTGATAGGTTCCATGCCATCCTCCAGCTCCAGCAGGCTGAAACCTGCGGTATCCAGCACCCGAATACCGTCCTTCATCAGCAATTCTGCATGGCGGGTGGTGTTTTTGCCCCGCTGGATTTTTTCACTGATTTCTCCTGTTTCCTGTTGAACCCCCAGCAAGGCATTCAGCAGGGTGGACTTACCCACCCCAGATTGGCCTGCCATGCAGCACAATTCTCCTGCCATGGCCTGCTTCAATTCTGCCAATCCTTCGCCGGTTTCGGCACATACGGCATATACTGCGGCGCCGCTGCCTGCATACTGCCTGCGAACCAGCTCCGGCAGGTTGCTGTCAAGGTCGCCCTTGGTCACCACCAGCAGCATCTTCATGCCCTGCCTGCGGGCTCGCACCATCAGCCGATCCACCAGCAGAAAGTCCGGGGCAGGCGTCGGGCACAGAACAATCAGCAGCAGCGATACGTTGGCAACCGGAGGACGGATGCACTCCGTTTTCCGGGGGAGGATTTC
Source organism: bacterium (assembly GCA_963656345.1). Classification (GTDB taxonomy): domain Bacteria; phylum Bacillota; class Clostridia; order Christensenellales; family Aristaeellaceae; genus CAKUFA01. Next base: position 32,935 of record CAVKHY010000005.1, on the reverse strand, counting down.
CTCCACCCAGCCATGTTCCTCCCCTTCTCCGGGAGAGAAAAGCACTTCGTCCCCCACCAAAGGGGAAATGTGCTGATGCCGGAATTTCTTTTTGCAGCGCAAAGTGTAGCTTTTCCCATCCGTGGCATAAACGGTGTAGAAGCCGCCCATGCCCCGGATCAGCGTACCCTGCTGCAATGCTTGCGCCTGTTCACTCATTCCATGGTCACCTTTTTTTGATAGGCAAATTTGCCGTCGATATACACACGATAGTCGTAGGTCCCGGCTTCCTTGGCAATCAGCTCAATGGTGGGCTGCCTTGTTTCCCCGGCGCCATAGGCCGTGTTTTCCCACATGGTGATTTCATTGCCATCCTCCACCAGGGTTACCCGCACTGCAATGGCATTGGTGCTGCTGGTAAGCTCCAGGGTAACGTTGGCCGCATGGGTCAGGCTGGGCACCCGGTAGATGGTCAGGGTGACCGATGTGCCAAGGATCACCTGCGTCCCTGCCGCCGGGGATTGGAGTGCAACCGTTCCGTGGAGGCTGGCATCCGTGGTTTCCTGATATTGCAAGTTAGCGTTCAATGTCAGGCCGCTGGAGGTCAGCAGTTCGGTGGCTTCTTCCAGCGTTTTTTCACTCAGGTTCGGCACATAGGCGCATCCGCCGGAAACCACAACCTGTACTGTTTCTCCTGCCTGGCATTGGGTACCTGCCTCCGGCAGCTGAGAGATGATAATGCCTTCCGTCACGTCTGTGGAAACTTCCCGCTGGGTCACTGCCAGCACAAGGCCCGGGGTCTGCAAAAGGGCGATTGCTTCATCCACCGTGGAGCCTGTAAGGCTGGGCACCATCTGCGCAGAAGGGCCTTTGGAAACGGTAAGTACCACCGTGTCTCCCTTGCGCAGGGAGGTTTCTGCCTCCGGCGTCTGCATAATGACCACACCTGCAGATACCGTGGCATGATTCACTTCCACAATTTCCACATTCAGCCCTGCCCGGGAAGCCAGCCGTGTGGCGCTTGCCTGATCCGAGCCCACCATATCGGGCACAGTCGCGGTGTTGGCTACTCGGTCGTAGATCTCTACGCCGCCAAGGTACAGGCCGTAAAAGACCAGTCCTGCCACCAGCAGGCTGACAATCCACCACAAGGCAGACCCTTTGCGCCCTCCATTTCGCCGCTTTGCCGCAGCGGTACGGGTTGTACCGGACAGGCGAACAGGCCCGGAAGGCTGCCGCTGCATGGAAGCAGCAGTATACCCCTGCTGTGCCGGAGGCGCTACCGTTTCCAGCATCCGGGGCTGCATTTGTCCGGTGCGTCCTTCCACTGCCTTGCGCAGCTCAGAAGCCATTTGCACGGCGCTTTGGTACCGGTGCCGGGGGTTCTTCTCCATGGCCATCATACAGACGTGAATGATGCCCGGAGGCACATCCGGCGCCAAAGTGGCGATCGGGGTAGGTTCGTTGTGCAGGTGCTGCATGGCAATAGCCACAGGACTGTCCCCGTCAAAGGGGACACGGCCGGTCAGCATTTCATACAGCACCACGCCTACGCTGTAAATATCACTGGTAACGTCTGCCGTGTGGCCGCTGGCCTGCTCCGGGCTGAAGTAATGCACGGAGCCCATCACGTTATCCCCTTTGGACAGGGTGGAACTGTTGGCCATGCGGGCAATACCGAAGTCTGAAACCTTAATATGTCCGTCAGAATGGACAAGGATATTCTGTGGTTTAATGTCCCGGTGAATGATGCCGTTTTCATGGGCGTGCTGCAGGGCGGAAAGAATACGGATGGTAATCTGCGCCGCCACAATGGGATTCAGCCGTCCCTTTTCCTGAATAAGCTGCTTCAGGGTCTTCCCCTGCACATACTCCATCACCAGGTAACGGTTGTTGCCGTCCATGCCCACATCCAGCAGGTTCACAATGTTGTGGTGGGTCATTTTGCTGGCGGCTTCCGCCTCCCGCTGAAAACGTCCCACAAACTCAGCGTCCTGATTAAATTCCGGCCGCAGCACCTTAATGGCCACATTGTGGCCCGTCCGCATATCGATGGCACGGTAAACAATGGCCATGCCGCCAATGCCGATCTGCTCGACCAGCTTGTAACGGTCTGCTAGGATTTTTTCGCTCATGCAGGATCCTCCCCGTCTACAAAGATGGTCAGGGAGATATTATCCCGGCCGCCGGCTTCCAGCGCCGCTTCCACCAGCAGATCCGCCGCCGCTTCCGGCGGATTCACATGAAGAATTTCCGTCATTTGATCATTCGGCACCATACCGTGCAGACCATCAGAGCAGATGAGCCATACATCGCCCTTTTTCCGCTCCTCCGTAAGAATATCTGCATCAATGCCTTCCTCCGTGCCCACGGCACGGGTAATCACATTGCGCATGGGATGGCAGGCAGCCTGTTCCGGAGTCAGCACCCCTTCACGCACCATTTCCGCCACCATGGAATGATCCGCCGTCACCTGCTCCAATGCTCCGTCCCGGAAGCGATAGGCTCGGCTGTCCCCCACATGGCCAATCAGGATATTTTCCTTGCCCACCCATATGACCGTCAGGGTAGTGCCCATGCCGGACAGCTCTTTTTCTTCCTGCTGGCGGATGAACAGCCGCCGATTCACCGCCGTAATCGCATTGCGCAGCAAAGCTGCCTCCGGAGTTTTCCCCTTCAGCTGCTGGGTCAGCAAATCCCTGGTGGAGGCGGACGCAACCTCGCCTCCCTGATGTCCCCCCATGCCGTCTGCCACGCCCAGCAGAGGCCAGCTGTCAATCACTGCATCCTGATTGCTGGTACGGATCTTGCCAATGTTGGTGCGGCTCAGGGTCAGGGTTTTCCCTCCGGTTGCTTCCAGAGGATTCACAGGTTCCTTCTTAACTTCCGGCGTTTTCACGGCTTGGGATGCTTCTTCCTTTTGCTCCGCCTGGGCAGGCTTTCGGGGATTCGGATCCTCAATCAGGATTTTCTTTCCCTTCCGACCGCTGAACTGGGCATAAAGATCCTTCAGGGAATCGAAGCATTCACCGGTGAATCGAAATTTGCGGCTCATTGTTTATTCTCCATGCTTTGAAGGGTTTTGCGGCGCAGCTGTCCGCAAGCGCCTTCAATATCATCGCCCATTTCTCTGCGGCGCGTGACGGAAATGTGAAGGCTCTCCAGCTTTTCTGTAAAGCGACGAACCGTTTGCTCCGTTACGCCCTTCAGGTGTCGTTCTTCCACCACATTCAGGGGAATCAGGTTCACATGGCACTGCATCCCCCGCAGTTTGGAGGCCAGTTCCTCTGCGTGCCGATCCTCACAGTTGACTCCGCCAACCAAGGCGTATTCAAAGATCACCCGGCGCCCTGTTTTTTTGATGTAATTCCGGCAGGCTTCCAGCACATCCGCCATAGGATATACTTTGGCGATGGGCATGGTCTGCCGACGGATTTCATCATTAGGGGCGTGCAGGGACACACTGAGGGTGACGGGCAGGTTCTCCTCTGCCAGGTCATACATGCGGGGAACAATGCCGCAGGTGGACAGGGACACGTTTCGCAGGCCAATATTGACCCCGTCCTCTTCTCGGAGGAGCCGCAGGAATTTCATCACGTTATCGTAATTATCTAAAGGCTCGCCGCTGCCCATCAGCACCACGTTGTGTACCCGATCCTTCCCGGCAAGGAACCGATTGGCGCACAGGATTTCCCCCAGCATTTCCCCGGTGGTCAGGGAACGAACACAGCCCTCCAGCGTGCTGGCGCAGAAGGTGCAGCCCATGCGGCACCCTACTTGGGTGGAAATGCACAGGGTATAGCCGTGGTGGTAGTGCATCAGCACCCCTTCTACACAGTTATCGTCCTTAAGGCCGAAGAGGAACTTCACCGTGTCATCCAAGGCGCTTTGCCGCTTTTCAAGGATGGTCACCGGCTGAGCAATGGCCGTTTCCTTCAGCTTTTCTCGGAGAGCAAGGGGCAGGTTGGTCATTTCGTCAAAATCTGCGCTTTGGTGAATCCAGTGAAAAATCTGCTTTCCACGAAAGGCGGGCAGCCCTTGCTGTTTGCACCAGTCGGCCAGCTCCTGCGGTGTCATGCCGGTTAACTCGGTCATGACCGCGCCCTCCTCAGTCGGGCAATGTAGAAGCCGCTGACCCCTGCATCCCGTCCCGGCAGCAGCTGCAGACCCACGTCCTCATGAGCACGGAAGCGTTCGGGGATGGTGTCCGGCAGCGGTTCCAAGTGGAACTCCGGGTGCCGCTCCAAGAAGGCGGCAATCTGATCCTGATTTTCTGCCTTCATGATGGAGCAGGTGGAATAGACCATGACGCCGCCGGGCTTCACGGTCATGCACAGGGCGTCCAGCAGCTTCCGCTGAAGCTCTGCCAGCTCTCGGCAGCTTTCCTCCGTCACCCGATACTTCACATCCGGCTTATCCGCCATGGTACCCAGCCCCGTGCAGGGGGCATCCAGCAGCACGGCATCCATGGTGGCATTCAGTTCCGGCCGGGGAACGGAAGCATCCCGGGTGATGGGACGCACGTTTTCCAGTCCCAGTCGCTTTGCCTGTGCGGCGATCAGCTTGGTGCGATGGTCGTGCAGCTCCCATGCCTGCACACGGCCGGAACCGCCCATCATTTCCGCCAGGAAGCATGCTTTCCCTCCGGGAGCGGCGCAGGCATCCAGCACCTGACTGCCCCGCTTGGGCGCCAAGGCCAGACAGGCCATCATGCTGCTTTCTCCCTGAATGCTGAACAACCCCCCAAGGAAGTCAGCGTCTTGACCAATGTCCGCCATATTGCGAATGTGATAAGCGTGAGGAACCTCTGCCTTGTCATGTGCCCATACCTTTTTATTCAGCAGCGCTTCAAAGCCTGCATCATCCAGCCGGGTCAGGTTCGGGCGCACGGTAATGCTCTCCTGAGCATGGCAGGCCATGATGGCATTGGCCGTCTCTGTGCCCCAATCCTGATCCAGTCTGCGCACCAGCCACTCCGGTACGGAATAGGCAATAGAACGGGCTTTTACCGGATCCTGTGCCGGGTCAGGCCATGCCAGTTCTTCCTTCCGCCGCACCAGATTCCGCAGGATGCCGTTGCACACACCGGCCAGGCCATCCAAGCCAATCTCCCGGCAAAGGTGTACGGCCGTGTTGGTGGCGGCGCTTTCAGGAATCCGATCCTCCAGCAGAATCTGGCAGGCACCCAGCCGCAGCACGTTCCGCAGCTTGATATCCGTATCCGGCCGAGCCATGATTTGATCCAGTGCCCAGTCCAGCTTCAGCTGCTGCTCCAAGGTATCGTAGGCCAAACGGGAAGCCAGACGACGATCCGCAGGAGACAGGCCGCTTTTGGTCAGATGTTCATCCAGGGACAGGGAGGCGTACGCTCCGTTTTCCGTGACGTCACGAATCACGGCAAGCGCCACCCGACGAGCCGCCAGTCCTTCCGGCACAGGCTTGACTGCCTTCACTGCCGGCCGATCCCCACGGAAAGGCCGGTTTTGTGCTGCAGGGCGGTATGCATCTCCACGAGGCGGACGATTCTGCGCAGGATTGCGATGTTCATCCCCACGCAAGCGATTGCCAGGTGCCGTTCCATGCGGACGTTCCCCACCTGATTGATGATTCAGTTGAGTATGGTCGAATCTTTCACCACGGAAGGCAGGCTTCTCGCCGGGTTTTGCAGCATTTTTCCCACCGAAGGAGCGATTAACTCCTGCCGCAGCGCCCCCATTTGGCCTGTAGTTTCCACCTTGGTGGCCGTTTTGCGGTCTGTTGTTTTGTCTGCTCCCACTCATAGGTTTTTGTGTCATATGAAATCCCGGTTTATCTCCACCGGGGCGGCGATCATTGTTCATGCGTTTTCCTCTTTCAGCACCGTGCCGACCTTCATCGGATGACCACGGAGATAATCTTTACTGTTCATGGGCTTTCCGCCGGGTGCCTGCAGCTGCAGAATGCGCACCGCTTGCTTTCCGCAGGCAATCACCAGTCCTGCCTTTGCATCTGCAAGGAGGATTTCTCCCGGCATGCCGGTGCCCTCTGCCACTTCGGCCTTCAGCAGCTTCAGCCGTCCACTTTCCCTGGACGTGGTTGCGGCAGGCCATGGATTCAGGCCATGGATCTGGTGCACAATATCCGCCCCATCCTTGTGCCAGTCAATGATGCCCATCTCCTTGGTCAGCTTGGGATCATAGGTCATCTGGCTTTCATCCTGCGGAATGGGCTTCAGTGTGCCTGCCTCCAGGGCATGGAGAGTCTCCAGCAGCAGCTCCGCCCCTACGTGGGACAGCCGTTCCGTCAATTCTCCGCAGCTTTCCTGCGGCAGAATGTCCACGCTCCGTTGCAGCAGCATGGCGCCTGTATCCACGCCCCGATCCATCAGCATGGTGGTGATGCCGGCCTGCTGATCTCCCTGCAGGATGCCCCATGCAATGGGTGCGCTTCCCCGGTGCCTGGGCAGCAAGGACGCATGCACATTGATGTTGCCAAGGGGCGGAATGTCCAGCAGCTCTTGAGACAGAATCTGCCCGAAAGCCGCCGTAACGCAAAGATCAGGCGCCAAAGCCTTCAGTTCCTCCACGCTTTCCTTGCGAATGCGCTGGGGCTGATAAACCGGAATCCCCCGGCGAAGGGCTTCCTCTTTCACGGGCGATGGCGTTAATTTATTGCCCCGCCCCTTGGGGCGATCCGGCTGGGTGTAAACACCGATGACGTTATAGCCCGCATCGCACAGAGCAGCCAGGCAGGGCACGGCAAATGCCGGCGTGCCCATAAAGACGATCTTCACTCCGCATGCTCCTCTTCTGCATCGTCCTCCGGCACATGACCCTCGATTTCCTCCGGGGTCAGTTCCCGATCCATGCGGTCAATGTACAGCACACCATCCAAGTGATCCAGTTCATGGCAAACAGCCCGGGCAAACAGCTCTTCCGCTTCAAACTCGAAGAAGCGGCCCCGACGATCCTGTGCCCGCACGGTCACGTGATTGGGGCGGGTTACAATAGCCTGACGGCCAGGCAGGCTCAGGCAGCCTTCCCGTCCGCACTGCTTGCCGGAGGACTCGAGGATTTCCGGATTCACCAGTTCCACCAGTCCGTCACCTACGTCAATGACCACCACACGGCGGAGGATGCCCACCTGGGGTGCCGCCAAGCCTACGCCGTCTGCCTTGTACATGGTGTCGGCCATGTCCTTCAGCAGCGTCCACAGCCGCAGGTCAAACTTTTCCTGCTTCTTGCAATTCTTACGGAGGGTATCGTCCCCCAGGGTCACAATTTTACGGATTGCCATGGTCTTCTTTTCCTCTTTTCTGGGATGCATTACATCATGTTGGTTGGATTATATTCAAAGTATGCCTCAGCACCGGGATGCTCCCGGCGGGTCAGCTCTGTTACTGCCGCTACAAAGGCCTCCGTATCCGGGTGCACCAGCAGCTTCATCAGCACCTGATAGCGGGTTTTCCCGCGAAGGAAGGTGACGGAAGGCTGATTCATCACCATCATCAGCACCCGCTTTTTCCAGGCCGGATGCTCCTCCAGCAAGGCCTGACACTGGCCATAGATTTCCTCTGCGCATCTTTTCCCTGCGTCTCCGCCGGAAGCCTCCACCAGCACCCGTGCCATAATGGTGAAGGGGGGATACAGCCCCCTGCGCCGCCGATCGAATTCCGATTCGAAGAAGCCCCGATAGTCCTGAGCGGCAGCAAAGCAAATCGTAGTATCCTCCGGCTTATAGGTCTGGATGATCACCTGTCCTGGGGTATTCCCTCGCCCGGCACGGCCTGCCACCTGGGTCAGCAGCTGGAAGGTACGCTCCCGGGATCGATAATCCGGCAGGTTCAGTGTCATATCCGCCGCCACCACCCCCACCAGCGTAACACGAGGGAAGTCCAGCCCCTTGGCGATCATTTGGGTGCCCACTAAAATCCGGGTCTGACCGGAGCGGAAGGCATCCAGTATTTTTTGGTGTCCGTCCTTGCCGGAAGTGGTGTCAATGTCCATCCGCCCCACAGGAATCCCCGGCAGCAGCTTGTGCAGTTCCTCTTCCACCTTCTGTGTGCCTGCTCCAAAGTAGCGGATGTACTTGCTGCCGCACTCCGGGCAGGTGTCAGGCACATCCTCCACGTTGCCGCAGTAGTGGCAGTGGAGTTTTCCATCGCCGCCGCTGATGTGATAAGTCATGGACACATCGCAGTTAGGGCACTTGATCACATGACCGCAGCTTCGGCAGCTGACAAAGGAATTGTACCCACGCCGGTTCATCAGCAGCATGGCTTGTTCGCCCCGCTGCATGCAGGCTTTCAACGCTTTCTGCAGGGCAGTGGAAAACATGGAACGGTTGCCCATTTCCAGTTCCTTGCGCATATCGGCCAGATAAACTTCCGGCATGGGTCTGCCTCCCACCCGGTGAGGCATTTCCAGCAGGGTGTAATCCCCTCGACGTGCCATGGCAAAGGAAAGGATGCTGGGGGTTGCGCTGGCCAGCAGCAAAGTGGCTCCCTCTGCCTCACACCGCCAGGCTGCCACTTCCCGGGCATCATACCGGGGATGATGATCGCTGCGGTAGGTCGTTTCATGCTCTTCATCAATAACGATGAGCCCAAGGTGGTCAATGGGCGCAAACACGGCGGACCGGGCGCCGATAACCACCTGTGCGTCTCCCCGACGAATCCGCCGCCATTCGTCAAACCGTTCTCCCGCACTGAGCCGGGAATGGATCACCGCCGCTCCGCTGCCGAAGCGGGTGCGGAACCAGCTGACCATCTGGGGCGTTAGGGCAATTTCCGGCACCAGAATCATGGCACCTTTCCCCTGCCGCAGGGTTTCCCGAACCAGACGGATAAACACTTCCGTTTTTCCGCTGCCGGTCACGCCGTGAAGCAGATACTTTCCCTTGCCCTTCCGCAGATCCGGCAGCACCACTTCCAGCACTTCCTGCTGTTCATCGGTGAGCACCGGATCCTCTGCGACTTTCTCTTCCAGGTTTCCGCCGGGGCGGCGAAGAGACTCCTGCCGAAAGAGGCGTACGTATCCCTGCTCCGCCAGCGAATTCAGGGCAGGCTGAGGATCCCGAACCAGCATGGCCAACTCCCCCACTGCGTGGGGCTTCCCATCCTTCAGCAGGGTCAGCAAGGTGCGGCGCTTCTGGGAGCGTCCCTGTTGTTCGATGGCCTGCGCCAGCTGTTCCTCATTTTCCAAGGTGCTTTGCGCCATAGGGCAAGTCCGCTCTTTCACCCGGCCGCCCCGCATCTCTGCCGGCATCATCAGGCGAAGGGTTTCCGCCAGGGGACAATGGGCATTTTCTGCCATACGCTGTGCCAAGGTCAACAGCTGGGGCAGAATGGCAGGATAATCCTCCAAAGGAGCAATCACACTGCGGAGCTTATTTTCCGGCACGTCTGCATGTTGGGCAAAGCCAACCACAATGCCTTCTTTCTTTCGGGGACCGAAGGGCACTTCCACCCGCTGCCCGACTTTCAGCTCCATGCCTGGCGGAATCAAGTAGGAAAAGGTATGAGCAACCTGCTCGTGCACAATATCCACAATGACCTGTGCCAGCACCTGCTCACCTCCCTGTCCATACTACGCCATCTTCTATTATAACCGATCTCGTTTCCTTTTCAAGTTGTAATTTCCTGCGATTCATGATATGGTAAGAAAGATTCCCAAATCAATGGAGGCTGCGGCATGAAAATCCTTGTAACAGGTTTTACTCCCTTCGGTGGTGAAAGCGTCAACCCCGCCTGGATGGCGGTGCAGGCTTTGCCGGATGTCATCGGTGCGTGGCGGGTATACAAGGCGGAGGTGCCTACCGCCTTTGACGCTTCCCGCGCCTGCTTAACAGAGCTTGTGCAGGCGTTGCGCCCGGATGCAGTCATCTGCGTGGGGCAGGCTGGCAGACGGGACGGAATAACCATTGAGCGGGTTGCCATCAATGTCATGGATGCCGCTTCGCCGGATAACGAGGGTGAGCAGCCCAGGGATGTGCCGGTAGTTTCCGGTGCACCGGCAGCTTATTTCGCCACCCTGCCCATCAAGGCCATGGTTGCCGCCATTCAGGCTGTTTCCCTGTCGGCTAAGGTTTCCAACACGGCCGGCACTTTTGTGTGCAATACTTTGATGTATCATCTGCTCCATTTGGCAGCAACAACATGCCCTTCCATGATGGGTGGATTCATCCATGTACCTTACCTGCCGGAGCAGACAGAAAACAAGCCTGCCGGAACCCCCTGCATGGCCGCGGCAGATATAACCCGGGCGCTGGAAGCCGCTATCCTGGCCATTCCTGCACCGCAGAAAGAAGGATGATTGCATGCGCCGACTGCTGGCCTGGCTCTTGATCTTCCTCTTGCCTGCTGCCGCACTGGCAGAGCCGAAAACGCCTTACGGGCAGGGGCTTTCCGTCCGCTACGGCCTGCTGCCGGCATCCCAGCAGACGCTGGTTGATCTGCTGTACAATGCGGCACTGACTCACGAAACAAAAGTCGCCGTGCCGGACGGAACCAAGTATGACGACTTGAACGCCGCTTTCTGCTTTGTTTCGGAGGAATACCCGGAATTGATTGCCCTGGACAATCAAACGACCCTCCACTACTATCAAAGCACGCCGGAAATTGCAACGGCCATTACCCTGCAATACATCATGTCGCTGAAGCAGGAAGAGGAGCGGCGCAGCGTGATGATGCAGACTGCCCAGGCCATTGTGGCAGAAGCACCGGCGGATCTTTTCCACCGGGAATTGTTCCTGCATGACAGGCTGTGCAGCATCCTATCCTACGACAGCGATACTTTGGGCTTCAGCACCGCCGACTTAGCGCTGGTGGATGGCATCGCCGTATGCGAGGGATACACCCGTGCCATGACGCTGCTGTGTCGCATGGCAGGCATCCCCTGCAGCTTTGTCAGCGGCACTGACAAGCGAAGCGGAGAAAATCACGCCTGGAATCTGCTGCTGCTGGACGGCACAGCCTGCTACACGGACGTAACGGCAGACGACCATGCAGACGGCGTACCCCTGCATTGGTTCTTCAATCTTTCAGCAGATGAACTTTCCATGACCCACAGCATGAAGACTGCTGTTTCTCTGCCCAGCGATGACGGATGGGAATATCACCGCAGGATGGGCCTAATTGTGGAGGAAGGCGGTTCTGCTGCGGATGTGCTGGCCGCTGCCCTGTCCAAGGGGCTGACTCCTTCCCTTCGGTTTGCCTCCGCTGCCGATTATACGGCCTTCGTTGAACAGCCGCTGGAAGTGTTGAATCAGGCTCGTTCCCAGCTGGGATTATCGGCTGAAACCAATCTCCGCTATTTGAAGGATGACACGACCCAATGCGCCACGCTGCTGACGGAAAGTTGCATTCCATAACGAAATGTGATACAGTAAGGCGGTTCAATCAAATGCAAGTGAGGTAGCACCAATGCTCACGATTTTGAAAGGCAACATCCTTTCCGCCCCGGAAATGGGCAGGACCGATGCCCTTGCCCATGGCTATTTGGTGGCAGAGGACGGGATCATTGAGGGGATTTACCCGGTACTGCCTGACAAGTACGCATCCGCCCCCGTAGAAGATTACGGAGACGACCTGATTCTTCAATCCTTTGCCGACCTTCACCTGCATGCGCCCCAGTACCCCATGTTGGGCATGGGGATGGATCTTCCCCTGTTGGACTGGCTGACCACGTATACCTATCCCAACGAAAGCCGTTTTCAGGATACGGACTACGCCCGGTATGTGTATCATCGTCTAGCACAGGAACTGGTATCCTACGGCACCACCCGGGTGTGCATGTTTTCCTCCTTTCACACGGACGCCACCTTGGTTCTGATGGACGAATTGGAAAAGGCCGGCGTAACGGGCTATGTTGGCAAGGTGGGCATGGATCGAAACGGCATCCCCGGCATGATGGAAAGCAGTACGGAGGAAGCCATCAGCGAAACGGATCGATGGCTGGCGGAATGTCGTTTTGAGCATATCAAACCCATTCTGACCCCTCGCTTTACCCCTTCCTGCACCAATGAGCTGATGGCACATTTGGGCAAGCTGGCGGCAGAGCTTCATCTGCCGGTACAGTCCCACTTATCAGAAAACCGGGCAGAGATCGCCTGGGTGCGGGAATTGCACCCAGACTGTGAGCAATACTGGCAAACCTATGCCAAGTACGGTTTGTGGAATGAACGCACTGTTATGGCACACTGTGTCTGGTCCGACGAGAAGGAACGACAGGCCATTCGGGATGCAGGCGTTACGGTGATCCACTGCCCGGATTCCAACCAGAACGTTTCCTCCGGCTTTGCCCCCGTGCGGCAGATGCTGAACGAAGGTACCAAGGTTGCCTTGGGCAGCGACATTGCCGGCGGAGACCATCTGTGCATGTTCGATGTCATCACTGCCGCCATCCGTGCCTCCAAAGCCAAAGGGATGATTGACGACTGGAAAACACCTTTCCTGACCGTAAAGGAAGGCTGGTACCTGGGCACGTCCGCCGGCGCAGCCTTCTTTGGCGAACAGCCTGGCTTCGCCAAAGGGAATCCCCTCCATGCCATCGTCATCCGTGATGACACCCTGCTGAATCCCCGTGATATGTCCTTGGAGGATCGTCTGGAGCGAGCTGTCTACCGGCGGCAGAAAGACGCTCTGCAGGCCGTATGGTCAGCCGGAAGAAAAATCTTTGACCGCACTGCGTCTATTCAATGACGCTTCGGGTTTCCCCTATTCACCTTCTGCATCAAGCAGAAGAAACCCATGAAGGAGATGATCAAATGACGAAGACAACAGAAAAGGTTTTTAACGGTAACATGAGCAAGGCGTTTTCCCTGATTGGCGCGGTCCTGCTGCTTTTAGGCGTGGTGCTGCTGGCTGTGAAGGCAGCGTCGGTAGAATATGTGGATGCCAGCGGCATGCTGCATGAAAATTTCTTCCTGCTGCCCTGCGGTTTTTTGAGCATCTTCGGCGGGCTGATGTGCCTGCTGACAGCCCTTGGCCGTAAAATCGTCCTTTGCTTTGTGCGAAAGAAATAACGCCTTGGACGCGCGATTGCTGCATTCAATCACTGAAGGAGGGCGCCGCCAGACAGCAGCGCCCTCCTTCTTTTTCCTCACGGCATCCAAAATGCATTTTTATTTCTTGAAAGTTGCATTTTCGTGCAGAAAGTCCTTGCTTTCTGTCAGATTTTCGCTATAATAGTGTCATCACCTTGCTTTTTAACAAAGTGGCCGCAATGAGGCGTCCGAATCGGCAGTCCTCCTTGCCCCTTTGCACCAGGGTGAAGATCATGTCTTCAGGAGGCTGAGACCTATGGCACTGACCATTTCTCACCGTGTACAGAATATTGCTCCTTCTCTGACGCTGCAAATTGACGCCCGAGCCAAGGAAATGAAGGCATCCGGGCTGGATGTGATTGGCTTCGGCGCAGGGGAGCCTGACTTTCCCACGCCAAAGCACATCTGTGATGCAGCCCGGGAAGCCCTTGATTTGGGTCTGACCCGCTACACCCCTGCCGCCGGCACCAAGGAACTGCGAAAGGCCATCTGTGAAAAGCTCCGCAAGGACAACGACATGACCTACACCTACGGCGACATCCTGGTATCCAATGGTGCTAAGCACAGCCTGTACACCATTTTTCAGGCCATTCTGGATCCCGGCGACGAGGTGCTGATTCCCACCCCCTGCTGGGTCAGCTATCCTGAAATGGTACGCATGGCCGGAGGCGTGCCCGTATTCATTCCGGCGGATGAAAGTACGGATTTTATCCCCACCAACAAGGCCATTGCCAGCCGGGTCACCCGGCGCACCAAGGCCATTATCATCACCAGCCCTTCCAACCCCAACGGCAGCGTGTGGAGCCGAGAGCAACTGCAGTTCGTGGCCGATCTGGCCGTCAGCCACCCCTTCTACGTGGTCAGCGATGAAATTTATGAAAAGCTGATTTATGATGGCCGGGAGCATCTCTCCATTGCCCAGCTGGGTGAGCAGATTAAGGCGCAGACCTTCCTGGTCAACGGCGTCAGCAAGGCCTACGCCATGACCGGCTGGCGTATCGGCTACGTGGCAGGTCCCCGGCATGAGATTACCGCCATGGCCAACTTCCAGTCTCAGGCCACCAGCAACGCCAACTCCATTGCCCAGTATGCCGCCATGAAAGCCCTGCAGGGGGATCAAAGCTGCGTCACGGAAATGGTGGCGGAGTTCGAGCGGCGGCGCAATGCCATGGTGGAGAAGATTAACGAAATCCCCGGCGTTTCCTGCCGGAAGCCTGCCGGTGCCTTCTACATCATGATGAACATCAAGCAGCTGCTGGGCAAGCACTTCGGCACCCGGGTGTTGGAGTCTTCCATGGACTTTGCCGAGCTGCTGCTGGCAGAAAAGCAAGTGGCCGTTGTGCCCGGCATCGCCTTTGAAGCGGAAGGCTTCTGCCGCCTGAGCTACGCCATTTCCATGGAAAGCTGCCTGGAGGGCGTAAAGCGCATCGGCGAGTTTGTGGATCTATTAACCTAATGATTGAATAACGGAGGACATGCACCATGCTGGAGTTTGATACAAAATCCAATCTGATCATGCAGGCCAAGTACAAGTATGACCTGCAGGACGTTGCGGAGCCGAACCTGTATCGGGAGATTTATGATTATTCCCACATCCCGAAAATCGCCTTCAACATGCGTCACGTTCCCGAAGATATGCCGAATGAAATTTGGCTGACCGACACCACCTTCCGGGATGGTCAGCAGTCCGTCAGTCCCTTTACTCCGGATCAGATTGTTCATCTGTTCAAGCTGATGAACCGCCTCGGCGGCCCCAAGGGTCTTATTCGGCAGAGCGAGTTCTTCCTTTATACGGAAAAAGATAAAGAAGCCCTGCATCGGTGTCAGGAACTGGGGCTGACCTTCCCGGAGATCACCACGTGGATTCGTGCCAACGAAAAAGATTTCCAATTGGTGAAGGATGCCGGTGTGGCAGAAACCGGTATTCTCGTTTCCTGCAGTGACTATCACATTTTCCACAAGATGCACCTGACCCGCCGTCAGGCCATGGATAAGTATCTGGGGATTGTGAAGGAAGCGCTGAACCAGGGCATTCGCCCCCGCTGCCACTTCGAGGACATTACTCGGGCGGATTTCTACGGCTTTGTGGTTCCCTTTGCAGAAGCACTGATGGATCTGAGCCACGAAAGCGGCATTCCCATCAAGATTCGTGCCTGCGATACCATGGGCTTCGGCGTAACCTACTACGGCGCCGCCCTGCCCCGCAGCGTCCCCGGCATCATTTACGGTCTCCGGCACTATGCGGAAGTGCCTTCCGCCCAGCTGGAGTGGCATGGTCACAACGACTTCTACAAGGTAGTCAGCAACGCAGGCGCTGCCTGGATGTACGGCTGCTCCAGCGTCAACTGCTCTCTGCTGGGTATTGGCGAGCGCACGGGCAACTGCCCCCTGGAAGCCATGGCCATTGAATATCAGGCACTCCGGGGCACGGACGACGGCATGGATTTGACCGCCGTTACCGAAATTGCGGACTATATGGAGCGGGAAATCGGCATCGAAATCAGCCCCCGCCAGCCCTTTGTAGGCCGTCACTTTAACGTGACCCGGGCAGGCATTCATGCCGACGGCATGCTGAAGGATGAGGAGATCTACAACATTTTCGATACGGCCGCTCTGCTGAACCGGCCTGCTACGGTGGCTGTGGATTCTCACTCCGGTCTGGCCGGCGTTGCCCACTGGATCAACAGCTATTTCCGCCTGAAGGGGGACAACGTGCTGACCAAGGACGATCCCCTGGTGCTGGACGTACGTGCCAAGGTGGATGAACTGTACGCTGAAGGCCGAAACACCGTCATGGGCGATGAAGAATTGGAAATCATGGTTCGCAACAGCGATGTGGAGCGGTACGAGCATCTGCTGTTCCACAAGAGCAAATAACCCCGATGACCCAAGGAAGGCTGCCTCCGATGATTCATAAGGATCACCAGAGGCAGCCTCGTTTTATTCTCCTTCCAGCACTTCCCACTGCCGGTAGAGCTCATCGATTTCGTCTTTCTTCTGCTGATAGGCCTTGGCCAGTGCCGCAGCCTTTTCCGCATTTTGATACGTATCTGGCTGAGCCAGCTGGTGTTCCATGTCCGCAGCTTCTTCCTCCGCCTTGGCAATGGCCTCCTCTGCCTGCTTCAGCGCCGTCTTCTTGTCACGAAGGCGTTTTTCTTCCTCACGGGAACGGCGCTTCTCCTTGTCCATGGCCGTTTTGGTAACTTGAGGCGCATCTCCGTCAGGCTCCTGCAGGCGAGTGATTTTCTCGTAATAGTCGTCATAGTTGCCCAGGTATTCCCGTATGCCCCCGTTTTCCAGCACACATACCTTATTGGCAAAGCGATTGATGAAGTACCGGTCGTGGCTGATGGCGAGAATCGTTCCCGGGAAGCCTTCCAGCGCATCCTCCAGCACTTCCCGGCTGTCCATGTCCAAGTGATTGGTAGGCTCGTCCAGCAGCAGCAGATTGTCCTTGCGGAGCATCAGTTTGGTCAGGGCAACCCGTCCCTTTTCGCCGCCGGAAAGGGTCGAAATCGGCATCAGCACATCGTCCCCGGTAAAAAGGAACATGCCCAGTGCCCCACGCACCTCGGTCTGATCCAGGCGGCGGAAGTCATCCCACACTTCGTCCAGCACAGTTTTGCTTTCATGCAGGTGGGCCTGATGCTGGTCATAGTAGCCGATATCCACCCCTGCCCCCAGGCGTATGGTGCCCCCATCCGGTTTTTCCTCCCCGATAAGGCATTTGAACAGGGTGGATTTGCCCACGCCGTTGTCACCGATGAGGGCGACCCGATCCCCTGCCCGCAGGTGCATCTTCACATGGTCAAACAGGACACGCTGATCGAAGCCCTTCTTCAGCTCGTCAATCATCAGCACATCTTCACGCGTACGCCTACGGCAATCGAAGTGGAAATGAATGGCACTTTCATCCTGTGGCTTCTCCAGCCGATCCATTTTTTCCAGCCGCTTTTCCCGGCTTTCCGCCGCGCGAATGGATTTTTCCCGGTTAAACCGGCGGTACCTGGCAATGATGGCCTGCTGCCGTGCGATCTCTTTTTGCTGCATTTCATAGGCCTTCATGCGTATTTCAAACCGCTGGGCACGTTGTGCCATATAGGCCGTATAGTTGCCGTCGTAGCATTCCGTACTGCCCAGCAGCAGCTCGCACATGCGGTCACACACATGATCCATAAAGTACCGGTCATGGCTGACCAGCAGCACTGCGCCCCGATAGGTGCGGAGATAATCCTCCAGCCAGGCAATGGACTTCAGATCCAGATGGTTGGTAGGCTCGTCCAGCAGCAGCAGATCCGGCTCCGTCAGCAGCATCCGTGCCAAACAAAGCCGGGTGCGTTCCCCGCCGGAAAGCAGCCTGGCAGGCTGACTTTGCTGTTCCTTGCGGAAGCCCAAGCCAGCCAGCACGCCCTGTACGGTGGAACGCCAGCCGAAACCGTTGCTTTTTTCAAAGGTTCTGGTCAGCTGATCGTACCGGCTGCCAAGGCGATGCAGGAGTGCCTCGTCCTCGACTGCCTCCGCCATTTGGCGTTCCAGCGAGCGAAGTTCTTCCTCCATGCGCATCACCGGCTCAAAGACGCTTTCCATTTCTTCCAGCACGGTTTTGCTTTCGTCCACCATGCCCTGCTGCGCCAGATAGCCCAGCCGAATGCCCTTCTGCATGGTGATGACCCCGTCATCTGCCGTTTCCAGCCCGGCAATGATCTTCATCAGCGTTGACTTGCCGCAGCCGTTCACGCCTACCAAGCCCATACGTTGACCATCCTGCAATACAAGGGACGCGTCCCGAAGCACCTCGTTGGTGCCAAAGCTTTTCTTGACGCCCTGAAGGGACAGCAAAATCATACGTTCACCTCATTCATGGGGGAAGAATTAAAAAAAGTAAGGCAGTCCTTCCATCGTGAGCAGGAACCCTGCCAATGTCCATTCTGTCCAGGTCAATCGTCCGCCCATTTTTCCTGCGGTACAAAGCAGGTACCCCGCTGAAAAAAGCAGTGCTCCGGCGCAGAGGATCACCCACAGCAGCGACGGTTCCATAGGAAAGCAGCTCCACGCAACTGCTGCCCCGTTATAGGCGGCATGGAAAAGCACGCACAGGGGCAGACTTTCGGTTCCCGCATAGAGCACCCCCAGCAGGAGACCGCAGCCCAAGTGAGCCGGCAATCCGGCAGGGGAAGCGTGCATCAAAGCGAAGCTTGCCCCGCTCAGTAGCAGTGCCGTCACAGGCGGATGCTCCTCCTGAAGCGCGCCTTGCAGGAGCCCCCGAAAGAAAGCTTCCTCCGCCGCAGCAGGCAGAAGCACCAGTGCCGGCACCGCCAGTGCCCACTCGGCGGCAGTGTTTGGCATGGGCATAGTGCCGGAGGATGAAAGTCCCGTCCAGCCCGTCCATGCTTCCGTCAGGGCAGAAAGCAAATACTGCGCCATGACGCCTGCCACCAGTACAGCAGGGACATCATACCATCTCGCAACATTGCAGGAAACCTTCCTGCGCCGCCTGCTCACCGCCATACCGGGCAAAAGATACGTAACGGCTTCTCGAAAAATCACACGGGCATACACGGCAGTGCTGCCCCAGGCGTCCGGAATCAGCCCATTCAGCACCAGGGCGACAGGATATCGCAGAAGAAACGCTAAGATGGCAGCCAGCAGGGCTTTCTCGCCCCTGGTTCGGGTGCTCACTGCCCCTCCCGAAGGGTGTACACACTGCCTACCTGATCCCGCATGGCCAGATCCAGGCACAGCTCCACGCCCAGCTTGACGCCTTCCTGCTCGGCCCGCAATTCACTGGTTTGCAGTGCCAGATGAGGCGTATTATTTTCGCCGCTCAGGTGCCCCAGAATCACATTGTGCACCCCGGTGTTCAGCAGCTGCATCAGAGCATCGGCGCAGGCATCATTGCTCAGGTGCCCATGATTGCCCAGGATGCGCTGCTTCAGTGCCATAGGGTAATGCGGATTGGCACGGAGCATATCCGGGTCATGGTTGCTTTCCAGCAGCACCAGATTGCTTCCGGCAACGGCATCGCTGACCCGCTTGGTAAACTGTCCCAAATCCGTTGCGGTGGCAATGCTTAAACCGCCCCCGTACAGGCGAAAGCCTACCGGGTCAGCCGCGTCATGGGGAATGGCAAAGGGCACCACCCCGATATCCCCCATGTAAAAATCCTGCCCCTTGTTGAAGGTCACCTTCAGCTCAGGGGGCACCACCCCGATTTTCTTTTCCATGGCTCGCCAGGTGCCGGGGGTTGCATAAATGGGCAGGCGGTACTTCCGTGCCATCACCCCTGCGCCACTGATATGATCGGAATGCTCGTGGGTGATTAAAATGCCGCTCAGGGTTTGGGGCTCCACCCCGATGGATTGCAGCGCCTCCGTCAGGGTTTTTCCCGGCTTGCCTGCATCAATCAGCAGCCGGGTCTGACCGTACTGAACGAACAGCGCATTGCCGCTGGAACCGGAATACAGCGGACAAAAGATCATGTCCAATAACCTTTACCTCATTTTATCCATTACACATCCAGATGCTTCGCCACCCGTTCCTCTACAGGCGGAGGCGTCATATAATCCGGGCCGAAAAGAATGGTCAGCACTTCATCATACCGGGCAGGAATCAGGCAAGGAATACCTTCAAAAGGAACGGTTATCTTCTCCGCAAACTGGTCAGGATGCCACACGTGCATCATCAACTCGAATGCCCCGTTGGACATGTGCAGATCATTGCCGGCAGTCACCTTGGTGGAAACCTTCTCGTACCGCTTGGCCTTCCACTTGTAGGTAAAAGGCAATCCCATCAAATGCGTTGCGTGCAGCAGGATACGGTTCTTCAGCCCGAAGCGGCTGTAATCCACATGCTTCTTCATCATGCCCTGCAGCAGATGGAGATGCAGGTAATGCATCTTCCGCTTGAAGCCCGGCTCCGGCAAATGATCCAGAATGAAAAGATCCGTGAAGGCCGCCGCCTTTTCCGGGTCACGGTTCATGACCCGCGGGGTCCAGGTATCCAGGTAGGTCAGCTCGAAACGCTGATCGCATTCCTTGGGATACACCTGACGAAACTTGGTAAACTCCTCCCGGGTCATCAGCAGATCCACATCGTCATCCCAGGGAATGAAGCCATGGTGCCGAACAGCGCCCAGCAGGCTGCCGCACATCAGGTTATAAGAGATATGATGCCGGTCGCAGACCTTCACAATGTCCCGCAGCTGGCACAGCAGTTCCTCGTGAATCTGCTCCAGGGTCAGTTTGCTTTCTTCCACGAATAGGCCTCCTTATGCCCCAAGCCAGCCCAAAGTACGCCGGCAGATGGCTTCATCATCCATTTCGTATACGCCCCGAAGATACTGTTGGGTGCCTACGGTGCAGCAATACACATCCGGCATGCCGATCCGGTGCAGTTTGCAGCCTGCGCCGCTTTCCGCCAGCACCTCCGCCACGGCAGAGCCGAAGCCGCCCACGATGGTATGCTCCTCCACGGTGACAAGGTGGCGGAATCGTCCTGCCAGCTCCCGAATCTTGTCTGCATCAATGGGCTTCAGGCAAGGGAAGGACACCACCTCCGCAGACACATTTGCCGCTTGCAGCTTTTCCGCTGCGCTGACGGTCTGCGTCAGGATACCGCCTGCGGACAGCAGGGCCACATCCTTGCCGGTGCGCAGGGTCAAGGCCTGGGGAATATGCCAGTTTTCCACCGGCTCTGTGTGCAGGGTCGGTTCGCCGCCCCGGCCCAGGCGCAGATAGCATGTCCCCGGGGTGCGAAGCATCACCGGCACCACAGCTTCCACCTCTGCCGGATCCCCGGGGGTGAAAACCGTCACGCCGGGCAAAGCACGAAGCACCGCCATATCCTCCGTCGCATGATGGCTCATGCCTAAGCTGCCATAAACAAAGCCGCCGCCTACGCACACGATCTTCACATTAGCGTCATGATAGGCACAGTCGTTGCGGATCTGCTCCAAACACCGCAGGGTGGGAAAGTTGCCGATGGAATAGGTCAGGACCGTCCGTCCTTCCCGTGCAAGGCCTGCCGCCAAGCCGGTCATAGCCTGCTCCGCAATGCCTGCGTTAATAAACTGATCCGGATAGGTTTCCCAGAAAGGCTTCAGCACGCCAAAGCCCAAGTCCCCGGTCACCAGCGTCAGCTTAGGATCGGTGGCGGCCTCACGCATCAGTGCTCTGGTAAATGCATCTCTCATGGCCGTTGCGCCTCCAATTCCTTCAGTGCGGCTTCGTACTCTTCTCCCTGAGGGGTACGATAATGCCAGAGAATATCATTTTCCATAAAGCTGACGCCCTTGCCCTTCACCGTTACGGCAATGATGACCGTCGGCTTGCCACTTCCCCGAGCCGCCTTTGCCTTTTCGAAGGCATCCCGGAGGGCATCCAAATCATGACCATCTACGATGATAGTGTTCCAGCCGAAAGCCGTCCACTTGTCCCCGAAGGGTTCTAACGCCAGCGTGTTTTCGCAGAAATCCAGGGACTGCATCCGATTGTGATCCACCACAGCAATCAGATTATCCAGCCGGTATTGGTGCGCCTGGAGGGCAGCTTCCCATACAGCACCCTCGTCGCACTCGCCATCCCCCAGCACGGCATAGACCCGATGATCCGCCTTGTCCATCTTGGCAGCCAGCGCCATACCTGCAGCCACTGCCAGTCCATGTCCCAGGGAGCCGGTGGACAGCTCCACGCCGGGAACGCCCTTGTGGCTAACATGGCCGGACAGGCGGGAACCGTTCTGATAGTGGGTCTTCAGTTCTTCCACAGGGAAAAAGCCCCGCTCCGCCAAGGCAGCGTACACCGCTGCCCCTGCATGACCCTTGCTGAGGATCAGTCGATCCCGGTCAGGCATTTGGGGCTGTTTGGGATCAACATGCAGCACCCCGGTATAAAGGGTGGCCATAATGTCCGCCAGGGAAAAAATAGCGCCAATGTGACTGCCCCGGCTCAGGTGGGTCATTTCCAGGCCGTGCCGGCGAATCAGCCAGGCCAGCACCCGGGGATCCGATGTATCCGGTTCCCCCTGAAACCCTGCGTGGGTCAGCGCCGTATAGCTTGTGTCAGCCATGTTGATGATCCTTTCCGGCCTTTTCATCCGCCATTTTCTTTGCCTTGCCGAAGACGCCGCCGATGGTTTCGAAGAACAGCCCCACATCCAGCCCGAAGGATTGATGCATGGCATACTCCACACGAAGGCGGTTCTTCTCCGGCAGAATATACTTCTCAAAGTTCGCTACCGGGTCCGTTTCGCCTACCAGTTCGTCCTGAGCAATGTATACAATGCTGGAACGATCCGTAATGCCGGGTCGCACCCACAGGATGCATTCCTGCTCTTTGGTGTACTGGGTGGTGTACAAAAGCAGCTCCGGCCGGGGCCCCACAAAGGACATATCTCCTTTGATGATGTTAAACAGCTGGGGAAGCTCATCCAGCTTCAGCCGGCGCATGATCCGGCCTGCCCGGGTCACCCGGTTGTCATTCAACGCCGTGCAGCCGCCGGACTTATCCGCATCCACCACCATGGAGCGGAATTTGAGGATGTAGAAAGGCTGATTATGATATCCGCCCCGAACCGCCTTGTAGAATACAGGGCCGGGAGAATCCAGCTTGACCCAAATGGCCAGAGGCAGCATGATGATGCAGCCGGGAATCAGTAGAATCAGTGCCAGCAGAAAGTCAATCACCCGTTTGACCACATGGCTGTAAAAGGGATGGGACAAGGGGCCGTCCCACCGAGGCATTTCAGGAAGCTGCTGCTTGGCCATCGTTCATCATCCTTCATTGATCATGGTTTGTCGACATTTGCCGTAACAAGGCTTGAGCGCCGGCATTGCGCACGGCGCCCAAGGGATTACATTTCTTCCAAGCGGAGCAGAAGATCGTTCAAGTGCTCCAGCTCTTCAGCGGAATAATAGCTGAGCACAATGCGCCCCTTCTTGGCATTGCCGGTCAGGGTGGCACGGATGCCCATGGTCTCACGAATGCGCCCTTCCAGCTCTGTCAGTTCCGCAGGCATTTGGTGAGGCTTGCGAGGCTTTACCGGAGGGACAGGCTGCTGGCTTTCCTTTTGCAGCGCTGCGATTTCCTCCAGCTGACGGACGGAATAACCTTTTTCCACCGTCTCCTTGGCAAGTGCGGACTGAAGATCAGGGGAATCCAACCCGGCCAGCACCCGGGCATGACCGGCAGAAAGCTGTCCGGCCGTAATTCGATCCTGCACGTCCTGGGGCAGGGTCAGCAGCCGCAGCAGATTGGCCACGTTGGGGCGGCTCATGCTCAGCCGCTGAGCAACCGCTTCTTGGGTGTAGCCGCACTGGCGCATCAGCGCCCGAATGCCTGCGGCAGCCTCCAGAGGATTCAAATCCTCCCGCTGCATGTTTTCCAGCAAAGCAATCTCCTGCCGCTGGATAATGTCCAAGTCCCGGACAATGCAGGGCACCGTATCCAGACCGGCCATGCGGCTGGCACGCCAGCGCCGCTCCCCGGCCACAATGACGTACCGTCCCCCAGTTTTGGGCGCAACAATGATTGGCTGCAACACCCCCTGATCCCGAATGGACTGTGCCAGCTGCGCAAGGCTTTCATCCGCAAAGCTGCGCCGGGGCTGATCTGTATTCGGATCAATGTCCCCGATGCTGATCTGCTGCATGCCGGCTTCCAGTTCTTCATCCGTAGGCAGAAGGGCATCCAATCCGCGCCCCAGTCCGTGACTCTTTTTCGCCATGCCGTTTCCTCTTCCCTGTTCCCCGATGCTCTCTCAGGTTGATGCTTTTATGCCTTCACGCCATTATCTTTCAGGAATTCCTCCGCCAGTGCCCGGTAGGCTACGGCACCAGCAGATTTCGGATCATAAATATGAATCGGTTCCCCGTGGGAAGGAGCCTCCCCCAAGCGGACGCTGCGGGGGATGGTGGTGGCGTACACCTTCTTCTTGAAGTGCTTCTTCACCTGCTCCACGACCTGCAGCCCCAGATTGGTCCGTCCGTCCAGCATGGTCAGCAGTACGCCTTCAATATCAATACGGGGATTGATGGTCTTCTTAATGCGGCTGATGGTATTCATCAGGCTGGTCACGCCCTCCAGCGCATAATACTCGCACTGGATGGGAATGATCACCCGATCGGCCGCCGCCATGGCATTCAGGGTCAGCAAATTCAGAGACGGCGGACAGTCGATGAAGATGAAGTCATAATCCCGCTGAACCTGCGCCAATTCGGATTTCAGCCGAAATTCTCTCTGGGGCACATCCACCAATTCCAGCTCTGCCCCGGCCAGACGAATATCCACCGGCGCCAGCGAAAGCCCCGGCACCTGGGTGGGGCGAATGCAACTCTTCAGCGGTGCACGGCCAAGCAGTGCCTCATACACGCAGTTTTCTCCTGCCTTCATGCCAAAACCGCTGGTGGTATTGCCCTGCGGATCCAAGTCCACCACCAGTACCCGTTGACCCATATCTGCCAGAATGGCGGTCAGATTCACGGCCGTGGTCGTCTTCCCCACGCCGCCCTTTTGGTTGGTAATTGCGATTACTTTCGCCATATTGCCCTCACTTCCGGGGTCTAAAAGCCGCTTGATGCGGCACAAAACAAAGCGATGTTTCACCCCCACAGTCGCATTTTTTCGTCACCGAAAAAATGCGCTGAGGATGCTCTTATCATTATACTGATTTTCCAAAGGATTGTAAAGCAACATTCAACCGGGCAGCAGGGAGAAATCAGGAAAAAATCTTTCTTTTCCCCTTGACAATCGGCGGAAATGGTGTAGAATATTCTTGAAGGTCAAAGAAAGTCAAACAGTGACCATCCTTTGATCTTCTAGTCTGTGCCAAAGGAGGCATGAACCATGAACATGAATCAATTGACCCAAAAGACCCGGGAGGCCATCCAGCGCGCCCAGGCCATTGCGGTAGAATATCAACATATGCAGGTGGATGAAGAGCATCTGGCCATGGCGCTGACGGAAGATGCATCCGGTCTGATTCCTCAGCTGCTTCGCCAAAGCGGCGCCAGCGTGGACGCTTTGCAGAATCTGCTGAAAGACGCCCTGGGACGGATTCCCCGGGTCAGCGGTCCCGGCCGGGAGGCGGACAAGGTATACATCTCTCCCGACCTGGACAAGGCATTGAACAACGCAGAAGCCCGTGCCAAGCAGATGAAGGATGAATTCATCTCCGTGGAGCATGTGTGGCTGGGCATTACCAGTGCCCCCAATGCGCACATGAAGGACATTCTCCGTCAGATCGGTTGGAAGGAAGACGCCTTCATGCAGGCGCTTTCGAAAGTTCGTGGAGCGACAAGAGTCACCACGGACAGCCCGGAAGAAACCTACGATGCCCTGAAGAAGTACGGCACGGATCTGGTGGCCATGGCCAAGGCGCAGAAGCTGGATCCTGTCATCGGCCGTGACAACGAAATCCGTAACGTCATCCGTATCCTGAGCCGGAAAACGAAAAATAACCCTGTGCTGATCGGCGAACCCGGCGTTGGTAAAACCGCCGTGGTGGAAGGTTTGGCACAGCGTATCGTCCGGGGCGACGTGCCGGACAGTCTGAAAGATCGTACCATCTTCTCCCTGGATATGGGCAGCCTGATCGCAGGCGCCAAGTTCCGTGGTGAATTTGAGGAACGTTTGAAGGCTGTGTTGGCGGAAATCAAGAAGAGCGACGGTCGCATTATCCTGTTCATCGATGAGCTGCATACCATCGTAGGCGCAGGCAAGGCAGACGGCGCCATGGACGCCGGCAACCTGCTGAAGCCTATGCTGGCCAGAGGCGAGCTGCACTGCATCGGTGCAACCACCCTGAATGAGTATCGGCAGTACATCGAAAAGGATGCGGCACTGGAGCGCCGGTTCCAGCCGGTCATGGTGGGCGAACCCACAGTAGAAGACACCATT
This sequence comes from bacterium, assembly GCA_963656345.1. Lineage (GTDB taxonomy): Bacteria > Bacillota > Clostridia > Christensenellales > Aristaeellaceae > CAKUFA01. The sequence goes on along the minus strand of CAVKHY010000005.1, from coordinate 7,040 downwards.
GCCATTCTCCGCGGCCTGAAAGAGCGCTATGAAGTGTTCCACGGCGTAAAGATTCAGGACAATGCCCTGATTGCAGCCGCAACCCTTTCCAACCGTTACATTACGGATCGTTTCCTGCCGGATAAGGCCATTGACCTGGTGGACGAAGCCTGCGCCATGATTCGTACGGAAATCGACTCCCTGCCTCAGGAGCTGGACGATATCCGCCGCCGCATTATGCAGCTGGAAATCGAAGAAGCAGCCCTGAAAAAGGACGATGATGAGATCACCAAGGCTCATCTGGCAGAAGTGCAGAAGGAGTTGGCAGAAAAGCGTGAATCCTTCAATGCCATGAAGGCAAAGTGGGAAAACGAGAAGAACGCCATCGGCAAGGTGACCAAACTCCGTGAGGATATTGAGCGCACCAACGCCGCCATCGAAAAGGCTGAACGTGACTATGACCTGAACCGTGCCGCCGAGCTGAAGTACGGCGAGTTGCCCAAGCTGCAAAAGGAATTGGCGGAAGAAGAAGCCATTGCCGAAAAGAGTAAGGGCGAGGACAGCCTGCTGCGGAACAAAGTAACGGAAGAGGAAATCGCCCGGATTGTGGCTCGGTGGACAGGCATCCCTGTGGCCAAGCTGATGGAGGGCGAGCGGGAGAAGCTGCTGCACCTGGAAGACGTGCTGCATGAACGGGTCATCGGCCAGAATGAAGCCGTCCGCAAGGTCAGCGAGGCCATTCTCCGCAGCCGTGCAGGCATTCAGGATCCTAACCGTCCTTTGGGCAGTTTCCTGTTCCTTGGTCCTACCGGTGTTGGTAAGACAGAGCTGGCCAAGGCACTGGCGCAAGCCTTGTTTGACGATGAAAAGAACATGGTGCGTATCGATATGTCCGAATACATGGAAAAATTCAGCGTATCTCGGCTGATCGGCGCACCTCCCGGATACGTGGGCTACGATGAAGGCGGTCAGCTGACGGAAGCCGTGCGGCGTCACCCCTATTGCGTCGTGCTGTTTGACGAGGTAGAAAAGGCGCACCCGGATGTGTTCAACGTGCTGCTGCAGGTGTTGGATGACGGCCGTATCACCGACAGTCAGGGTCGTACGGTGGACTTCAAGAACACCATTCTGATCATGACCAGCAACCTTGGCAGTGAGTACATTCTGGACGGCATCAAGGACGGGGATATTTCCCCTGAAGCCCGTGCCCAGGTGGATCATCTGCTGAAGACTCACTTCCGCCCTGAGTTCCTGAACCGTATTGACGAAATTGTGTACTACAAGCCGCTGACCCGGGATCAGATCGGCAGCATTGTGCAGCTGATGCTCAAGAGCCTGAACAGCCGCCTGAGCGACCGCCAGCTGTCCGTGCAATTGACCGACGCCGCGCTGAACACCGTCATCGATCAGGGTTTCGACCCTGTATACGGTGCCCGTCCCCTGAAGCGTTACCTGCAGAGCAAGGTGGAAACCCTGATTGCCCGCAGAATTATCGCAGCGGACGTCAAGCCCGGCGAAACCATGACGATCGATGTAAACGATCAGGGCGAATTGTATATCCGGTAAATGAAGCCAACAAAAGGCACTGCCACGAAAACAGCGGCAGTGCCTTTTGTATACCATGGTGTCGGAACCAAACCTCTTACTGATCCAGTTGGCTGGTGCAGTGGGGGCACCGGGTTGCATCAATGGCAATATCGGTTTTGCAGAAGGGGCACTTCTTAGTAGTGGGAGCGGCAGGCTCTTCCTTCTTTTTACCCAGGGACAGCAGCTTGTTAATGCCCCGCATCAGGCAGAAAAGGATGAAAGCCATGATGATGAAGTTCACCACCGCCGTCAGGAAGGCAGAGGCAAATTTCCCCACGTCGTCCCAGGTGTAGGTAGCCGATCCCATGATCACATTCAGCAAGGGATTGATGAAGTTATCCGTCAGGGAAGTTACAATGTTGGAGAATGCACCGCCGACGATCACGCCGACAGCCATGTCCATCACATTGCCGCGAAGGGCGAACTTTTTGAATTCCTCAAAAAACTTTTTCATGCCGCACACCTCTTTCTTACTTTGTCAGGCTTTCCAGCCGGGGAACAATCGATGTCAGCACCAGGCCGACGCACACGCCGGCCACTGCCTGAATCAGGTTGCCGGGAATATCGGCAAGGGCGAACTCCGGCACGGCAATCCACTCATACACGAAGTAGCCCAGTACCATCACCGCTTCCGCTACAATGAAGGCCAGCACCGTACGCCGCAGGTCATTCTTCCGGTAGATCAGCCATGCCGCGGCAGCCATCAGCCCTTTCACCACGAGGGTCACAGGGGCATACACCGGATACACCAGCAAATCCGCCAGCATGCTGCCTACTGCCGCCGCAGGAATCCCCAAGGGGCCCAGCAGCATGACGGCCAGCAGGATCAAGCCGTCTCCCAGGTGAATATATCCGGAACCCAGGGGAATGTGGGGGAAAATCGTCAACACACAGATCATGGCTGCCATTACACCGGCAATGGCCAGCTTCTTTACCTTTGCGTCTTGCATCGCACAAACCTCCTTAGCGGGTCACATGCTGAAACTGCTTTTCCAGCCCCAAAGGAATGCACAGCACCCAGGCGATAACAGCCCCCACAACAGCCTGCAGGCACTGGAAGGGAAGCTTCACCAGGGCCGTTTCCGGCGTGCTGTACACAAAGGCACGACCAATGGTGTAGCCGGCAACCATGATCACCGCACCCACCAGCAGGGCAACGGCTGCAGAAACAGGTTTCTTCCACTTCAGCTTTGCAAACAGCAGAGAAACCGCCACAGCTTGCAGGCCGTGGGTCACAAGGCTGACAAACATGGGCGCCGGGTAGAAGAGGGCATCCCCCAGGAAAGCTCCTACGCCGCAGGCCAGAAAGGCGGACAGTGGATCCATCAGCAAAGACGCTGTGCCAATGACCGCATCATTGAAGTACAGGTGTCCGCCAGGCACGGGAATGCTCATGACGCTCATGCTCAGCACAATCACCATGGCCATGAAAAGCGCCGTCAAGGTAAGCCACAGCACAGGCTTCTGCCGCCTAAGATCAGCGTTCTTTATCAAATTCATCAGCTCCTTTCAAGTCGATGAATGGATCACACCGTTTCTAATCGCTTCAGGCCATCATCAATGCGGCGAAGGGTCTCATCCCGGCCCAGCAGCCAGGCAATTTCAATGGCTCCGCCGGGGGTGGAAACCTGACCGGAAATAGCAATCCGCAGCGGCCACAAGGCAGCGGCGTTCTTCATGCCGGCTTCCGCAATGGCGGCCATCAAGGCGTCGTGAATGGCAGGCTCCGTCCATTCCACCTTTTCCAGCACGGGACGCAGCAGCGTCAGTGCCTTCCTGGAAACTTCCGGATCGGTCTTGCTCTTCTTGTTGGTGTAAATGGCCACGTCATAGTCCGGCAGTTCGCCCAGGAACTTCACCATATCCGGCACCCGGTTGAACACTTCCGTACGGGTCTGCATCAGCTCTGCCAAGCGCTTGTAGTCAATGTTCTTGCCGGCAAGCACCTTGTCAAACCAGGGCGTTACCATTTCCAAATACTTTTCAGGGGACAGGCGGCGAATGTATTCCGCATTGAACCAGGTCAGCTTATCAATGTCGAAAATGCCGGGGGCCTTGTTCAGCCGATGTACATCAAACACTTCCACCAGTTCATCCATGGTGAAAAACTCCCGATCGTCTCCGGGATTCCAGCCCACCAGCACCAGATAGTTAATCAGTGCCTCCGTCAGGTAGCCCTTCTCCACAAAGTCGGAATAGTAGGCGTCACCATCCCGCTTGCTCAGCTTATGATGAGCATCCCGCATGACAGTGGGCAGGTGGATGTACTGGGGAACATCCCAGCCAAAGGCCTCGTACAGCAGGTTGTACTTCGGGGTGGAAGACAGGTACTCCATGCCCCGCATGACGTGGGTAATGCCCATCAGATGGTCGTCAATCACGTTGGCGAAATTGTAGGTGGGCATGCCATCCTGCTTAATGAGCACCATGTCGTCCAGGGTATCGTTGGGGAAGGTCATGTGGCCGAAAACCAGGTCATCATAGCTGGTTTCCCCTTCCGTAGGCGCATTCTGGCGAATCACATAGGGCACGCCGGCATCCAGCTTTGCCTGAATTTCTTCCTTGCTCATGTGCAGGCAATGCTTGTCATACTTGAACACTTCGCCCCGCTTTTCGGCCTCGCTGCGGCGTTCGTCCAGCTCTTCCTTGGTGCAGAAGCAGTAATAGGCATGGCCGGATTCCACCAACTGCTGGGCATAGGGCAGATACAGCGCCTTCCGCTCGGACTGGACATAGGGGCCGCAGGGACCGCCTACATCGGGACCTTCGTCCCAGTTCATGCCGCAGCCCTTCAGGGTTTCGTAAATGACTTCGGTAGCACCCTCCACAAAGCGTTCCTGATCCGTATCCTCAATGCGGAGAATGAACTTACCGCCCATCTTCCGGGCAAAGAGGTAGTTATACAGGGCGGTACGCAATCCGCCCAGGTGCATGAAGCCCGTGGGGCTGGGCGCAAATCGAGTTCTGACTTCCATTTTCTTTCCTCCATGGCAGAGATCCCGCAGGGCTGCTGCCGCTTTGATGCATAGCATGCTCCGACCGGCGAATGATCGGTCGGAGCATGAAAAAGTTGTTACTTTGCCTGCTTGGCGTAGGTATCCCGAAGGCCAACAGTCCGGTTATACACAGGCATTTCCGGCGTAGAGTCCGGATCCTTGCAGAAATAGCCGGTACGCAGGAATTGGAAGGTGGTGCCAGTTTCGCAATCCCGCACACAAGGCTCGGCAACGCCGTGAAGCACCGTCAGACTGTTGGGGTTCAGGCGGCTGATGAAATCCTTCTTGTTCACGGGAGCGGCCGTTTCGCCTTCTGCTTCAGCCTCAGGTTCTTCTTCCAAATCTTCTGCGGCGCTCAGCAGGGGATCATACAGGCGAGCCTCAAAGGGTACTGCATCCACAGCGCTCACCCAATGGAGCACCTTGCCCTTGATCTTCCGCTCTGCCCCGGCGGTGCCGGAAGCGGAATCCATATCCACCGTGCAATGGACTTCGATAACCTGTCCGTCCGCATCCTTTACGCACTCGTCGCAGCGGACAATATAGGCACCCTTCAGCCGCACTTCAAAGCCGGGGTACATACGTTGGAACTTCTTTGCAGGCACTTCCATAAAGTCATCCTGCTCAATGTACAGCTCCCTGCCGAAATGAACGGTATGGCTGCCCATTTCCGGATGATCCGGGTGGTTCTCCATGGTCAGGATATCCACACGGTCCTCCGGCCAGTTGGTGAGCACCACCTTCAAAGGCTTCAGCACGGCCATGGCACGGGGAGACTTGCCGCCCAAGTCATCACGGACGCAGCTTTCCAGCAGGGCAAAGTCCACGGTAGAGTCGGCCTTGCTCATGCCGATGCGATCCACAAAGTCCCGGATGGCTTCGCCGGTGTAGCCCCGGCGGCGCATGGCAGACAGGGTGGGCATCCGGGGATCATCCCAACCTCTGACATAGCCGCCCTCCACCAGCTGCCGCAGATAGCGCTTGCTCATGATGGTCTGGGTGATATTCAGCCGGGCGAACTCAATCTGCCGAGGCTTGGCCGGCAGCATATTTTGGCTATGCTCCACCACCCAATCATACAGAGGACGATGAATTTCATACTCCAGAGAGCACAGAGAGTGGCTGATACCCTCCAGTGCGTCCCCGATGGGATGGGCAAAGTCGTACATGGGATAGATGCACCACTTATTGCCCGTACGCCAATGCTCCTTGTACAGGATGCGGTACATGGCCGGGTCACGCATGACGATATTCGGAGAAGCCATGTCAATCTTCATGCGCAGGGTCTTGCTGCCTTCCGGGAATTCCCCTGCCCGCATACGGCGGAACAGATCCAGACTTTCCTCTGCCGGACGATCCCGCCAGGGGCTGTTCTTGCCGGGCTCCGTCAGGGTGCCGCGGTAAGCACGCATTTCATCCTTGCTCAGCTCATCCACGTAGGCCAGGCCACGCTTGATCCAATCCTCCGCAATAGCGTAGCACTGATCATAATAATCGCTGGCATAATACAGGCCGCCGGTCCAGGTAAAGCCAAGCCAGTTAATATCCCGCTTAATGGCTTCCACGTACTCCGTGTCTTCCTTAGCAGGGTTGGTATCATCAAAACGAAGGTTGCACAATCCGCCGTACTTTTCAGCGGTCAGAAAGTCCATAATCAAAGCTTTGCAGTGACCAATGTGCATGTATCCGTTGGGTTCCGGAGGAAAGCGCGTGTGCACCTGCGTATAGCGGCCTTCCTTTAAGTCCTGCTCGATGGCGTCCCAGATAAAGTTGCTACGCGTCGTTGTTTCTTCCATGAAAAACAGATCCTCCTTCTCCCATACTGATGGAGCCTCTTCGGCATTTTTTCATTATACTGTTATTTCCCATCAAACGCAAGCACGTATTTGCCGGAATCCGCCGGATCGGAAAATAATCAAAGAGGAGGCGGCGTACAACCGTCTCCCCCAAGTATGTAATTGCTTATTTTCAGTCTGCCAGGCTATTCAGCGCTTCCACAATGGCCGTGGACGTGACCGTGGCGCCGCTCAAGGCATCCACATCTTCACCCAGGGTCAGGGGCAGTGTCTTGCCGATAAACTGGGCAAGGAAATCCTCATCGTCCATGGTACGCTGACCAAAGCCTGCAGTTTCACCGTCGGCATCCACTTTGATGACCGTTATCTTGCCGTCGGCATCCAGGGTTACGGTGACCTTCACGTCACTGGCGAAGCCCTTGGCGCTGGCAGTCTTTTCAACAGGCTCTGCAGCGGATGCGGTCTGTGCTTCCGTCAGCTGCTTCTGCAGGTCAGCGATGGTGGCGGCGTCAGCTTCTGCCTTGGTGTTCAGCTCTGCAATGGTAGCATCCTTGGCGGCAGACTCTTCCGCCAGGGTCTTCTTCTCGGCTTCCAAAGTTTCCACCTGGGCAGTCAGATCCGTCACCTGAGTGCTCAATGCCGTTGTATTTTCATCGGATGCAGTCATGGCCGCTTCATGAGT
>CAVKHY010000004.1:2376-49415 GCA_963656345.1 bacterium | reverse complement strand
GCAGATGATGCGGTCATTGCTCAAAGTGATCTCATTTTGGTTGCGCTGTATCCCGGTGCGATTATTGACTGGATCACTTCCCACGCACACCTTTTCAAGCCGGGCTGTTTGGTCATTGACTGCGGCGGTGTCAAGCAGGTCATTTGCAAGGCTGTTGAGCCCTTGGTAAAGGATGCTGCCTGGCACTTCATCGGCGGTCATCCCATGGCAGGAAGGGAATTTTCCGGCTTCAAGTACACGAGGGATGATCTGTTCGACCATGCCTCCATGATTCTCACTCCTTATGCCGATGCAGATCCGGCACTGCTGCAGCAGGCGAGGAATTTTTTCCTGGACATCGGCTTCCGTCGGGTGCAGTTCACCACCCCGGAGACCCATGATGAAATGATTGCCTACACATCCCAGCTGGCGCACATTGTATCCAGCGCCTACGTGAAATGCCCTTTGGCGGATAAGCACCGCGGCTTTTCCGCCGGCAGCTTTGCCGATATGACCCGTGTTGCTCGCCTGAACGAGGATATGTGGACGGAGCTGTTCTTTGACAACCGTGATGCCCTCCTGCCCGAAGTAGAGGGGCTTGTAGACCGTCTCACTGCCTACCGTGACGCCCTGCGGAACCGGGATCAGGAGGCCATGAGGGCATTGCTGAAGGAAGGCCGTGAAATCAAGGAAAGGCTCAGCGAATAAACCGGCATTACATTTGCCGACAGACATGCAAAACGGCTGATCGCACAAGTATGCGATCAGCCGTTTTTTGTATGCATTCTTCCTTATTGACAATCCACCATCACCGCATCGCAGTCCAGATCCCTGCCGGTAAAGGCTTCCGCTGCCCCCGTTCGTTCCAGCTCACCGGCTTGATTGTCATAAGGATCCACACGGAAGCATTGCTTTGCCGGTTCCAGGGATGCTTCAAAGCGGCGATTGGCCGCCATACGCAACGGGTCGATGTTACCGAAGTAGAAGCCATGTCGAACCGCATTGCCGGCACGCCAGGCACTACCACCGTAGCTAGGATCTGCAAAGAGCCATCCCCAGCCATCCAGATAAAACTGTGCCCAGTCGTGACTGCCTGCATAGTCTTCATCAATGCTCATGCCGCTTTGCCACCGTGCCGGAATACCGCAAATGCGGCAAAGCTGAATGAACAGCAGTGCTTGCAGGCCGCAGTCCCCCAGGAGGTTCACGGCGCAGAATTCTCCGATATGATCAATCTGGAAATAATCCCGCACAAAGCTGTAGGTTACGCGAGTGGTTACGAACTGATAAATTCTCCATGCCTTTTCCACCGGTCTATCCGCACCTTGAGTCAGTTCCTCTGCTAGGGATTTCAGGTAAGGCGTAAATGCGATAAAGGGAGGCTCTTCCACCAAGTCCTGCTCCGTAGGTGGCAAAGCTAAAGGATATAAGGGTGCTTCCGGCGCAGGACAATGCAGGGGATCCGCATACCGAATGCAGCTATGGTAGCGGTAGCGCAAATGGAAATCCTGCCATTGATCCAGAAGCTTCCGCCACCAGGCGGTGCGTGCGCCGCTGTCCCCTTTGGTAATGCCGTCAGGCTCTCCCTCCAGAAGCGTCACATTGCTTTGTTGACATTCTTCCAATGGGAAAGGCAGGTGAGCCAAATACTCTCCCGGCACAAAGCGATCCGCTGTCAGGGATAGCTTAACATCCAGGGTAATCTGCTTTTCCAGCTTTCCCTTTTCCATGATTTCCTTCACCATGGGATCAAGCCACGGATTCGCCGGATCAGGATTAGCCACAAACCGGCGCTGCTTGTATAGGGAACGATGAAAGCGGACAAAGTATCGCTTTTCCCCCTGCAGGTAGATGAAGTCCACCATGCCTTCGTCTTCCAGCCGGTCAAAATCCTCCTCGCTAATGTTTCCCACCAGCTCCCGAAGCTTTTCCAGCGCCTGCGTCCGATTCCACGGGTATTGGGTAGGCAGGCGGCGGATACGCTCCTCCTCACACAGCAGGCGATCCCGCAGCATCTGGGGAAGATCAGGGCGTTCCAGCCGAGTGCGGATAGCACGAAGAGCCCCTTCCAAGTCGCCTGCTTCCCTACACCGAAGGATGTCCTCCGGCAAAGGTGCACTTTGGGCACGAACAACGCGATCAATATCCATACTTTTCCTCCGATAAATATGGAGGGAGGTACTTCCATGCAGAAGTCCTCCCTCGACAATGAGGTTTTCATTCCTTGTTTTTCTTTTCAGCACCGTGGCGGCGGATGGTGGCATCAGGCTGAGCTGCCTGCTTCATAAAGGCAGACGGGCTGATGCCCACAATATTCTTAAACTGCTTGGAGAAGTGGTAAGGATCCTGCATGCCCACTTCTGCGCCGGCCTGGCGAACTGTGTAATCCTGCTCCCGGAGCAGTTCCTTGGCACGCTCCATTTTGCAATGCAGCACGTAGCTCAGCGGCGGCATACCCACCTCGCTGACGAAGCGCTTGCGGAAGGTTTCCATGGGCATGCGGGAAATAGCCGCCATTTCTGCCAGGGAAAAATTATCTTTATACTTGTTGGCACGCAGGGTGTCCACCACTTTGGCGATCTCGTGGGAAAGCATGGCATCCATGGCCACCGGCTGTCCCCAATGGCTGGCCAGCATGCCATACATCAAGTGCTGCAGCTGATAAGTAGCGTCAGACGTACCGCTGTGACGCACCATGACCTGCACAATCTGCTTGGCCAGGTAGATCTGACTGGGCAGTGCCCCTTGCTTCAGGGGCATGTGGAGCAGAGCACCCATTTTTCGTACCACCATGGGTGCAAGAGGGCCTTCCAAAGCAATCCACAGGCAGCGGCACTGATCGGGGCAATGAATGGATGCTCCAATCTCCCCGGCAGGCAGGAAACAGGTCTGTTCTTCCTTCAGCGTCAGGGCGTTTCCCTGCCACGTCAGTTCAACCGTGCCGTCATCCACAGCAAACCAAATCCACTGATCGTGGGGCTTGATTTCATAATCTCCTGCTTCCAGCATGGCACTGCCTGCTGCGTGGATCCATGCGCCGCTGGAGCGGGTCAGGCTACCGGGCTTGTGCCATCCCTCCACAACCAGCGTATCGGGCGCTGCTTCCAGGTTGCGAAACAGGTACGACTCCATCCCAAGACACCCCTTCCACCTAATAATACATTTTCCATAATGTCCATTATACATACCATTATTAACAGTGTCAATAGCTTGGCTGAGCAACTGCACCGGGTTTTTCAGATTTTGCGCAGCAGTGTCTTCCGGTGCCTATCGTTTTCTCAAACCAGCAGTTCGTCCTCTGCCCAGCACAAGAGTGCATCCAGATTCTCCTGGGAATACTCTATTTCTGATGACATCATCCTTGCCAGGTTTGCAAGCTCCTCCACGGTGCGTGCCCCTGTCATATCGGCAAGCGTCATGCACAGCTGCCACAAGAAGAGACTGACCGCCCCATCCTCCAAAGCGTCCGACAAGTGGCGGTACAGCAGGGCGCACAGCAGCTGTTCCGACGGTACTTCCAGCCCTGCTTCCGTTCGGCAGGAAGGCTGCCATTCTTTCAGCTGTTTCAGCAGGCTTCGCCATTCCTCCGTTAAAATTTCCAAAGAAAGAAGCCTCTGTGCCCAGGCGGACATATTTGGGATCAGCTTCACCCCGGTGAAGGAAGCAATGTTTGCCGCCCGCTGTGCTACCGTCACGGAACGATCCGTTGCTGCATCCAGCAAAGTTTCCCGCCAGCGGTAAAAGGCTTGCTCTGTCTCATCGCCCTCCTGCGGTTCGCCGTCATCTTCAAGAACGACAAGGCGAAAAGGGGACGTTCGGCTCAGCTGCTCTCTGGCAGCTTCCTCGCAGCACAGGCCTAAGCCGATTTCCGTCCTATCTGTCATAAAATGACGAAACCGCGGATGATCCCGGCACACCTGACACAGTGCTTCGTCCCCTTGCTCGCAAATCAGTCGGCACAGGCCGCTGTCCATCAGCAGGGGGCAGCGCTCCTCCTCCCCCGTCAGGCGGAAGTGGTATCCGTCTTCATCTTCCTCCATCCATTGACGAAGGGTATCGCCCACCTGACCGGATAGCGTTTTGTACCGTCCAGCAGAGGCATCGTCAATGTCAATTTCCCAACCTTTGCAGCAGGTATGTCGGCATGCATCCGCAATGCAGGTAAAATCTTCATAACCTTCCGGCGCAATTAATTTCACTTTTCGTTCCGCCTTTGTTTTATTTGGGTCTTTTTCTTGCCATTTTCTTCTTTGTATGCTATACTTGGCGTAATGTATGAAAGGGGCTTATGCCATATGAGTGACGACAAGCGCACACGGAAAAACTTGTGGATGTTCCCTCTTGGTACCATTGGGCGAGACATGATCTATGCCTTGTTCAACAATTTTATCCTGACCTATGTGCTCTTTACCCGAAGCCTGACAGCAGCCCAGCTGTCCGCCATTACCACCATCATGGTGTGTGCCCGTGTTTTCGATGCCTTCAACGACCCCATCATGGGCAACATCATTGAACGCACCCGCACCCGGTTCGGCAAATTTAAGCCTTGGCTGGTCATCGGCATTCTGCTGACCAGCGTTGTGGTCTATGTTGCCTTCAACAGCACCCTGCAGGGCTGGGACTTTGTCATTCTTTTCGGCGTAGTGTACTTCATGTACTCCATCACCTTCACCATGCACGACATTTCCTATTGGGGCATGGTGGCCGCTCTGGGGTCGGATGAGGATACCCGGAATCGTTTCACATCCCGTGCCACCCTTTTCGCCGGCATTGGCACCACTGCCGCCAGCGTGTTCATTCCTCTGCTGACCACCGGTGCCTATGCCATCGGCGGCAACACCCAAACCGCTTACGGCCGTGTCGCCCTGTTCACCGCCCTGCTGGCGCCGCTGCTGCTGTGCTTCACCATTTTCGGTGTTCAGGAAAATCGGGACGACATGGGGAAGAAAGCTCCTCCCATCAGTTTCAAGAAGATCATCACCACCGTGACGCAAAACGATCAGCTGCTGTGGATCGCCCTGATCTTCCTGATTCAGCAGATCAGCAATGGCATCATTGCCGGCGGCATCGGTTCCACCTACATCTATCTGGACTTCGGCTACCGGGGCGGATTGTATTCCCTGTTCACCATGGTGGGCATGGCCGCCACCGCCTTCCTGATGATCTTCTACCCTGCCATTTCCCGGAAGGTTCCCCGGAAAAAGCTGATGAACGTGATGATGGTCATTGCAGGCATCGGCTACGCCCTGCTGCTTCTGAGCGGATTGACCATGGGGCGAAGCACCCTGAAATTCTGGCTTGTTGCCACAGGCTACATGCTGTCCAACTTCGGTCAATACTGCTTCTACCTCATCATGATGATTTCCATCATCAACACGGTGGAATACAATGAATACTGCCACGGGGAGCGAGACGAGGCCATTATTGCCTCACTCCGTCCCTTCCTGACTAAGCTGGCCTCCGCCATCGTTGCCGCCCTGACCTCCATCACCTATCTGATCTTTGGTGTAACAGCCTACACCAATCAGATTTCCGCCTTGGAACAGCAAGCTTCCCAAGGATTGTTGGAGGAAGCCGCCAAGCTGGATCAGATCGATCAGGTGCTGGCACAGGTGCAGCACAGCCAAACCAGAGGCCTGCTGATCCTGATGTCCGTGCTGCCCTTTGTGCTGATGCTGATTTCCCATCTGCTGTACGCCAAGCGCTATAAGCTGGATGAACAGGAGTACAAGCGCATCTGTGATGAAGTAGCCAAGCGAAAGGCTGCGGCCTAACACTTTGACAGTAAAACGACGCCTTAGAAATTCTACCACCCATCGGCGTAGTAAATCAAGGCGTCGTTTTTTCATGCCATCATGCCCGTTTGCATCAGGCGAACAGGTCGTTCTTTTCCTTCAGCGCTGCCATCAATGCTTCCACGGAGCGATTGACCACCAGTTCTTCCGGAAAGCAGGTCTTCTCCAGCATTTCCAGTGCATAGCGGTGGCGGCGCACATCCGAGGCCACGTGGGCATCGCTGCTGACCACTACCTTTGCGCCGTACTGTGCACACTTCTCCAGCACCTGCACCGCATTGGCACGAGCATTTTTCCGATAGCTGGTAGGACGCACGGATGCTTCATTCAGCTCAATGAGCACCTTATGCGCCGCAGCCTGCCGAGCCAGTTCGTCAAAGTCCACCGCATAGGTACCATCGTCCGGGTGACCGATTACATGCACCTTCGGATTGTCCATGGCCTTCACATAGGCTTGGGTATTCTCTGCCTTGGTGCCGGGATCAATACACACATCGTGCAAGCTGGCAATACCGTAGTCCAGAGCACCGGCGAAGGTGTCATCCAAGTCCACGGTACCGTTGTAATCCAGGATGTTCAGTTCGCACCCGAAAAGAATTTTGACCCCCATGATTTCCCGGGGCAAGCACCGATTGGAGCGGAAATAATGCTTGCAGGCAGACCCTTCCATGGCCGGGCCGTGGTCGGAAATACCCAGCAGTTCCAAACCCATATTGCTGGCGGCCTGCACCATTTCATAAATGGAATTGTAAGCGTGTCCGCTGGCAATGGTATGGGTATGAATGTCCAGTACGTCAAGCATGGTTCTTTGCCTCCTCCAGCAATTCCCGGTACCAGCGTATTGCCTGATCGGGCGTATCGCTTTCAATCATATCACAGCCAAAGTCAAGCGCCAGCTTCAGCCGTTCCTTGCTGTTGATCACGCTGCCGTCCACCAGATACCCTGCCTGATGAAGTTCCCGAATCAATTCCGGGCTCAGATTATCAATGAAGCACAGATAAATATCCGCCTCCATATCCTTCATCAGTGCCGCCGGATCTGCCGGCACATGGGGAACGATCAGTGCAATGTGGATGCGGCTGTCCAGCTCCCGCACCCGGCGCAGGATCCAGTGATTGATGCCGAAAACGATGCATTCATCGATGAAGTCAACCTTCTGCAGTACCTCCACGATGCGCTGTGCCAGTATCGGCATGTCGTGATGCATCACGGCTTCTCTGCTCTTCACCTCCAGCAGCACCGGCAGGTGATTCGCCTTGCACCAGGTCAGGGATTCTTCCAGCGTATCAATTTCGAAGGCCGCCTTCAGCTCCTCCACCGTATAGTCCCGGATATAGCCCTTCAGGGGCGTCCGTTCTTCCAGTTCCATATCATGGAAGATTACCGCCTGATGATCCTTGGTCAGCTGCACATCAATCTCGATGTAATCCAATCCCATGGACAGCACTTCGGCAAAGTTTGCGATGGTGTTTTCCCGTGTAGCAGACGCATGACCTCGATGACCGCCGATCCACAGCCGATGGGGCACATCGGCTCGGATCCTGTTAAAGTAATTCATTACACATTCTCCAATGCAATGTTAACGCCGCTCTCCGTATCAAAGATGTTATACACACCCGTCATGGTCAGGTACACATAGGGTTTGTCGCTGCGGGTAATAGCACGGTAACGTTCGAACTTTTCATGATTTTCCGGCACCGTGACACGAACGAAGCTGTCCCCTACCATACCGGAAACAAGCAGTTCCTTGCCCAGATTTTCCACAATTTGCAGCCGCATTTCCATGGATTGAGGCACCCTGTCTTCATGAACCCCCAGCAAATGGCTGCGGACGCCGATCTTTACCGCATGACCGGCAAAGTGCTTGCCGCCGGCCTGCATGTTTGTCGGCAGTGCCAGATCAAAGCCCTGACCTGCAACCCGGCTTCCGTCAGCGGACAAAGCCGCATCAATGAAGTTCATGGGAGGATTGCCCATAAACTTGGCCACAAACAGATTCGCCGGATAGTGATACAGCCGTTCAGGGGTATCGTACTGCTGAATCCGGCCGTTATCCAGAATGGCAATCTTATCGGCAATGGCCATGGCTTCTTCCTGATCGTGGGTCACGATGATGGAAGTAATGCCCGTCTCCTGCTGCACCCGGCGAATTTCGTCACGGATTTCAATCTTCAGCCGTGCATCCAGGTTGCTCATGGGTTCGTCCAGCAGAAGCACGTCCGGCTCCTTCACCAGTGCCCGTGCCATGGAGACACGCTGCTGCTGACCGCCGGAAAGCTGGGTAGGCTTCCGATCCAGCAAGTATTCGATTTGCAGCATCTGCGCAACCTTCCGTGCCTTGGCGTACCGTTCTTCCTTCTTCATGCCCTTTTGCTTCAGGGGGAAGGCGATGTTGTCAATCACCTTCAGGTGGGGGTACAGGGCATAGGATTGGAACACCATGCCAATGTTCCGATCCTTGGGCTGCAGATGGGTCACATCCTTGTCTCCAAAGAAGATCTTGCCGGAGGTAGGCTCCAGCAGTCCTGCCAGACAGTTCAGCGTGGTGGTTTTTCCGCAGCCGGAGGGACCCAGCAGCGCCACAAAGGATGAATCCTCAAACACCAGATCAATGCCATCCAGTGCAACGGTCTTTGCGTCGTATTCCTTGCGAAGATTTTCAATGCGAATCATATGCCTTTACCTCCGGAGAATCCGCCCTTCATAAGCGATTTTTGGGAAATGACGAAGAACACCAGCACCGGCAGCATGTAAATCAGCGCCATAGCCGAAAACACGCCATAGTCGGCAATCATCTGATCATTCATGCTCAGGCTGCGCAGGTAGGTTGCCATAACAGGCACCTTGCTGGTAAAGATCAGGGTGTTGAACAGCAGGTAGTTTGACCACGCGCTCATAAAAGCGAACATACTGATAGAGGCAATGCCCGGCTTTACCAAATGGATAATCACCTGGAAGAAGGCCGTCAACTTGTTGCAGCCGTCCACCAGGGCGGAATTTTCAATATCCCGGGGAATATCATTGAAGAAGTTGCGGATAATGAACGTAGAGCCGGGCAGACGCAGGGCAATGGCCACCAGCACCACACCAGCCAGCGTGTTCAGCAGCTTCACATACATCAGCACATACAGGATGCCGATGAGCAGCAGCACGCCGGGGAACAAACGAAGGATCAGCAACATTTTCTGTAGAAAATTTCTGCCCGTGAACCGCATGCGGGACAGGGCATAGCCAGCCATCAGGCTGACCACCACCTCGCACAGAGTCACAATCACCGTGAACAGCACCGTGTTGCCAAAGGCGGGCCCCATGGCAGGCACGGTATACTGTCCCATGACAATCGTATCGTAGAGGAAGCGGAAATTCTCCAGAGAAAAATGTCCGTCCACTGAGAAGGCCTGAATGAAGAAGGAAACGTAAATGATGAGAATAGGCAGGCACAGCAGGATCATCACGCCAATGGCAATATGCTCCTTGCGCATTTCGTAGCTGGGTCGTGCTTCGTCATGCTTCCGCTTAAGCATCGGCGTTCCTCCTCTCCATGCGTGCATTCACAATGCTGATAGCAATCATCAGCACCAGCACCACCAGGATCAGGATCAGGGAAATAGCGGCACCGTAGCCATACTTGCCATCAATGAAAGCCTTGTGATAGGCAGACAGTGCCCAGGTTTCGCTGGCCTTGCCGGGGCCGCCGTCGGTAATCAGCAGAATGGTCACATAGTCCGTCAAAAGGCCCAGGGTTTCCCACAAAGCAATGAACATAACGTGGAAGCGCAGGTTCGGCAGGATAATGGACTTCACAATTTCCCATTCCCGTGCGCCGTCCACCCGGGCGGCCTTGAACTGATTCTCCGGAATGGATTTGATGGCGCTGGAGAAAATAATGGTGCCGTAAGCAATGCTGGTCAGCAGTTTTGCGCAGATGACCACCTGCATGGGATACTTAGCAATCCAGTTAACCGGTGTCTCTGCCCCTGTCAGCCCCATGAACAGCTTGTTCAGGAAGCCGTCTGCCGTGGAGCTCAGCAGCCACACCCACAGCACGGAGTACACCACCGCCGGGGTAATCATGGGAATCATCAGGATGCCCTTGAACAAGCTGGATGACCGTTCCGACTTGATAAAGTAGGTGGTCATCGTGGCGAAAAACAGATCTATGATCAGCGTGCCGGTAATGCAGACGCCTACATAAATCAGCGTGTTGACAATGATGGTAGGGGTATTGGGGTCCCGGAACACCCGGCGGAAGTTCTTAATGCCCACAAAGCTCCACTCAAAGGTCTTGTCCAGCCCGGTAAATGCCATGACCACCGTCAAAATCGCCGGCAGAATGTACAGAAGCGTTACCAGTACCAGAAAAGGCGTGAGGAAAGCATAAGCCTGCAGATTATTCTTTCGCTTCATCGTCTCTCATCCTTCAAAAAACGCAAGACCGCCGCCGAACCATTCGGACGCACCGAAAAATTCAGCGGCGGTCGCTTCAGTCAGCTACCGGATCACTCGAAAGAGATTTCGTCCTCGTCCAGGTTCAGCTCCAGCTGCACCTTCATGTTGGCCGTTGCTTCTTCAGGGGTGATCTGACCCAGCTCCAGCTGCACGATGTTGTTGTGCAATTCGCTGGTGTAGGTACTCAGACCATCGATGGAGGGCACGGTCACCGCATAATCAGCCATGTAAGTGGTGTTGGCTACGATGGGGTTAGTGGTGATGGCTTCCAGCTCGTTGGCAGCCTTCACAGAGGACAGGGTGAAGATGGTGCTTGCATGATTTGCCAACAGGTCGTAAGAATTGTTGGCCAGTTCAGCCAGCAGATCCTTGCAGATTTCAGGATACTTGGTATTGGCGTTGATGGCCATGCCCTGAGGAGCAGCCACCACGAAGGGCTTGTCGTTGTACTGGGATGCAGGGAACATCATGAAGGCCACATCCTGGGCGAAGGTCTCAGGATCCTTTTCCACAGCGGCAGCCACATAGGTGGAAGAATAGATAGGTCCGTAGTAAGCGAAGCAGGTACCGTCGCCGGCCATGGTGTTGATGGCAGGCCAGCCCTGCTGGCTCAGGTCGTGGGGCGTGATTTCCAGGGTGTTGGCAGCATCATAGATGAACTGGAAGAAGCGGAGCACGCCGGCTTCGTCAAAGACCAGCTTGCCGTTTTCATCATAGTAACGGCCGCCCAGGGTCTGCAGCACGTCCAGGAAGTCGTTGCCGGCGCCGGGACGGTGAGCCAGACCCCAAGTGCAGACGCCTGCATTCTTCACATCAGCGCACAGCTGCACAAAGTCCTCCCAGGTGAATTCACCGGCGGCCACCTTGGCAGGCAGAGCCTCTGCCTCTTCCAGCGTCCAGCCGTAATTCACCAGCACCTGCTTGTTGTAATAAATCACGCGCACAGGCAGGTCGAAAGGCATGGCATAGGTCACACCATCCACCGTATAAGCATTGAAGGCACCGTCAACGAAAGCGTCGGTGTTCAGCTCGCTGATGTCCAGCAGCATGCCGACGGCCGCCATGGTAGGCACGTCGCTGACAGAGAAGATGTCCGGGCAGTCGCCATTCTTATAAGCAAAGATCAGGTTCTGGGTGTACTCGGTCCAGCTGATGCGCTGATAGTCCGTTTCGAACTCGATTTTGATATCCTTGCCTTCAGCAGCATAACGCTCGTTCAGGCGTTCCGCAGCTTCAATCACGGAATTGGGAATGGTCACAAAGTCATAGTTGTGAGCGATTTTCAGGGTAATCGTTTCAGCAGAAGCGGAAGCGCAAATGCCGAGGGTCAGTACCAAGGCCATCAGAAGGGAAACCAGCTTAGAGCCCTTTTTCATTTCGGAATCCTCCCTGTATTTGTTCATGAACCGTTCACAAGTATAAGCATATCATGAACGATTGTCAACCGCTTTGCAGAATCGTTTGCTTTCCCAACGGAATAAACAAAGATTTACCCTGCCAATGTTTGAAAAGTCGAAAAATCCATGGACATTTCTCATCGACTGCGCTACAATAAAGACGACCAAATTCGGGAGGAGGAATGATTCCGATGGACTATATTCCTGCACCTACTCGCTATGATACCATGACCTACCGCCGCTGCGGCAACAGCGGTGTTATGCTGCCGGCCATTTCTTTAGGCCTGTGGCACAACTTTGGCAATATCACACCCTTCGGCGTACAGCAGAGTCTGCTGCGCACCGCTTTTGACAACGGCATTACCCACTTTGACCTGGCCAACAACTATGGTCCGCCCTACGGGGAAGCAGAGCGGAACTTCGGCATCCACATGGATCGGGACTGGCATACCCACCGGGATGAGCTGTTCCTTTCCACGAAGGCCGGCTACGATATGTGGCAGGGGCCTTATGGGGATCACGGCAGCCGCAAGTACCTGATCTCCAGTTTGGATCAATCCCTGAAGCGGATGCATGTGGACTATGTGGATGTGTTCTACCATCACCGTCCCGACCCTGACACCCCCATCGAGGAGACCATGGGTGCGCTGGATCAAATCGTCCGCAGCGGCAAGGCGCTGTATGTGGGCATTTCCAATTACAAACCGGAGCAGGCACAGAAAGCCATTGAGGTGCTCCGTGACCTGGGCACGCCTTGCCTGATTGAGCAGCCCAGCTACTCCATGCTGAACCGCTGGATCGAAGACGGCCTGACGGATGTCCTCCGCAAGGAGAAGGTTGGCTGCATCGTCTTTGCTCCCCTGCAAAATGGTCTGCTGACCGGCAAATACCTGAATGGCATTCCTGCCGATTCCCGTGCCGCACATGATCCCCGGTACCTGAAGCCGGATTCCATCACCCCGGAAAAGCTGGAGAAGATTGCCAAGCTGAACGAGATTGCCGTAGCCCGCGGGCAAAAGCTTGCCCAGATGGCACTGTCCTGGGTGCTACGTGACCCGGTGGTGACTTCCGCCCTCATCGGCGCCAGCCGTCCGGAGCAAATTACAGAAAACCTGCAGGCACTGCAGGCTGCTCCTTTCACCGAAGAAGAATTAAAGAAAATTGATGAAATCCTGAAGTAATGAGAACGCCTCACGGTCAAGCAGCTTTCTGCTTCATCGTGAGGCGTTTCTTCATGCTTCGATTCGGATAAGATTTTCCACCGTGCAAAGGGAAGGATCCAAATTGCTTAATGCCGATTGCACGGCTTGTTCATGGGCTTTGCCGGTCACAAGCATCATCTGCGCTTGACCATGCGCTGTCTCCTGCGTCATGTCTTCTACAGCAATGTGCGCTTTTGCAAAGCACGCAGCCACATGGCTAAGAGCATCAATCCCATCTGCGGCAGACAGACGGATGAAATATTTTGCCGTCCAGTTGTCATCAAAAACGGTCGCCGGATCAGGTTGCGCCGTATTGGCAAAGGTAGGATAGGGATAGTGCCCTTCAGCCCTGACGGCCTGCAAAATATCTCCCACAATGGCACTGGCGGTAGGCATATCCCCTGCGCCCCGGCCTTGCAGCATCATTTCCTTGCAGGCATGACCATACAGGTAGACCGCATTGAAGGAACCATTCACCCCTGCCAAGGGATGATCCTTCGGCAGGAAGGTCGGGTGCACCCGCACTTCCACCGTGTTCCTCTCCTGCTTGGCAACTGCCAGCAGTTTCAGCACATAGCCCATTTTTCTGCCCCAGGCAATATCTGCTGCCGTGATTCTGTTAATGCCCTCCCGGTGCACCTGATCATAGGTTACCCGTGTGTGAAAGGCCAAAGACGCCATGATGGACAGCTTATAGGCTGCATCCATGCCTTCCACATCGCTGGTGGGATCCGGCTCCGCCAAGCCAAGTTTCTGGGCATCTGCCAGCACCGTTTGATAGTCCTCGCCGTTTTCTGTCATCCGGGATAGGATGTAGTTGGTGGTGCCGTTGATAATCCCCATGATGGAGGAGATTCGGTTCGCCTGCAGAGACTGGGTCAAGGCGCCAATGATCGGTATGGCACCGCCCACGCTGGCTTCATAATACAGGCCTACGCCGCTTTTTTCCGCTGCGGCCTGCAGCAGATGCCAATTCAATGCCAAGGCTACCTTGTTGGCCGTCACGACCGTTTTACCGTTTTCCAGTGCCTTCAGCATGTACTCCGTTGCCGGATGCTCGCCGCCCATGAACTCCGCTACCAAGGTGATTTCAGGATCCAGCAACACGTCGTCCGGGTTGTCGGTCAGGATCTCCCGGGGCACATCGCAGGAGCGTTGTTTGTTGATTGAGCGCACCAGCACCTTCTTTACCCGAATCGTCAGGTGCTGCTGGCAAGCCAATGCATCCGCATATCCCTGCAGCAGTTTCCACACGCCGCCGCCCACGTTGCCGCAGCCCAGAAAGCCCATGACCAATTCTTTCATTTTGCTACATTCCCTTCATGATTCCGCTCATAAATCAGCCGCAGCCCCTTCAGCGTCAGCAGGCCATCCAGCTTATCAATGCACTTGGCATCCTCGCTGAAGAGCAGTGCCATGCCGCCGGTAGCCACAACCGTTGCTTCTCTGCCCAGCTCCTGCTTCATTTTCCGCACAATGTTCCGCACCAAACCCACATAGCCATAGTACATGCCGGATTGAAGGTTGGTCAGGGTGGTGCGGCCAATGACCCGGTCAGGCCGTGTCAGCTCAAACCTCGGCAGTTTGGCCGTGCCGGTGACCAGTGCTTCCGATGCCAGCTTCACCCCGGGACAAATGCACCCGCCCAGGAATGCGCCGCCTTCGTCCACCACGCCAAAGGTGGTGGCAGAGCCAAAGTCAATGAAAATGCAGGGCGCACCGTATTCCGCATAGGCAGCTACCGCATTGGCGATCCGATCCGACCCCAGCTCCCGGGGATTTTCGTACCGAATGTTAATGCCCGTCTTGATGCCGGGTCCTACAAACATGGGTGCCTGATGAAAATAATTCCGGCACATATGCTCAATGGTAAAGTTAATGGTAGGTGCCACGCTGGAAATAGCAATTCCCTCCACCTGGGCAGGGTCTACCCCTTCATGGGCAAACAGGTTGCACAGCAGAATGCCGTACTCATCGGAGGTATACTGCTTGTTGGTGCTCACCCGCCAGTAATTGACCATCTGATCGCCGTCGAACAGCGCCGTCTTCATGTTGGTATTGCCAATATCCATGGTAAAAATCATGGGGATAACCCTCCGATGATAACCCGATACTATCGGGAAAATTCTTTGCCGGGTCAGGGCTTTCGCCTTGCCCGGCAATGCTTGTTATGCTTTGCGGCCGACCTTGCGGATGGCTGCCACAATGGGCGGTGCAATCAGCGCTGCCGCCACGGCTTCCGCAGGTCCTGCGCCGCCGGCCGTAGCACCGATGGCCGCCAGTACCTTGGCGTTATCAATGCCAAGCATGGTATAAAACAGCAGCATCATGCCCAGGTACAGCACCGTGTTGGTCAAGGAGCCCAAAGCACATGCCACCGGCATGGAAGCCTTGCGCCATTTGCTTTCCATTGCCTTGTTCACAAAATAAATCACCGCCGGCACACAAAGCCGGGGCACAAACGTCATCACTGCCGCCAGCACCGGGCTTGCCCCCATCAGGGTTCCTACCAGGACAGAGGGCTTCAGCAGGGCAGACAGAAAGCTGGTCATGCCAAAGGCCAGTCCCAAGCCAAGGCCACATTTCAGCCCCATGTACAAGGTACCAACGGCCACGGGAATCACCAGCAGCGTCACATTGCACCATCCCAAGGGGATCAGTCCTAAAGGTGTCTGTCCCAGCAGGAAGATCAGCGCCACAAAGAGTCCCATCAGGCACAGCCGCTTCAGATCCGTCTTTTTCGTTCCAGGGTGTTTGGTTGTTTCCATGGTTTTTTCCTCCGTTCAGGCTCCGCTATCGGATGCCCTACGTCATTGAATTCTGCCCGGGTTCAAGTACCGTCCGGTGCCAAAGCTGCCGGCAGTGACCCAAAGCAGTGTGTTCATTATACCTTTTCCCGACATGGATGTAAAGGAATTTCCAGTGTGTTTCCAAAGTTCTCCTGTGCAATTTCACCGTTTATGCTCAGGCTGTTTCTTCATGCTGTTTCAGGGCGATAAACGCCGCCGCACACTGCATCAGCAAATCAGCGTCCACTTTTGCACCCGTATTCGCCGCACGAATCACCCGTCTGCGCATGGGCTCTGTAAGCTGACCGTTTTCCACGCTTTCCGGGAACACCAATGCCGCCTCCTGGGGGAAAAGTGCCGCCAGCTGCAGCAGGAAGCGTTCCAGCACAACCGGCACAGGCAGAATGATGGCTTCCCGCCCCTTGCGTACCTGCGGCACATCAGGGATCTCTTCCTGCAACCGCTTCATGCGCAGAAGACCCAGCGTAATTTCCTGCTTGGGGTTTTTGCTGAAAATAAGCGGATCATCCTGCGTTGGATGGTTTCTGCTTAGGCCCAGCCGGATAAACTGTTTCAGCTTCTGCCTGGTCATCTCATCCGTGTCTCGGATACCTGCAGTCCCCCGCCCGGCAAAGCACAGCTCCATGTAGGCCGGCAGCCGGTCGTTCAGTGTGGCATCCTGGAAAGCTCCCTCCAGCATGAGTCCTGCCAAGGTCAGCAAAAAGGCCTCGTGAATCAGCAGTTCAGCTCGAATCAGTGCACAACCATCCGTTGTCCCGCCGGGTGCTCGCATGACTGCCCTGCCGAAAGTCTCCAGAAAAGCATCCAATTCCATTTGCCCCTGCTGCATCACCTTCAAGCTGGTCATGCCGCCTTCCAGCTTTTCTGCCAGCTTCTGCAGGGCTTGCTGTAAAGGCTCCTGCCCCTCCGGCAAAGGCTCGCACAAGAGAGATGTACGGTGCGTCAGGCTTTCCAGCAGCATCATCTGCACACCCAAGGGCAGGGAGCAGCTTGTTACCGGCTGAGAAATGCCCTGCAGCCACAGGGTCATTTCCGCACTGCTTCCGCCCACGTCCAGCGCCATCATGCCGCCCCGGATTCCCTCTATTTCCCGGAAATACGTTTGCTCCGCCTGATGTTCTTCGGCAAAGGTAACCGACACAGCCGGTAGGCCGGTTTGTTCCGCCACCTGCTCGGCAAGCCTCTTCATATCTGCCTGCCAAGTCTTTCGCCCGTCGGTTGCCATGCCGGTGGGCACGGCAAAACGCCACCGAATGCTGTCCGCCCCATGGAGCACGGCTGTTAGGCTTCCTTCCGCCATCCATTGACGCAGGTACATTGCTCTTGACCTGCCCATGGTCGTTCCGGTCGTTCCGTACTTCAGCCCGTAGGTTACGTTCGATGCCGGTTCTCCCTGGCGGAATATTCTTCCGTCCTCGAAGAGCGTATGGCCGTCTCCGCTGACTTCCTCCACCGACGGCATGGTGGGTCGCAGCGGCGAAGATGGCAGCACGGACAAAGCCAGTTCTTTTCCTATTCCTGCCAAAATCAGCTGCATACCGGGCGTTTTCCCCGTATCCAGGAAGGTCTCTCCCTGCTTCAGGAGCATGGACGTGCCGGAGATTCCCATATCCACCGCCGCCATCACGGCTTCTCCTGCCGGGATGGGGCTTTCCTGCCAAGCGACCGGCAAAATGCCCATGTCATGTCCGTTGACTTGAACGCAAAATATCCTGGGGTATGTTTTTGTTTGCAAAAGCCACCATACACCGCCGTCCTCTGCCGTGTGATGCTGTCCTTCCTGCCATGTACCGTCAGAGAACAATTTCACGGAAAGGTTCAGTTCCTCCGTGTTGGTCGGCCAATGAACGAACGTGGTATAACACCGCCACTTGTCTTTCGGCAGTGCGATGCCCGGCCACACCCCAATGGTAGGAATTTCCTCCTGTCGCAGAGAAAGCACATCTTCCGCTGCGTAATGCTTCGTCAGCGTAACTGTCTGCTGTCCGGCAAGGGTGATTGCTGCCGTATAGGCTTCCCCATCAAAGGAAACGCAGGACTGATTTGACTCCCACATCACAGTCGAATCTTCTCCGGCAACAGCCGCCGCAAAGTCTGCCTTCATGGGGCATAGGGCATTTTCAGCGGTCTTCACACCGAAGGTCGGATCCCACGGTGTGTCATCGGGCAGCAACGTCAATCCTTGGGTAAAGACGTCCCCTGCACAGGCCAGTTTTTCTCCCAGAGTCTGCTCCAGAAGCCACTGGAATCCGCAGGGTGCTGTTTGCTTTTCTTCATCCCGCAGCAGGATTTCTGTTTGCTGGGTTTTCGCCGCTGCCGTTGCTTCTTCCCCGGCTGTTTGCAGCAAATTGTGAACGGCAGACAGGCACGGATGCTCCTTCGCCCATGACTGCATACCTTCTCCCATTTTTTCCCGCCATTGAGGTGCATGCAACTCCAGGAATTGAATTTCCCTTGCCAGGGCTACCAGTGCTTCCTCTTCTCCCGGCACATGAACCGGACTCAGCCCTTGCTGTCCGTCCTCTCTCGCAAAAGGATTCCCTTGCCATGCATACGTCCGACACACCTGCACCGTCTCTTCCGCAGCTGCATCATGCACGCCAAAGCAGTGGAAGAACACATCATCTTTTTCTAAATGCAGTTTTTCCTCCTGCACGGTTAGGTCTTGAAAATGCTTTTCTCCGTAAAGACCGCACACGCTTTTGGCACACAGCAGCAGTGCCGCCTCATGGCCGTTACCGACTTCTTCCCGTGCCGAACGGTCAACATCCTGAAGTGCACGAAGAAAATCCTTGAAGGGCTTGGCCTGCTCTTCCTGCAGAGACTCGATCACCTGCCGCAGTCTTTTTTCTGCCAAGCTGCGCTCCTTGTCGTTCATTTGCAGGCAAGGATTTTCCTGTCCCATGATTCGCTGCATGGAAGCAGGCCATTCTTCCTGCATCTTCAAAGGGATCGGCACCGCCGCCAACGTTTTTGATCCCAAGGCAACAGGCGTCGTATGCTCCCCGTGATGCAGGCAAAGCACGCGCAGGCTTTCCTGCCTTCTGTCCTCCTCTGCCGTGCTGAGGATAGCCGATGCCAAAGGGCTTCCCGAATCAAAATCATGGAAACGCAGTGTGTCCGTTGTTTCCCATCCATCCCACAGCAAGAGCAGGCACATGAGTCTGCGCCATGCCCATACCTCCGGAGATTCAGCTTCTTCCTGCAACTTTCGCCTCAGCTTTTTTTCCCGGAGGAAAAAATCCGTTCCGCCCAGGATCTCCTGCTTGCTTTTCTGCACTTTGCAGGGAACAAAGCCTTCCCCCTCGCCTAAAGCAAACCGTCCGATTCTCCTCGGCAGAAAGACCATGCCGTCACCTGTCTGTCCCTGTTGCTTCATGGTGTTTCCTCCTGCACTGCATGCAGCAGATGCTCCATGAACATGCCAAGCGGAGATGTTCCTTCCGCCGGCAGTTTTTCATTCTTCTTGTCAGTCATTGTTTGCAGCATATCCTGTACAGCTGCGCTTTTTCCCCCAAGCACTGCATCAGGAAGCAGCTGGCTTGCCTCTGCCCAAAGTGCTTTTCGCTCACGGGCTTCTCCTGCGTTCTTCAGTGCTTTCATTTGCGCCCACAGGCGGCTGTCCACCAGCCCGTTTTCCGGTTGGTCATTCTCCGGCAGCACTGGGGGCAGGCGATCAATCTGTTCCGCCTCTCCGGCGTCCTGATCCTCAATGACACGCTGAAGCTGCGCACGAAGAAGGCGAAGATGATTTTCCAACCGATGCAGACTATGCCGAAGAGACAAATTCTCGGTATCCATGCCAAGGGCCTTCCGCTCTGCCTGCACCTGTTTTTCTTCTCTGTCAATGGCCGCTTCAATGCCTTCCGCCATCTGTTCCATCAGCCGCAGTTTGGCCATGCCTCCGGTGCGCCTATCCCATACACGCTGATTGCCTTCCAGCCGCAGCACCTCATCATGCTGCTCCCGTGCCAGGCGCAGGGTTTCATCCGCTTCGTTTTCCTGCATTTCCCCTCGGCGGACAACGCTTTCCGTATCCATGCCGCTGCGGTGAATTTCCTCTTCCATCAGCATCCAGCTGCCGTACGCATCCAGAAGCTTTCTGTAATTTTCGCCGGAAGACAGCTGCATGGCTCTTTGCGTTTCTTCATTCCGCATGGCAGCGGGCACGGCAGAAGTCATCTGCTCCATCCACGCTGCAAAGCCATCCAGAAGGGTCGCCACCGCCTGCCAAGCCTCTTTTTCCTGTTTTCCCTGCAGCAGTTTCTTCACGTACCGATAGAAAGCCGCATCACAGCCCATGCCCCGTGCCTGAAGCACGTTCTTTCCCTGCATGGCTGCGGTAACGGCAGTGTCCACGACTCCTTCCGTAAGAAGCGCCAGACGCAGCAAAGCCCCATATCCCCGCCGATAGTCTTTTTCCGCATCACCGAACATTCGCCAGGACATCCACTGCTCTTTTGCACGGTAGGCAAAGCATCCCGGCTCCTCCCGGAGGAAAAAATGAACTGCGCAACGAATGCTGAGCCAATCCGTCAGCCTTGGTTCAGCAGCATTTCTGTTCTGCCGACAATCTTCCGGCAGACCCAGCAAATAGACCGTATCCTGCTGCCATCCGTCCTGCTGAAGAAGAGCCTCCGCTGTTTGTGGATTTTTGTCCTGCTCCGGCAACAGCAGCAGCACCCCAAGCCGGATGTGCTTCATGTTTTCTTTCAGATATTGGGTCAGCAGCGGCAGTCGGGCAGCCGTGTCTTCATCATCGGCATAGCCGCACAGGAACAACGTTTCCGGGCTTTCGCCCAGCCATTGCCGGAGGCGGCTGTCTTCCGTCAGGTGCTGGAGCATCATGGCAAAGTCAATCGCCTTCTGCTTTTGCTGAAGGGCTGGCGCATCGTTTCCGGCCGTCAGTGCCTGCCAAAGGAGTGCTTCTTCTTCTGTTTTCGGCAAGCTTGTATTTTGCTTTTCCGTCTCCCAGGAAGTCACCGTTAAAGCAGTACGGAAGCCCGGCCAGTTTGAATCCGCCGGCATCATGGCGCACACCTGCTGATAAGCCTCCAGCAGCGGCATCAAGTGTTGAAGAGCTTCCGGCGTTTCATCCGCACAGAGGAATTGAATCTCCTCCATGCTGTTATCATCTGTATGAAGCACCCCTGCAGCAGCAGCCCACAGGAAGCTTTCTGCCAAGCGGCCGCCTCCCTGGCCAAGGAATAAGATTCGGCTCGTCATCCAAGGTGCTCCTTCCTTACAAAATTCCCTTATTAGCTTCTTTCGCCCCGGCAGAGAAAAACCCTCTTTTCCACATGGAAAAGAGGGCGCAGCTAAAGAAAGCATTATGTGTTCCGCGTGCGAATGGCTTGAATATTGGCGTACTCGGACAGGTGGTTCACAATATCCGTGTAGGTCGTGCCGCCTTGCATATCCAAGGTGTACACGTTGGTGTACAAATTGTACTTGCCCTTGTTCTCCACGTGGAAGTCCACGTCCAGCACATGAATGTTCGCTTCCTGAAAATAGGCATTGATAAAGGCCAGTGTTTCCACTCGGTGGATGAACTTGACTTCCACATTCTTTACAGAATTCACCTTCACCACCCGCTGCAGCAGGGTCAGGGTCACAATAACGATAACGCAGCCTGCCACCGCCAGCGCATAGTATCCCATGCCAACCGCAAGCCCCAGACATCCCACGTTCCACAGAGAAGCAGCCGTGGTCAACCCTGCAATCTTCTTTTGGCTGATAAAAATGGTACCTGCGCCGAGGAAGCCGATACCGCTGACCACCTGGGCCGTAAGTCGCCCCATGCTGACCCCAATGCCGCTGTCCGGATCCGTCGCATTCAGCGCCACGGTATCCGCCACCACATAAGCCTCCAAAATGGCAATGGTTGCCGCGCCCACGCACACCAGCACATGGGTACGCATACCTGCCGGGCGATTCTTCTTCTCCCGTTCAATGCCAATCACACAGCCTACGATGACCGCAACGACCAGTCGCAGTCCTGCCTCCCACCACGCCAAGGTTATCTCCCCCTTTTGATTGAACGCATTGTATCACACATATGAACCGTTTTCAAGGAAAAAGCAAGGGCATAGGCCGCTCTGTTTATGCGCTTTCTTTAGGAATTACTGTCTTGCCCTTCTTCCGAAGAATCAACTTGGCGCAGGGCTTTTCAATGGCGTAGGTAAACAGAATCGCCACCACAAGAGAAATGCCGAAGGACAAATACGTATACTCCATTTGCCAGGGCATTTCTCCGGCCTGATTGGGATTCGCCGAAACCGAGGCCGGAATGCCCAGCCGCTTTAAGTGCACCGCCACCACTTGATGAAGCAGATAATAATTCATGGAGATACCTGCAAGGAAGCTCATCACCCGATTGCCCATGAGGAAACGGATAGGGCGAATGGTAAAAGGCAGTGAGAGCATGATACCGCTGAGCAGCACCGCAAAAGGAAACCGGCGAATCATCTGTCCGCTTTGGATAGCAGGATAGTCCGGCGACGCGGCCTGCCTATTCAGCAGCCAATAGGTTCCCACCAAGCATAGCCCCAGCAGCACCGTTGCGCCGACTTGCCAAAGGATCTTTTTCCAGCCTGCCCGAGGCAAGCCGGATATCTTCACATAAGCGATGGCTGCTGCCATGCCCAAGGCATACACATCCAGAAATGAAGGCAGTTGATTCACCACCATGGCGTAGTCATCCAGCAATCGAATGCAGGCATAGCGCCAGCCCCACCCCAGCAGGGTCATGCCGGCAAGGGTGCAAGCAGGCTTTTTCACAGCGCAGCGTGCCAAGAGCGGAAACAGCAAGTAGGCCTGCATTTCAATGGCCAGCGTCCAGCAGGCAGCCCCCAGGGGCGTGGCCATGTACGTATCTGCTCGGAAGGTAAACGTGAACGTGAAATGTGTTGCAAGATCTCGCCAGAGGAAGCCCTGATTGTAATACAATCCCCACGGCAATGCAATAACGAAGAGCATCAGCAACAGAAAAGCATAGTAAGCCGGTACAATTCTTGCAATCCGCTTTCGATAAAACGCTCGCCACGACGGATAAGGCTCCCCCTGCACCATGTGCTGTGCATAAGGAAGAAAGAGCAGAAATCCGCTGAGGAGGATGGTGCCGTCCACCGGCATATACCCGGAGCGTACCAGAAAATCCAGCGATACGCTGCCAATGCGGGGCGTCCACCAGCTTTGCTGCCAAATGTGATACCAGCTGACGATAAACACCAGCAGCACCCGAAAGCCATCCAGTTCCGGTATGCGAGATTGGCGCTTGGTCATCGTCTCCCCCTTCTTTTCCCGTAAGCAACGAGAAATGTTCAAGTCGCATCATGCGCTGCTGCCTATGGAAACGTTATAGCATGAGTCTTTCTTCCCGCCTGCACAGGAAGGATTTTCAGTGATCGGCAATCATGTCCAGCTATCCGCAGATGGTAAAAAGACCGCAAGGCAAAAGCCCAGCGGTTTTCCATCATGGGAGAGAAATACCAAATCGGCATCCGTCATGCTTTCACAAGCTTTTGTCCGAAGCCCACAAGTTCCCTGGCATAGTGCTCGGAGCAAAGATCGGCAACAGCTTGATAAGCTGCTTTCATGCACACCGGGCGATGCACGGTATCATGGGCATCTGTAGCGATCACGTCAATGGCGTGTGCCTCCAGCATCCGGTGCACAAAGCGTTGCTCCAACCAGCCATGGGGATTGATAATAGTGTGGCAGTTCATTTGGAAGGTCACCCCATAATCCTCCCGAAGCTGCATGGCCTTCTTCGGAGAGCGTCTCAGGCACCGATACCGTTCCACATGGGCAAAAACCGGTGAATAGCCCCCGCGGTACAGCTTGTCTGCCGCATCCTGCAGCTGTCCGATGCTCACAAGCTCGCCAAACTCGACCAGTACATAGCGGCTGCTGCCCAGGGGAAGCAGCTTTCCTTCTGTCAGCAGGTCCGCCACAGAAGGACGGTAAAAGATTTCACAGCCAGGCACAACGCACAGATTCAAGCCTTTCTTTTTACAGAAAGTATTGGCTTCCTCCAGCCGCTTACGGTACACGGAAAGATCCAGCGGGCGAAGCTGCGGATCACTGTGGGAAGTGGCAAAGACCAGCGAAATCCCCTCTTGGGCATTCTGCTCAAGCAGATCCTGCATGGCCTGCTCGCTATGGGGGCCGTCATCAACGCCCCACAGCACATGCTGATGCATGTCGGAAAAACTCATGCGGGTCAACTCCACTTCCCCACTTTGACCGTTTTCTTCCGGTTTGCCTTACTTGTCGTCGCCGTCGCCATATTGATGATAGTAGGTGGAATAACGTCCGGAACGATAGTAGTACTTCCGGTTTCGGAAGGATTTCAAATCCACACCGTTCATGACGGCGCCCAGCACCTTGCACCCGGTCTTCCCGATATTGGCAGCGACTTCGCCCACCTCTTGGGAACGTCCCCGGTTGTAACCCACCACAATGACCGCTCCGTCGCAGTGCTTGGCAATTTCCACCGCGTCCACAATCACACCGGCAGGGGGGGAATCCACCAAAATATAGTCAAAGCTGTCTTTCAGTGCCCGCATCATGTCCCCGAAGCCCCGGGAGGCCAGCAGCTGCATGGAATTAAGCACATCCCGTCCGGCAGGCAGAATGAACGCCCCCGGCAAATCCGTTTGATATACCGCATCCTCCAAGTCGCACTTGCCGGCCAGGTACTGGGCAAGCCCCGATGCTTCCTGGCTGGTGTAGCTGAACCGATACCGCCGTGCCAAGGTGGAGCGGCGCAGGTCGGCGTCAATCAGCAGCACGTCCTTGCCGAAACCTGCCAGCGTCCGCATCACATTCATGGCGATGCTGGACTTACCTTCCTGCTCGTAGCGGCTGGTGAAAAGCACGGTATGAATGTCCGGCCCGCAGTAGGAAAGATTGGTACACAGGGTATTCATGGCCTCTGTGCCCGCATAATCCAGTTCGGGGAAGGAAGTAATGTTCAGATAATTCACGACTTGCTCCTCCTACTTTTGCGGCCGTTTGACCCGGACAGCAGCGGATTGCTGGGGATCACCGCCAGCGTGGGAATGTTCGCATAGCGCATAATATCCTCCGGAGACTTAGGACGGCAATCCAGCAGGAAAATCAACACCAGTACCGCTACCACCAGCGCCGTACCCATCAGCATACCGCGAATCACGTAGCTTGTAATGCTTGTGCCGGTGGAAGTGCCGGGCACCAGGGCGATGGAGAAGGTGCTGGGCTCATCGGAATTCATGGTCTGCACAATAAACTTCTTGGCAGCCGTTGCATAGGCGTTGGCTACAGAAGCGGCAAACTGGGCATCTGTGCTCCTTGCCGTAATGTACAGGATGTGCGTATCCTCCGGGTTGGAAACAGTAATCATGCTCTGCAGGGCAGAATAATTGTAGTTCGTGCCCAGCTCCTCGTTGACCATCTGATGCACTTCCCAGGTTTTGAACACTTCCTGGTAATCCATGGTCAAGGCCGTGCCGATTTGCAAATTTGCCATAATGCCGGTGCCTGTGTTGCCCAAAATGTACAGCTTGGAAGTGGCGGTATAAATCGGCACCACCCGATAGGAGGCGTACATGCCCAGCACCACGGCGCCGATGATCGTGCCCAAGAGGATAAAATGCAGCTTGGAGAGCATGTAATAAAACAATTCCACCAAATCAATGGTCTTTGGAGCCTTCTCGGCCTCCGTCTGCGTGGTATCCTCCTGTTTAGCATCCATGCGGGAGATGATTTCAGCGAACAGTTCCGCTTCGCTCGTCCGCTGTTCCTTCTCCTGCTTGGGCTCCGATCCGTTCTGATTGTTGTTCATTCGACCATCCTTCTCGGGCAGATCAACCGTGTTGGGATTTGTCCGCAGTCATTCAACCTATGGGCAGTTTGCCCAAGCGTCATTCTTCAGCCGTGGGCACGCTGAGCATCAGCAGCAGGCCGGTTTCCGTATCCATGTCGATCAGTGCCAACTGGTCGAACACAACGTCCACAACGCCGTTGGCACGGACAGTGGCAGGCTGTACGATCCAGTCCATTTGGCTTTCGCTATTATCATCGGTGCTGCCGTCTTCCTTCGGCAGACCCAGTGCCGTTACAATGGTCTGTCCCTCCTGATAAGGTGTGGCAAAGGACAAGGAACCTACGGCGTCACCGTCCGTGGGGCGAAAGTCCTTGGTAATCAGCGGCACATAGTCGGACACGATCAAGTCGTTTCCATCCGTACCAAGCAGATAACGAACACGGTTCTGGTCTTCTTCCGGCAGCCAGCTCAGGGCAGGCTTCTGCTGCTCGGTCACGTACTGCCCCAGCAGCGTCAGTTCACGCTGAATCAGATCCGTTTCAGGCACAATCTCCAGCTCGAAATCGTGAGGCTTCGCCGTACCGTCTTCACCGGTGGTTTCCACAATACGGGTGGTATCTTCTGCCTGCTTGCTGGGCAGCACGGAGGGCACTTCCGTGGTAACCACGGTAGTGGTGCCGCGAGAGCCCTGCCGCACAGTCAGCAGACTGAACAGCAGATCTTCGCCCTGCAGCTGGTTCATCAGCTCCGCAGGGATCTGGAAAGTGACAACGCCGGTTTTCGTCACCTGGGATTCGACAGGCGTCCACACAATGTTCTCCGGGTCGGTGGTATCGCCCAGCACCACCACGGTCAATTGACCGGGCTGATAGTCGATCTTCAGGGTCATGGTGGCATCCAGCTCATTGGTAGCCTCTGCTTCTGCCGCATGGAGGCGCATGAACTCGGTCATGTACAGCACGTCAGGATTGACACTGACCATGGCTTCGATTTCCTTCTGCGTCTCCTCAGGGTACCAGCGAACGGGACGGTTGCCCTGCTCGTACACGAAATCATACACGTCCGTAGCGGTATTCATGGTCAGCTGATCCGCCGGCATATCCTTCAGATCGTAGGCCGTTTGATGCCCATCCTGCCAGACAGCGGTCAAAGAAACAGCCCGATCCTGGGTCGGAGTACCGGGGGCGTCGGTAAACACGGCGGCAGATGCGCTTGCCGCGAGCATGGTCAGGACAAGTGCCATGCCAAGTACACGCTTCATCATGGTAGTAGGTCTCCTTTCTGCAATTCAAAGCAGTTGACAACGTTATTGAAAGAAGCGGGATGTCACCAGATCTCCCAGCGCATCCGCATCTGCGTGGAACTCCATAAAGCCGTCTTCCCCGATGTTGCGGCTGCCGGCTGGTGTCTGGGTCTCCAGCCGCTGATATTCCTGACTGGCGTAGGCTTTGTTGATCAGCCAGCCCCGCTCCATGTTGGTGGTCAGGTGATCGGACAGGGCATCAAAGAGAGAGCCTACATAGTTCAAGTCTTTGTTCATGCCCTGCACAAGCAGCTCCTCCGCACCATTGATGAAGGTTCGCTGACGGCGCATACGGCTCACATTGGAGCCATCGCCTACATCCATACGTCCCCGGGCATAGTACTCGGCCTGCTTACCGTGAAGGGTCAGGGTCGTGCCCTTGGTCATATCGGGATCCAGATGAGAGAAATCATCCTCCAGTGTTACCGTCACGCCCCCAAGTGCATCATTCAGGATGGTAATGGCACTCATGTCCAGGGCGATGTAGCCGTCAATAGGGATGTTTCCCAGCAGGCGGCTGACTGACCAAACCGTGTTTTCGCAGTTTTCGGCAGCGGTACTCCCATAAGCATGGGAAAGACAAATCTGCAGGGTTTGGATGCCGGTGTAGTTGCCAAAGGGGCCGTAGATGCGTACATCCGTCATGGTGTCACGATCCAATTGAATGGTGGACACGGTTTTATTCACCCGATCCAGGGTGATCAGCAGCAGAAAGTCTGCCTGCCCGGCGTAACGTTCGGTAACGTCATCCGCTGTGTCCTCCCAGTCAATACCCATCAGCAGAATGTTGGTCAGTGCTTTCTCCCGATAGGTCCAGGTACGGCCGTTATACTGCATGGTCAGGGTATCGTCTGTAAAGCGACCGTCCAGCGATCCCATGGTTTCCGTGCCACTGGCCTGTTCGATTCGGCTTCCGACTGCCTGAACCCCAAACAGAATGCCCACATACGCCAGCACGATGCCCGCAGCAATGGCCGCAACGGCGCCGCCGGAAAGCCGTCTGTGCCTGTGATGATGATGGTTCGGCAAGGATTTCTCCTCCCATCGCAAGTTCTACAAGGTATTGATCATTTCAAAGCTGAGCCACACGGGAACATCCTTCCCATTGAAGGTAAGCACCACCTGTCCGCTGCATCCACGCTTATCCACCCGGGTGATTTTTCCCTCCATGTCCTTCAGGGGGCCGGAAACAATCCGGATGCGATCCCCTTCCTTGAAGGCTTGGGACAATCCCAGCAGTCCGTCATAGTGAAAGAGCCACTTGACAAACTGCTCATCCGCCCCGGCCAGCCGCCACTCACCGCCATCCGTTGTCAGGATGCGAATCACATCCTGATGCGGAAACTGCGCCAGCGGCTCTGCCTGGGAAGGTGCTTTGAAAAACACGTAGCTGGGCATGACAATGACTTCTTCCAATGTCTTTACCTTGCGGCAGGTTCTGTACCTTGTCTTCCGCATGGTAATGGCCTTGGTTTCGGGGCAGGCCAGCTGAATGATTTCCGCTACCTGTTTTTCCTTGCCAGTCAGGCAGAACACGCAGCCATAGGACACGCCGCTGTCGCTGCCATCATCTTGAAAGGCGGAAGCCGCTTCGGCGATGTTCTTTTCCTGCATGCTTTCGTCTCCTGCCTTCTGTTGTCTGCCAAGTAAAATGCTTCAGCAAGTTTCTCTCTGCGGCGCATCATGCATGCATACGTGAGAGGAACACGAAGACTGGTGAATATCGCTTGCTACATGGATATTCACGTCAATATTATACAAGCAAATTATGGCTCTGTCAAACAACTTCATTGGAAACAATCGCATTACATCAAAGCATTACATGATGCACTTGTCATGTTTATTCCACGGCCGACAAAAAAAGCTTTGTTTTTCGTCTGCCTTCTGTTACAATAATAATGTAGCGAAGTCTTTCACGGAAAATCTTTTCTTTGAAGAAGGAGCGTGTGTTATGAGCCGGATGAAGAAGTGGTTAAGTCTTTGCTTGGCTGTGCTGCTTGGTTTTTCCGCCGTGCCCGTGGGGGCAGAGAAAAGCACCGAAACGGCAGAAAAAGCCGCTTGGACCGTGCTGATCTACCTTTGCGGTACGGATCTGGAAAGCAAGAACGGCATGGCAACCGAAAACCTGGTGGAAATCAGCAAAACGCTGGCCAGTCAGGATGTGAACGTGCTGATTGAAACCGGCGGCACGAAAACCTGGAAAACGAAGGAAAAGCTTGGTCTTGACATTGCCACGGATAAACTTCAGCGTTACCGGTACGATGCAAACGGCTTTACCCTCGTGGAGGAATGCTCCCTCGGCAACATGGCACAAGCGGAAACCTTGACCGATTTCATCCGCTGGGGGCAGGAAAACTACCCTGCGGAAAAGTACATGCTTACCCTGTGGGATCACGGCGGTGGCAGCATGGAAGGCCTCATCGTGGATGAGCTGCATAACAATGCCGTCATGTCCCTGGAGGACTTGGGTCGGGCTCTGGATGATGCCGGCGTACCCCTTGAGCTTCTGCTGATGGATACCTGCCTGATGGCCACCATTGAAACCTGTGCGGTGGTTGACAGCCAAGCACACTATCTGGTAGCATCCGAAGAAACGGTTCCGGGGCAGGGCAGCAACTACAAAGGTTGGCTGCAATACCTGTTTAACAATCCGGAATGCAGCGGTGCAAGGCTTGGACGCATCATCTGCGATACCATTCAGCAAAAATATGCCGAACAAGGCGTGGGCGCTGCGGACACCGTTACCCTGTCCGTGATCGACCTGAAAAAGATGGATGCCGTCTATACTGCTTTTGACGACATGTTTACCGAAATCGGCGGCCTGCTGAAAAACGTTGACGATTTCAGCGAGTTTGCCCTTGCCATCAGCCGTTCGGAAACCTACTACTCGAGCGAAATGCGGGATATTGCTGACATGGCTTCCCGAGCCAGCGGTCATGGCGTCAGCACGGAAACTGCCAAGCGCCTCGTGAACGCTGTAGATGATGCGGTGGTCTATGCCGTTAAGGGGGCGACCCACAGCTATTCCCACGGTATTTCCTTCTACTATGCGCCCACAGGCAGCAAGTATTACATGGATCGGTACGCCCGCAATTGCCCCAGTGCCTCCTACCTTGCCTTCCTTGACGCCACCCACATGGACTGGACAGCGCCTGCCGGCATCTATGAAAAGATGGAGCGTCTGCCGGAAATCACCTATGAGGATTATGTGGTGGCGGCCCATGGCGCCGTTCGCGACGGCGATTTGATTCTTGAAGTTACGAATGCTGCGGATGCCATCACTTCCGTCGATGCGGTGATTTTCAGCTTCAATGAAACAGACCAGAACTGGACCCGGCTGGGAACAACCTTTAAGGTGGGCGCAAAGCTGGCTGATGACGGTTCCCTGGTATACAAAGCAACATTCGACGGCAAGTGGCCTATGATCAATAACGTCATCTGCCAGATGAACATCATCGAAGAGAACATGAGCTACACCCTCTTCGGCATTCCCCTGATGATTAACAATCAAGCGTACGAACTGCGGGCAGCCTATGTATTCGAAGAATCTCTGGAAGATATGTATAACCATCTGCTGTCCATTTACGCCGCCGATGACGGTCAGACAGCAGAAGAAAAGCAGGAAAACCTCGTAAACGGTGTCCTTGCCATCATCAATGGCAACTTTGGGGACGATGTAGACCCTTACGAAGGGCAATTCCAGGTATACGGCATATGGAATGGGGAAAATTCCGGTCTTCAGGTGCCCGGACGCAATGTAATTTCCCTCAGCGAAGCCGCCGGTGCACCTGCTACCCTGGTTGCCACCAATTTCGACATTACCACCATGAAGGATCTGGACTATACGAGCTATGGAGATATTACCATTGAACGCAATATCACCGTGGAAGAAGGCGTACTGCCGGCAGGCACCTATGCCTACTCCTTCCTGATCACAGACGTATTGGATCACACAACCGTGACCGAACCCATGATCTTTGTATGGAATGGTGAAGAGGCCGACCTGTCCGCTGCCTACACCATGACGGATTACGTCACTGTCTTTGGTGCTGTGCTGAACGGCGATGCGGAAGCATTGGGCATGGATCAGGAAACAGTGGACGCCTTGGCCGAACAGTGGACAAGCGCATTTGACCATGCTGCCACCTCTACGGATGTAGCAACACCTACCGATACGGAAAAGTAAAAACTCCTAGTATCTTTTAAGGGATCGCCTTCATCTGGGCGATCCTTTTCCGTTTTGGACAAAATTTCATTTTCGCCATATTGACAAAACGCAAACAGATTCGATACAATTTTCATAAGGATTTTTTCGCCGGTGCCTGTCTTATCCCCCGCGGCAGCTGCCCGGCAGTGTTTATGGGTGTTTTCGATCACGAGAAGAAGGAGGAGAACTGATCATTGCTGAACGAAAAGCTGAAGCAAAACTTCCGTGAATCTCTAGCCAGCGTCATGCCGATTACCGTCATCATGCTGCTGCTCAGCGTGACCCTTGTGCCCATGGAGCTTGGCACCCTGTCCCTGTTTTTGGTGGGTGCAGTGCTGCTGATGATCGGCATGGGATTCTTCCAGCTGGGTGCTGAAATGGCCATGACTCCCTTAGGCCAAGGCTTAGGCGGTCATTTGGTCAAGAACCGGAAACTGCTGCTGACCATCGTCATCTGCTTTGCCGTGGGTGCTATCATCACCCTGTCGGAGCCCGACTTGCAGGTGCTTGCAGAGCAGGTGGCCTCCATTCCCAATCAGGTGCTGATTTGGACGGTAGCCATCGGCGTAGGTGTTTTTCTGGTGATTGCTGTGCTGCGTATTGTGTTCCGCATCAAGCTTTCCCTGCTGCTGACCATTTTCTACGCCGCGCTGTTCATCCTCGCCATTTTCACCCCCGACTCCTTCGTTGCCGTGGCCTTTGATGCCGGCGGCGTAACCACCGGTCCCATGACCGTTCCCTTCATCATGGCCTTAGGCGTCGGTCTTTCCGCCGCCCGAAGCGACAAGGACGGTGCCAGCGACAGTTTCGGCTTGATTGCACTGTGCTCCATCGGCCCGATTTTGATGGTTATGCTCCTGGGCATTTTCTATCACCCGGAGGAAGCCTCTTACACCCTTGCCTCCATCCCCAGCGTGAAGACCACCCAGGATGTGCTGCCTGCCTTCATTAAGTACCTGCCTGTGTACGCTAAGGAAGTCATGGTCAGCATGGCGCCTGTGCTGGGAGTGTTCGTGCTGTTCCAGCTGATTACCCGGAAATACCGCAAGCATCAGATGATGAGGATGTGCGTTGGTTTCCTGTACACCATTGTGGGGCTGATTCTCTTCCTAACCGGCGTCAACGTCGGCTTTGCTCCGGTGGGCAATCTGCTGGGTTCCAGCCTTGCCCAGCAGGGTGATATGCGCTGGCTGCTGATTCCCATCGGCCTGGTCATCGGCTTCTACATCGTGAAGGCAGAGCCTGCGGTGCAGGTGCTGAACAACCAGGTAGAAGAAATCACCGGCGGCGCCATTTCCCACAAGATGATGAACGCCAGCCTGTCCATCGGCGTGGCCTGCGCCGTGGCGCTCAGCATGCTCCGTGCCTTGACCGGTATCAGCATCTATTGGATCATTGTGCCCGGCTATTTGCTGGCACTGGTTCTGACCCGCTTTGTTCCCCCGATTTTCGTAGGTGTGGCTTTCGACTCCGGCGGCGTGGCCAGCGGCCCCATGACCTCCACCTTTCTGCTGCCCCTTGCCATGGGCGTGTGTACGGCCGTAGGCGGCAATGTGGTAACGGATGCCTTCGGCGTGGTGGCATTGGTAGCACTGACCCCACTCATCGCCATTCAAATCATGGGATTGATCTACGTACGCAAATCCCGTGCGCAGGCGCCTGCCGCTGTCGCTGCTGAGCTGGATGACGATATCGTGATTATGCCCGAGGAGGATCAAGCATGAGCGAGCTAACGAAAGAAATGCTTCACCCCCGTATGCTGTTTGTTATTGCCCGTGACGAGGATGATCGCCGAGTAACATCCACCCTGAACAGTATGCACCTGACCCTGTGCCACCAGATTCGCGGCCAGGGCACTGCCCCCAGCGAATGGCTGGACATCTGCGGTCTATCCGGTACGCTGCGGATTTTGACCATTGCGCTCTTTCCCGCTGCCATGACCGGCTATGTGATGGACGGCCTGCGCCGAGCCCTAAACCTGGAAAAGCGGGGCAAGGGTATTGCCGTTACCGTTCCCCTGGGCGGACTTCAGGGAAGCATTATGCGCATGCTGCACGCCATGAATGACCGTGTATTGTTGGACAAAAAGAAGGAGGATGCTTCTGTGGACAGACATTCCGATTATTCCATGATTTGTGTTTCCGTCAAGAGCGGCTTCAGCGACGATGTGGTCGACGCTGCCAAGAGTGCCGGTGCCAGAGGCGGCACGGTGCTCAAGGGAATCCGCCATGTGGACGGACAGACGAGCCAGTTCATGGGCGTTGCCATGCAGGACGAGCAGGATATTGTGCTGATCATCCTGCCGAAGGAAAAGCGTGCGGAGGTCATGAGCGCCATCAGCACCCGCTGTGGGCTGAAGACGCCGGCCCAGGGCATTGTCCTGTCCGTGCCGGTGGACGCAACGTTGGGATTGGAATAAAGCGATTTCATGCATGAATGGGGCTACTGCACAAGTTGTGGCAGCCCCATTCTTGCATACCTCCCAAATATTTTGAATTACCTGCTGCTTGACATTCCCAGAACACCGATATAGCCCCAAATGGTGAGATAAATCTCGTTTTTTGAGCGTTTACAAAACTCAGGATGAATTCACCTATGCATGCCAGAGGTTTGGTCGGAATGCAGAAGGCATCTGCCAATCCACTGTATGCCTATGAATGTTATGGCCAGCAATAAACCACTGACGATCCCAGCGGCAGGCTTGCACCTTAATGGGTCTATGAACGCAAATCCCCCTCCGGCGTGCCGGAGGGGGAGCATTGGTATTACGCAAACAGTGCCCGAATATCCTGTTCTGTCAGGGC
This sequence comes from bacterium, assembly GCA_963656345.1. GTDB lineage: Bacteria > Bacillota > Clostridia > Christensenellales > Aristaeellaceae > CAKUFA01. The sequence continues at coordinate 15,660 of CAVKHY010000004.1, read as the reverse complement.
AGTAACCAGCTCCTCGCCGGGGGTAATCAGCTGATCAAACAGTGCCTTCTTCCGCTGTCCCAGCGCTACCACCTGTTCTTCAATGGAGCCGTGGGTCACAAGGCGGATGACCTCCACCTTCTTGGTTTGGCCGATGCGGTGGGCACGGTCCGTAGCCTGATCTTCTGCCGCAGGGTTCCACCAGGGATCGTAATGAATGACCATATCGGCGCCGGTCAGGTTCAGTCCCGTGCCACCAGCCTTCAGGGAGATCAGGAAGATTTGCCCCGTGCCGCTGTTGAACTGCTCAGTCATCTCCAGCCGCTTTTGGGGCGGAGTTTCCCCATCCAGGTACATACAGCTGTAGCCTGCACTCTCCAGCTGCTCTTTGAGAATCTTCAGCATGGAGGTAAACTGGGAGAACAGCAGAATCCGCCGTCCAGCCTGCAACGCTCCCGGGAGGATTTCCAGCAGCATTTCCATTTTGCCGGAAGTGCCTGTATAGTCTGACAATACCAAGGAAGGATGGCAGCAGATCTGCCGTAGCTCCGTAATGGCAGCCAGCACCTCGGTGCGGCCTCGGCCAAGGCCCTTCTCGGTCATAACGTGATCCACGCGATCCCGCAGGCGTACCATGGCCGCCTGGTAAACCTTTTCCTGCTCGGGAGACATCTGCGCCGTCAAGGTGGTTTCCAGCTTGTCCGGCAGCTCCGTCAGCACGTCTTTCTTCAGGCGGCGCATAAGGAAGGGGCGAATCCGCCGGCGAAGATCGTCCAGGTCTCCCCCATCCTGATACCGGCGGAGGAAGGAGCTGTAGCTGAACAAATAGCCCGGCAGTACAAAGTCAAAAATGCTCCACAACTCGCCGGCGCTGTTTTCCATGGGCGTGCCAGTCAGGGCAAACCGGGTTTGCCCGTGCAGCTGCTTCACAGCCACTGCTCCCACGCTGCCGGCATTCTTGATGTGCTGTGCCTCATCCAAAATCACGAAACGGAAATCCATGTCCTTCATCAGGTCAATATCCCGCCGAATCAGAGGATAGGATGTAATCAGCACGTCCACATCCTTGGCCTTTTTCACATGCTCAATTTGGGAAGCACGCTGGGGGCCGGAACCAGCCATCACCATCACGCTCAGTTCCGGTGTGAACCTTTCCAACTCGCTGAGCCAGTTATAGGTCAGGGAGGTCGGTGCAACCACCAGGGAAGTCTGTCCCGGCTTCCGGGTTGCCTTCAACATGGCAATGACCTGCACCGTTTTGCCCAGACCCATATCGTCTGCCAGAATGCCGCCCATGTGCAGCTTGTCCAGGGTCATCAGCCAGTGGAAACCACGCTGCTGATAAGGGCGCAGGCTCAGGCCGGCAGGCAGCTGAATCTTCTCTTCGTCCGGGTCGACCAGGGCTTTCACCGTTTCCTGCACCGAGCTGTCCACTTCAATGGGCAGGGACGAAGCGCTGAGCAGGCTATGCAGGTAGCAGGTGCGGTAGGCGCTCAGGGACACGGTATCCTCTGCAGGGGATACCGCATCCGCCCCCTCCACATTGGCCGCCTCAAACACGCTGTCCGCAAGAGATTGCCACTCATCCATGCCGGATAGATCCAGGAAAGAGCCATCCTTCAGCCGGAAATACCGGCGATGTTTGCTTAGCGCTTCCAGAATGCTCAGGATTTCTTCCGCCGGTTCCCCGTTCTCGGTAAAGGTCATTTCCAGCCGGCCGCCGTTCATGCGCATCCGTCCCTGCAGCACAGGCTTCCGAGGCGTCATTTTGCGGAAATCTCGGCTCAGATAGACTTCACACATGTTTTGCAGCTTCTGCACGCCGCCGGACACGAAGTCGAAAATCGCATCCTGTCCCGTCAGATAGACTCGATTTTTCCGCACGTAGAAGCCTGCGCTTCCCAATGCGTCCAGCACCTGCCGCTCTGCCGCGGCATCACGAAGGAGCACCTTTCCCGTGCGAGGCATGGTATCCATTTCCGCCGCATCATCAAAGGGATCGATGGTATCCTCCCCGTAGCAGAACTGGGTACGTGCCACAACCTCTTTGCCTTCCCGATCCAGATACACCCGTGGCACCAAAGGCAGACGCACCAGCTGCCGTTCCAGATCTGAATCCATTTCCACCACGCCGGTTAGTTTCAGGAAGGGAATCACTTCCCCAATCACCCGGGTCGTTTCCTTCATCGGGAAGTCGAACATGCTGCGGCCGCTGATCTGCTCCTGCCACAGCACCCGCATCACGCTTTGCTGCCCCGGATCCACCGCTACTACCGTGCCGCTGACCACCGCATAGGCACAGGATGATGTGATCGGCTGAAAATCCTTCGGGAAAAGCGCCGTAATGGTTAACCCCCGAAGGGAGCCTGTCACCCGGTAGTGAAGGGGTAACCGTGCTGCACGAACCCGCTTGACCACCATGGCCTTCTCCCCCACCGCCATGCGGAAGGGCAGATTTTCCAGTTCCTTCAGCACGGCCTCTGCAAAGGGTTCCGGCAGTGCCATCACCCGAAGATCAGCCCCACGGAGGCTGGCACCCGCCTCTTTCTCCGCCAGGCACAGCGCCCGCAAAATGCCCAGCAGCCTTGTTTCCGCAGGGCCGAAGCGCATCCATTCCGGATGATACACAAAGCCCTTGCCGAATTCCATGGTGGTTCCTGCATCAATGGCTTCAATCATTTGGGGAATGCTGCGCACCACGTACAATCTTTCTTCGCCCACACGCAACCCAAGGCGCAGCTTAGCTTTCTGGTTCGGTCCCCCATTTTCATAAACCAGGGTGACCTCCATACGCAGCGTGCCGTCCTCCGGCAGGGCAGATTCCATGGCAGACATGAGCTTCGGCCCGGCCAGCGCCGCCTTTTGGCGAATCATGTCTTCCATAGCGCCGGATTCCTGCGCCATCAGAGTAGCAGCCACAACATGGCGGCAGGCGCCCCGGGCGTTCCATTCATCACAGGTGCACTTGGCAGGCTCCTCCGGGGTAAAAATAACTTCCCTTCTCGGGGTTCCTGCCACCACATATTTCATTAACATGCCGGATTGCTCCAGTGCGCGGACACCGCCCTTGCGGTACAGTTCTTCTCCGGCCTCATATTCCTTTTCTCCTGCCAGGAGACGTAGACGATAAGATCCCTGTGCCATCCAACTTTTCACTCCAATAAGCTTACTGAAAAAAACAGTAGCTTTCATATATTCTACAGGCGCATGGTCAATTCCTGCCGAAGAGCAAAACGGCACGAACCTTTTCTTGTTTCCCCTCTCGTTTTTTTGTTGTCCTTTCCCTTGTTTTTTCGCCTGCCCGCTTTTATAATGAAAACCGTTATTCCGCCGAAAGGAGCGTACGCATGGAAGAGCAGGAGCAGATCCTTGACGATGTAAGGGACGAAATACGCCGTCTCTTTGCAGATGATTTTTCCGGTCACGATGCATGGCACACCATCCGTGTAGAGCGCACCGCTGCTGCCATCGGGCATGCCGAAGGCTGCAACGTCTTCGTTGTGCGTCTCGCTGCGCTTCTGCATGATGCCGATGACCCGAAGCTCTTCTCCACCCGGGATCATCAAAATGCCAGAGACATCATGACCCGTGCCCAGGTGGATGAACACACTGCCGAGCAGGTTATTGCCGCCATTGCCACCGTATCCTTTAAGGGAACGGATACGCAGACCCCTGCCACTCTGGAAGGCAAGGTGCTGCAGGATGCCGATCGGCTGGATGCCCTGGGCGCTGTCGGCATTGCCCGAACCTTCGCCTACGGAGGCTGCCATCATCGAGCCATGTATGACCCGGAGCTTCCGCCTCAGCTGCATATGGATGAAACCGCCTATCGCAGCAACCAGGGAAGCAGCCTGAATCATTTTTATGAGAAACTTTTCCTCCTCAAAGATCTGATGAACACCGGCACGGCACGGCGCATGGCGGAAAAGCGGGATGCCTATCTCCATACCTTTGCAGAAGAATTTCTGGCTGAATGGGACGGTCGGTGCTGAATGCGCCTGTCACAGAAAGGATGAATTGCATGATCATTCGTGTTACGGAAGAAAAAGATATTCCCGCCTGCCGTGAAATTTATAATCACGAAGTGCTCCACGGCTTGGCTACCTTTGATACCGAGCCTAAGTCCATGGAAGAGCGGAAAGCTTGGTTTGATGCCCACAATCGTGACCATCATCCCCTGCTGACGGCAGAAATCGACGGTCAGGTAGCCGGTTATGCCAGTTTGTCCACCTATCGTCCCCGGACAGCCTACAACAGCACCGTGGAACTGTCCGTGTATGTAAGCGAAGCGTTTCGCCGCCATGGCGTCGCCAGTGCGCTGATCAAGGAGCTGCTGACCATGGCCAAGGCAGACCCTGACATTCACAACGTGGTTTCCGTAATCACCGGATGCAACACCGCAAGCATTGCCCTGCATGAACAGTTTGGTTTCACCTATGTGGGCACGCTGCACAAGGTGGGTGTCAAGTTCGGTCAGTACCTGGACACGGTGGAATACGAAATGCTGGTGTGAGGTGACAAGCATGAAGAAACTTTCTCCTGATACGAAACTCGTCCTCGCCGGCGTGGGCACCATTGTAGCGCTGGTACTTGCCTTGACAGATGTATTGCCCATGGTGCTTCGGGAAGTGATGATCGTCATCGCCCTGCTGCTCAGCGTGCTGTACATCTATCTTTTCTACAAAAATCCGGAAAACCGGAAGTACCGCCGGAAGCGTCCCAAAGATGAGGAAAAATAAGCTGAAAGTGAACCGAAGCCAAAAAATATCTATCCAACTCGTTAAAATTATGGTATACTAAGGTCGATCATGCATGGGAACATCATGGCATGACGATCCACAGATAGGAGGAACCAAACGATGCAATACTCCAAGGAAGTTGAAGAAATGGTCTGCATCGCCAAGGGACCGAACCACGGTCCCGCCCCGATCCCTGAAGAGGGTCAGTGGGTGCAGGCGAAGGAGATCACCGACATTTCCGGCTTGACCCATGGCATTGGCTGGTGCGCGCCCCAGCAAGGTGCCTGCAAATTGACACTGAATGTTAAGAAAGGCGTTATTGAAGAAGCACTGGTGGAAACCATTGGCTGCTCCGGCATGACGCATTCCGCTGCTATGGCCAGCGAAATTCTCCCCGGCAAGACCATTCTGGAAGCACTGAACACCGACCTGGTGTGCGATGCTATCAATACGGCTATGCGTGAGCTGTTCCTGCAGATCGTTTACGGCCGCACCCAGTCCGCTTTCTCTGATGACGGTCTGGTTATCGGCGCAGGTCTGGAAGATCTGGGCAAGGGTCTGCGCAGCCAGGTGGGTACCATGTACGGCACCAAGCTGAAGGGCACCCGCTATTTGGAAATGGCAGAAGGCTACGTGCTGAAGCTGGCCGTGGATAAGGACGACCAGGTGTGCGGCTATCAGTTCCTGTCCCTGGGCAAGATGATGGACGCTATCAAGAAGGGCATGAGCCCCAACGAAGCATACGAGAAGAACATCGGCACCTATGGCCGGTTCAAGGCTGAAGACGGCGCGGTCAAGTGGATCGATCCGCGCAAGCAGTAATTGAGGAGGTGTGCAAGAATGGCTCTGTTTGAAGGTTATGAACGTCGCATGCCTCAGCTCCAGCCCGTGCTCGAAAAGTATGGCTTCAAGGATTTTGATGAGCTGAAGGCTTTCAACAACGCTAAGGGTGTAGATGCTTACAAGATCGTGGAAGGTATTCAGCCCATCGCTTTTGAAAACGCCAAGTGGGCCTATGAGCTCGGTGCTGCTATTGCCCTGAAGAAGGGTGTGAAGACCGCTGCCGAGGCTGCCAAGTGCGTGGGCGAGGGTCTGCAGGCTTTCTGCATCCCCGGTTCCGTTGCTGACCAGCGTCAGGTTGGTCTGGGTCACGGCAATCTGGGTGCCATGCTGCTGGATGAGAAGACCGAGTGCTTCGCTTTCCTGGCCGGTCACGAATCTTTTGCTGCCGCTGAAGGTGCTATCGGCATTGCCCGCAACGCCAACAAGGTGCGTAAGAACCCCCTGCGGGTCATCCTGAACGGCCTTGGCAAGGACGCTGCCATGATCATCAGCCGCATTAACGGCTTCACCTATGTGCAGACCAAGTATGATTACCTGTCTGCCGACGTGAAGGAAGATCATGCACTGACCGTTGTGAAGGAGACCAAGTACTCCGACGGCGAGCGCTCCAAGGTTCGCTGCTACGGCGCTGATGACGTTCGTGAGGGCGTTGCCATCATGTGGCATGAAGGCGTGGATGTGTCCATCACCGGTAACTCCACCAACCCCACCCGTTTCCAGCATCCTGTTGCCGGCACCTACAAGAAGGAATGCTGGGAAGCAGGCAAGCAGTACTTCTCCGTTGCTTCCGGCGGCGGCACTGGCCGTACCCTGCATCCCGACAACATGGCTGCCGGCCCTGCCAGCTACGGCATGACGGACACCATGGGTCGTATGCACTCTGACGCTCAGTTCGCCGGTTCTTCCTCCGTGCCTGCCCACGTAGAAATGATGGGCCTCATCGGCATGGGCAACAACCCCATGGTTGGTGCAACCGTGGCTGTGGCCGTGGCTGTGGAAGAAGCTCAGAAGAACGCCTAATACCATCTCGTAACAAAATGAGCGAAGCTTTTCACCACTGCAATGTGGCTGAAAGCTTCGCTTTTTCATATGCGCATTTTGTACTTCGGTGAGCCTTTTACCCTTTCCTGTTCTTCATCTGCTCCCGAGCTTGGTGATTGCGGAGAATCGGTGCCTCATGCCCCATGTCTGACGGATGGTAGTATTGCTTTCCTTTCACTTCCGGTGGCATGTACTCCTGCTGCACCCAGTGTCCCGGAAAATCGTGGGGATACAGATACCCCTTTCCTGAGCCAAGCCGTTCCGAGCCCTTGTAATGGGTATCCCGCAGGTGCACAGGCACCGGGCCAAAGCCTCCCTTTTCCGCATCCGACATGGCGGCATCCACAGCCGCACTTACCGCATTGGACTTTGGGCTTTCGCAAACTGCAATAATCGCCTGGGCAATGGGCAGCCGTGCCTCCGGCATACCCACCGTTTCCAGATCCTGTGCAGCCGCCGCTGCCTGAAGCATGGCCACCGGATTAGCCAAACCCACATCCTCGCTGGCATGGGCAATAATCCGCCTGACGATCAGCCGCGGATCCACCCCAGCGTAAATAAGCCGGGCAAACCAGGCCAACGCCGCATCGCTGTCCGACCCGCGGAGAGACTTGCAGAAGGCGCTGAGCATATCGTAATACAAGCTCTCATCACAGCGGAGCATGGGCTTTTGGATGCTTTCCTCCGCCACCGCCATGGTAATGCGAATGATTCCATCCCCATCTGCCGGGGTGGTCAGCACGGCCAGTTCGATGGCACCCAAAGCAGAGCGAACGTCTCCATCCGCAATGCGGGCGATGTGCTTCAGTGCCGCCTCCTCAGCGACCACCTGCAGTGCCCCATAGCCCCGTTCCTTGTCCTTCAGGGCGTTGTTCATCGCCGTGATCACATCCGCCTCGCTTAAAGGAAAGAACTGAAACACCCGGCACCGGCTGACAATGGCCGGCGTCATGGCAATCATGGGATTTTCCGTTGTGGAGCCAATAAAGCGAATGGTGCCCCGTTCAATAGCCGGGAGGATGCTGTCGCTTTGTGCCTTGTTCCACCGGTGGCACTCATCCAGCAGCAGATAGGTGGACTGGCCATACAGCCGTTGACGTTCCTCGGCAGCCTTGAGCACCTCTCGCACATCCGCCACGCCGCTGGTCACGGCATTCAGCTGCACAAAGGCGGCCTGGGTTGCATGGGCAATAATCGAAGCCAAAGTGGTTTTTCCGCAGCCGGGAGGACCAAAGAAAATCGAAGAGGTCAATCGATCCGCCTCAATAGCACGGCGAAGCAGCCGACCTTCCCCCACCAAGTGCCGCTGACCGATAAACTCGTCCAACGTTCGCGGACGCATTCGATCTGCCAAAGGAGCAGAGGACTCGTTCGCCATTTGAAAAAGATCCATCATATCGCTACTCCCTCAGATCACATGGCCTGCCCATAGCAGCAGGGCAAGCTGCACCAGCATCATGGCCGGCAAACCGTAGCGGAAATACCAATGCTTTGTTTTGTGATGAAAGCAAAACATGCCCAACGTACCGCCAATACCACCAAAACAGGCTGCCGTCAGCAGCAGCGTTCTCTCCGGAATGCGCCACTGATGCCGCCGTGCCCTGCGCTTGTCAATGCCCATCAACATAAAGGCAATCAGGCTCATGACAGCCGTCACGATCAAAAGAACCTTCAGCATGTGTTTGTCTCCTCATCAAACTGCATCACGGTGCCGTGGCACAGCTGTTTCTTTGGATGCAGAATTTTCCGTTCTCCGCTGCTGGGTATACCGGCGCGTGCTGCGGCTCTGTCTCTCCGGTGCTGCCCGATGCCGGTTCATTATCGGCCGCTGCCGCCAGGCGCTGATGTCATATACATTCACCAACTTGGGCGGTCTTCCTGCTCGCCACACCATGGGACGCAAGGTGTCTGCACCAAAGAAGGTGATGTAGGGATAAGCCCCCATCAGTGCCCCGTCCCGGCACACACAGGCGTGAGGAAAATTCATCAGCTCCATCAAGGCCGTGTTGAAGGGCTTCAAGCCCAAGGCCGTAATCTGCGTGCTGATTTTCTCCTCCAGTGAAGCAACCACATCTTCATCAATGGCACTGCCGGTAATGGAAAGGCAAGCTGCCGCCAAATGACGGCACACAAAGCGGAGCACCGCATCCATTCGGTTATCCGCCGCCGCCAATGCCTTCTGCATGGTGGGGTGCTTTTCCGCAATGCCGCTCAGCGTGGTCAGTACATCCTCCGCAGGCAGCTTAGACAAAGCCCGGAAATAGGCAATGCTGGTTTCCAGGCATCCTTTCGTGCCGGTAATGTTGGTCAGCACCGGGCGCACCGCTATACGATTGCGCACGCTGGCTTCATCTCTGGGCCAGGAATAGCACTGCCGGCGAATCTCCTCCCCCGCATAGTAAAACAACAGCACACCGAAGTGCACTTCGGAGCCCATGCGGGGCACCATATCATCCGTGTTCACCACATGGTACAGCGGATAAGCCGCCGGATCCGGCACGGCATTTCCCACGGCCACGGAAGGCGGTGCAAAACCGTATCCCACCATATTGACCGGCAGGACGCCTTCATTCGTCATTTTCCGATGACAATACAGCTGCATAATGGCAGCCCCCTGGCTGTGCCCCACCAGCCACAGGACAAAGCGGCTGTTCTCATTGCCTGCCTCCTGCAGAATCTGAGACAGTGTCAGCTCCTTCAGCCCCAGTTCCTTGGCTGTTTGAGGAAAAGCAATATCCTTCTCGTTGTTTTCAAACTGCCGGGTCAGCTGGAGGAAGCCCTGATGCATACCGTCCTCGCTGGCCATGCGGAAATTGGAAAACCAGTCGTACAGCCGGGTACCTGTGCCCATAAAGCTGATGGCCACAATGTATCGACCATCTTCCGTGGGATGGCACATCACAAGTGCCTTGCCTGTATCGCTTTTTTCAATCTGCCGCAGTGCGCCTACCACCTGCCCCAAGGGATTATGCTGCTGCATCTTGGCTCGAATCCGGTTCAGCTTCCATGCGGTGCTCAGCCGTCCCAGTGCGCCTTCAGGGGCGTCCACGCTGTGGGTCAGTTCTCCATCCACCTGGATGGTCACATCCCGCCAGCCTGCCTTCAGCCACAGCTCAATATCCATGTCATACGTATCGGCGGCTAATTCGACGCTCATACGCATGGCCTCCTTGGACAGGGGCGGCCGCTTCTGCCCAAGGCAGTCCTTCACCCAGGGCTGAATGAAGGGGGATGTGTCACTCAGGCACACATGGGTTGCTTCACTGTAAATTTTCTGTTCCTCCATACTTTGCCACGCTCCGTCGCTTCTGTCGGGAAATGTTTGCTTATCCTTCTCCCTCGTCGCCCTTGCGGAAATCAGCAGAAAGAATCTGTTCCGCCAAAAGGATCAGGGTCCTTTTCGGCCGCTGAGCCGCAACGGTCACCTGCCTGCCATCCCAGGCGAGCACCTTCACATTCGCCTGACACAGCTTTCCGTCATCTTCCTGCCAGATCAGGCGAATCATTCGGTCATGTTCCATGGAATATACAAAGAGACGCTCCACCTTAGCCCTCCGGTACTTTCCATATGGTCGCTTCATTGTTGCTGAAGACCACGTCGTACATGGCATTCAGCGCCTCCTCATCCACGGCGTAGCTGCTGCGCTCATAGCTGCTGACATAGATGTAGTCCACGTCATACTTGGTAAGGATGTCCGTGTTGTTGCCGGGATCCATGTAGAAAAGGGCAATGTCGTTTTGTCGGTCGTACACATTGAATCCATGCCAATACAGCCACAGAGTGCCGCCGCCGCACGGCACATTCCGCCCGGCAATGGCGCATACAGGATTCAGGTGCTGCGTGCCAGTGAGCACGGTACAGTGCTCCTCCGTATGATCCCGAATATACTCGCCGGCCTCCACCGCATCGGCAGAAAAAGCCTGATAGTCACTGACACACTCCCGCCACAAGGTCAAGGTGGCAGAGAGGAAAATCACCACAGCACTGCACACCGCAATCACCGGCCGGGCGCGCAGTCCCTTCAGCCGCCGCCACATTTCCGCCATCCAGTCAGCCACGATCATGCAGCACAACAGCCATGCCAGATACAGCAGTTTGTTATTGTCATACTCGTTTGGCTGGAAGCGAATCAGCTCCGCCGCCAGAATAATCGGCAGCGCCCCAGCGAAAATGCGCCGCTTGTGAGGATCCTTCTCAAACAAGGCCAGCAGCAGTGCCAGTACCGGCAGTCCGATATTCTTGACGTAAAACCACAGGTAGAAGTCCCGCATGCCGGAACCGCTGGGATTGTTAACCCAGTTGAATTGAAAGGTCAGGAAGGTATTTCCTGCTCCTTCCGCATCGGATGCTTGGAACGTCTGGGTAAAGGTGAAGCAAATCAGCTGAGGCAGTGCCAGTGCGGCGGCAATCAGTGCATACCGCAAGTAGCGAAGCAGCAGCCGCTTCCGTTCCTCATCGTGCCAAAGGTCATACACCATCATGCCGAAGGAGCACAGTGCCAGTGCCACGAACGAGTGGGTATGAATCAGCGGCAGTGCCCCTGCCCATACACCCAGCAGCACTTCACCACGAAGGTTTCCCTTTGCTTCCCGCTTGGCAGGGTCAAAGCACTGATACAGCAGGTAGAAGCAGGGAATCACCATGCACCAGCCCCCCAGTAAGGTGCGCTGAGGAACCATCAAATCGGCAATCACGTTAGACCAGCGGAGATTGTTGGGATCCGGCTGATTGGTAGGTGTTTTGTAATACCCGGTCAGGATGTTTTTCAGCCTGGCCAGCACCGTCAGGCTGCCATCCGCCTCATAGCCCGCTGCCTGATCAAAGTCATAAAGAAAGCCCACGCCGCCATTCAGGAAGAACAGCAGCGTAGCCAGTACCACCGTTTTCTGCTCAAGGGTCATGCTTCTCGCCAAGATCATAACCCCCATGAAGCACAGCCCCATCATGACCGATGCAGGAATTGCCGTAGCAGCCTGTAAGCTCCACCCCATCAGGTAAAAGCTGGTGGACAAGCTATCCGCCAGAAAGGGATAGGACAGCCGGTGTCCCGGGAAAATGCTGTATTCCGGCGGGAAGGATGCATTCTTCAGGCTAGTAATAAAGCTGAGATGCATGGGTAAATCCCCGTAGGTGCTTTGGCCTACATGCCAGCTTCCGTCCTCTGCCACACGCATCACATGGGTGTACTGCAAGTAGGCACCCAGCACAGTCAGCGGCAGTGCCACCAGCAGCAGCTGGCGCAGGAGCCGACTTTCCAGCTGATCCCACGAGGCAGGCGTGCGCTTATCCCGCAGAAAATAGGCGGCGGCCGTCAACACCGCCAGACCGCCCAGTGCCGCCCAGTGCGCCGCCATGGTGAATCCCAAGCCAAAAGCGAAGAGCACCGGCAGCCACATCATTTCCAGCACGCCGAAGCACATGCCCAGCCATACACGGGTCAACGGGCTTTGCCGGGGCAACAGCCAGTGCACCGTCATCATGCCGCAGGCAAGAAAACACAGGAAGTAGGCCAAAGCTGCCATGGAGTCACCTCAATTGCACTTGTGTTCAGTCGCTTATTGCAGATAGGTCAGCAGCAGCTGAAGCCCTGCTTCCATGTCCCGCAGGTCGATCACTTCGCAAGCCGAATGCACATTCCGGCAGGGAATGGACAAGGTGCACACCGGAATGCCGCCCCGGCTGAGCTGCATGGCACTGGCATCCGTTGCGCCAAAGGGCAGCACCTCACGCTGAGTTTTCACCCCGGCTTTTTCGCCGCAAAGCAGCAATTCGTCCCGAAGCATGGGATTCGAAATGCTGCCCCGATCCATTACCTTCACGGCAATGCCATCTCCAAGACGCAGGGAGGGCAGCTTGGTTTCCGGCGTGTCCCCATTACCGGTTACATCCAGGGCAATGCCGATATCCGGCGCTTTGGCAAAGGAGGCCGTTTGCGCCCCCCGGCAGCCCACTTCTTCCTGCACGGAGAACACGGCAATCACGGTGTCCTGGGTGTCCTTCAAGCTTTGCAGCAGCTTCACCAGCAGGGCACAGGCGCAGCGGTCGTCCATGGCCGGAGAGGCTACCCGATGCGCCCCAAGCCGAATCACGTTAGGCGCAAACACAGCCATATCCCCCAGCTGCACCAGCTTCATGGCTTCTTCCTTGCTTTCGGCGCCGATGTCTACAAACAAGTTCTTCATGGTCGGCGTGTCCTTCACAGGCTCTACAGCCAGCACACCCTCCACCCCGTTTTCAAACACCACATGCCGCACATTGCCGCAGCTCTCGGCACTCAGACCGCCCACATTGGTCACCCGCAGGAAGCCTTCTTTTTCATAGCCCGTTACTACAAACCCGATGTGATCCATGTGGGCACTGAGCATAATCTTCCGAGGGTTTGCACCCTTGCCCTGCTTTGTGGCAATCAGGTTGCCCATAGCGTCGGTTTCTATGGTATCGACCCAGCCTTCGATTTCAGCCTGAATGGCTTTGGCTACCATGGTTTCACGGCCGGAAGGGCCAATGGGCGCCAGTATCTTCTTCAACAATTCATACATTGCAGGTTCTCCTTCTATCGTCAAGCATTAAAGCTGCATCAGCAGTTTTTCGGTCAGGGCAAGCTGTGCATCCACATCGCTGAGTTTCACCGTGGAGGAAGGGCTGTGCATGTACCGGCAGGGAACAGACAGCACCAAGGTC
>CAVKHY010000004.1:0-2366 GCA_963656345.1 bacterium | reverse complement strand
CTGAACATCGCCGCTCTCATTGCTGCCTCCGGCAAACTGCTTCACCTGGCAGGGAATCTGTCCTTCTTCCGCTGCCTGCAGTGCCTGCCTGAACAGCTGCCGATTTCCAATGGATGCCTGATCCATGAAAGAAACAGCAACACCTTTCCCCTGCCTGCAACACTGCCGCACCTCATCCGTCATGCCCAGGTCGTTGGCATCCGTGCCATCCAGCACCAAGCCTATGTCCGGCTCCTTGGCAAAAGAAGCTCCTTTGGCGCCCCGGCATCCCACTTCCTTCTGGGATGTGAACACTGCCACCAAATCGTTGGCATAGTCCTTTTCCAGCAGCCGCATCAGGTTCCATACGCCTGTCCGGCTATCCAGTGCTTTGCCGCAGGCTCTGTCATCGCCGAAGGTTACATAGGGCGTATCAAAAGCGATATAGGATCCCAGCGGTGCTTTTCGCTCCGCCTCTGCCTTGTCTTTCGCCCCAATGTCCACATAAATATCGCTGTAGCTCAGCACCCGTTTCCGATCCTCCGCCGTCTGCAGGTGAATGGCAATAGCGCCGATAATGCCGGGCAGAAGCTCATCCCCCACCAGCACCCGCTTGGAAATGATCATCCGGGCATCCACACGGCCTACAGGGGCAATGCGAAGGAATCCCTCCTCCGTGTAGCCGGTGACAATCAAGCCCACCTCATCCATGTGGGCTGTGACCATGATCCGCTTAGGCCGTGCACCGGTGCCCTTCTTTTCCGCCACCACATTGCCCATGCGATCCATGGACACCTGTGCGCCGCTATGCGCCAGCTCCGCCAAAAGGGTTCGGCGCATCGGCTGCTCATGGCCGCTGACTGCGTTGATCTCCGTCAGTTGCTTCAGATCCATAGGTCATCCTCCCATCCTGCATCCAGTTCGCTGAGGAAATGAGCAATCAGCCGGCTGCATTCATTCAGTGCATTCAAATCGATGGTTTCCACCGTGGTGTGCATGTACCGAAGAGGCAGCGACAGAAGCACCGTGGGGATGCCTGCCCGGGTGAAGCCTACCTCATCCGCATCCGTGCCGGTATACCACTCATTGACACACTTCTGCAGCTTCACATGGTGTTCCTCCGCGCAGTCCAGCAAGCGTTTCAGCAGCTTGGGCTGAATATAAGGGCCGATGGATGTCACGGGACTATCCACGGAAGCCGTCACGGATGAAGGGCACCCAGGCGTTACTGCGTGATCCACGTCCAAGGCCACTGCCAAATCAGGGTCCAAGGCAAATGCTGCCGTCATGGCGCCGCGGGAACCCACTTCCTCTTGGGTAGAGCCTACGAAGTATACATCCGCATCGCACTGCATGCGGCTGAGCCGCTGCGCTGCCCCCAGCAGGATGGTCACGCAGGCACGGTCGTCCATGGTCTTGGAAGCGAACTGGTCGTTCAACAGGGCCGTAGCAGGCGTGTTGAAGGTTACCAGGTCGCCAACGCGAACCAGCTCCTTCACCTTTTCTGCCGGCAGACCTACATCCACAAAAAGATCTTCCCGTGCGTAATTGCTTCTTTGATCCTTCGCATCCATCAGGTGCAGCGGCAGGGCGCCAATGGTGCCGAACAGCTTTTCTTTGCCGTGCACCCACACCCGGCACGCCGGTAAAATACGGGGATCTACACCCCCCACCTGCCCCAGGCGAATGCTGCCGTCTTCTTCCACGGCAGAAACCATCAGGCCAATCTCATCCATGTGTGCGCAGAGCATCACCTTAGGGCCTGTGCCTTTTTTGTGGGCAATCATATTAAACATAGCGTCGATGCGAACTTCATCCACATAGGGGCGAAATTGCTCGGCAAAATATGCGGCAACTTGCGCCTCCTGACCGCTTGGCCCCACCAGTGCCGCTGCCTCCGTCAGGATCTTCTGCACATCCATGTCGTTGCCTCCTTTGATTCATTTCACGTTGAATTATAACATATTCAAGGCAATGGGGCAACGTTACTGAAAGCAGATTCCTGCTGCAAACGCTTTCGCCGCACGAGACTGATTCCGTACGAATTTTTCCCTTGCCTGAAAAAAGCCCGGCGTTTACAATTTTGTTCTCTGCTTGTTCCATTTGTTCCCCTTGTGGAGAATGCAGGCTGCTTATCCACAGGTTTTCCACGCCCGTTTCATTGCGTTGGAGATCTTTTTTACCGGTTTTTCCATGACAAGTTGTTCGATAAAGTAGTTTCCCACAGGTTTTATTGCATTTTTCGGCTTTGATGGGGAACGAACCATGAAGTTTCCCACAGTTTCCACAAGTTTTCCACAGGTTTTGTGGAAATCTGTCCGTTCGCCTTTGTCAATCGAGTAGGAGGGAGTGACTAACTCCCGACCTCTCACCGCACCGTGCGTACC
>CAVKHY010000003.1:17043-54183 GCA_963656345.1 bacterium | reverse complement strand
TTCCCCGGCTAAAGGAAATCGTCCAGGCCGAGGACGAAAACGCTTTTATGTTCATTACCGAGGCGCATGAAGCCTTGGGGGAGGGCTTCTCCAAGCTGTCCACGGAAGAATAAAAATATCCGAACGTTCATTTCAAGAAAGCATGGAATAGAAAGACTTTCACGAAAAGATGATTGTTCTACAAAGCAAACGTTCGTGTTTTTACAAAAATCCTTTCAAAAAACGAATATTTTTTGCTTAAAACCCTTTTCAAATACGGAAAAGGTTGATATAATAAAGCAAGAGCATAGAATGCTCATAATAGAGAGGAGACCAGAATATGAAGAAGCTCATCTCGTTGCTGCTTGTTGTCTCTATGGCACTGTGCGCAATTTCTTTTGCTGCTGCCGATGAGACCACCTACCGTGTCGCAATGATCACTGACTATGGCGACATTACTGACCAGTCCTTCAACCAGACCACCTATGAAGCCTGCAAGGCTTTCGCTGAGGCCAACGGCGTTGACTTCAAGTATTACAAGCCCAATGGCGACTCCACCGCTGAGCGTGTTGCCATGGTGGAAACCGCTGTGGAAGACGGCTACAACGTCATCGTGATGCCCGGCTATGCTTTCGGCGGTACCATCGCTGAAGTGCAGGATATGTATCCCGACGTAAGCTTCATCGCTCTGGACGTGAGCGAGGGCGACCTGGGCGACGGCGTTACCCTGAACAGCAACGTGTACTGCGCTGTGTATCAGGAAGAACTGTGCGGCTACATGGCCGGCTACGCTGCTGTGAAGATGGGCTATCGTCATCCCGGCTTCCTGGGCGGCATGGCTGTTCCCGCTGTCATTCGTTACGGCTACGGCTTCGTGCAGGGCGTTGACGCTGCTGCTGCTGAACTGGGTCTGACCGATGTTGTCGTTGAATACGGCTACGGCAACCAGTTCTATGGCGACGCTGACGTGACCGCTGTGATGGATACCTGGTATCAGACCCTGGGCGTGGATGTTGTGTTCGCCTGCGGCGGCGGCATCTACACCTCTGCTGCTGAAGCTGCTGCTAAGGTTGAAGGCGCAAAGGTCATCGGCGTTGACGTTGACCAGTCCGCTCAGATCGATGGCACCTATGGCGCAGGCCTGACCGTGACCAGCGCTATGAAGGGCTTGGGCGCAACCGTGAACAAGCTGCTGACCGAGACTGTTGCCGGCAACTTCGCCAACTACGGCGGCAAGGTGGAGACCCTGGGTCTGGTTTCTGCTGACGACGCAAGCCTGAACTATGTTGGCCTGCCTGAGACCACCGCATGGTGCGATACCTTCACGCAGGACGACTACAACAAGCTGGTTGCTGACATGTACAACGGCGTTGTGACCGTGTCTAACGACACCACCGCTATGCCTGCCGTGTCTGCCATCAAGGTAAACGACCTGGGCAACATCAAGTAAACCATGATTTCTCCGAGGGGAAGGTTCGCCTTCCTCTCGGGGCTTTTGACAAGAGCCCCTGTTTCCCCTACGGAAGCGGGGGCTCTTGTCAGAAAAATGGTTCCGGCTCCATGGAGGGTGAACCCTTGCAAGGGCAGGGTGAAGCCCAAATACCGCTGCAGCGGATCACCAGTTGGGAGGTATGCTTCTTGGAAAACCAGTACGCCATTGAAATGCTCAACATTACCAAAAGATTCCCGGGCATTGTGGCCAATGACAACATTACCTTGCAGCTGCGCAAGGGCGAAATTCACGCTTTGCTTGGTGAAAACGGCGCAGGCAAGTCCACGCTGATGAGCGTGCTTTTCGGCCTGTACCAGCCTGAAGAAGGCATCATCAAAAAGGATGGGAAAGAGGTAACCATTAAAGATCCCAACGATGCGAATGCGCTGGGCATCGGCATGGTGCATCAGCACTTCAAACTGGTGGAGTGCTTCTCCGTGCTCGATAACATTATCATGGGCGTGGAGCCGACCAGTAAGCTGGGCTTTCTGAAAAAGAAGGAAGCACGGGAAAAGGTGCTTCAGCTTTCCGAGCGTTACGGTCTGCAGGTAGATCCGGATGCCATTGTTGAGGATATTACCGTAGGCATGCAGCAGCGAACGGAAATCCTCAAGATGCTCTACCGGGACAATGAGATCCTGATTTTCGATGAGCCCACCGCTGTGCTGACTCCTCAGGAAATTGACGACCTGATGCAGATTATGCGCAACCTGGCGGCAGAGGGTAAGTCCATTCTGTTCATTTCCCATAAGCTGAAGGAGATCATGGCAGTCAGCGATCGGTGCACGGTGCTTCGCAAGGGCAAGTGCATTGGCACGGTTGAAACCAAGGATACCACGGAAGCAGAGCTTTCCGCCATGATGGTGGGACGTAATGTGGAATTCCATGTGCACAAGGAAGACTGCCCTGTTGGCAATGTGATCCTGGATATTGAGCACATGACGGTGGCATCCAAGGTGCACAAGAATAACGCCGTGCGGGACGTATCCCTGAAGGTGCGTGGCGGCGAGATTGTCTGCATCGCCGGCATTGACGGCAACGGACAGACGGAATTTGTCTATGGCCTGACAGGGCTGGAACCTTTGGTTTCCGGCAAAATTAACTTCGACGGCAAGGACATCACCCGCATGCCGATTCGGGCAAGGAATGCCATGGGTATGAGCCATATTCCGGAGGATCGGCACAAGCACGGCCTTGTGCTGGACTACTCTCTGGAGGACAACATTGTGCTTCAGCGGTACTGGGAGCCGGAGTTCACGCATTCCGGATTCCTGCGCCGCAAGAATATCCGTAGCTACGCAGAGCGGCTGATTGACCAGTATGACATCCGTTCCAGTCAAGGTCCCCTGACCAATACTCGAAGCATGTCCGGCGGCAACCAGCAGAAGGCCATTGTTGCCCGGGAAATTGATAAGGAGCCGAAACTGCTGATTGCTGTTCAGCCTACCCGCGGCTTGGACGTGGGTGCTATCGAGTACATCCACAAGCAGATTGTGGCACAGCGGAATGCTGGCAAGGCTGTGCTGCTGGTGTCTCTGGAAATGGATGAGGTGCTGGACGTTTCCGACCGTATTCTGGTCATGTATGAGGGCGAAATTGTCGGTGAGCTGGATCCGAAGAAGACCACTGCCGAAGAGCTCGGCCTGTACATGGCAGGCGCCAAGAGAGACAGCAGGAAGGAGCTTTGATGGTTATGGATGCAACGAAAAAGAAAAACCGCACGCCGTTTTTTGCGCAGCCTGCTGTGCAGACACTGTTGGCTTCGCTCTTCTGCGTATTGTTCGGTTTGGTGTTGGGCTTCATCGTGCTGTTGATCATTCAGCCGGGCACCAATCCGGAAACGGGCAACCTCTATGCATGGGAAGCGATTCTGGCTATCGTCAAAAATTTCTTCAAGTTCAGCAACCATGCCAGCCGTGTGAAGAACTTTGGCAACACCCTAGTGAAGACGGCTCCGCTGCTCATGTGCAGCCTGTCCGTGCTTTTCGCTTACAAGGTGGGTCTGTTTAACATCGGTGCGGCAGGACAGTATGTGGTGGGTGCAGGTGCAAGCCTGTATCTGGCACTGGGGCTTCAGCTGCCTTGGTATGTGTGCCTGCTGGCCGCAGCTGTGGCAGGCGCTGTTTGGGGTGCTATCTCTGGCGTGCTGAAAGCCTATCGGCACGTGAACGAAGTGATCTCCTGTATCATGCTGAACTGGATTGGCTTGTATGCAGTCAACAGTCTGCTGGCACTGGTAAAGGATCCGGCAAGTCCCTATACGCTGAAGATCAAGGAAAACGCCGCATCCTCCGTATTGCCCAGCCTGGGACTGACCAAGCTGTTCCCCGGCAACAAGTACGTGTCTCTTGCCATTCCGCTGGCGATTCTCTTTGCCGTACTGGTGTGGGTGGTGCTGAGTAAGACCAAGTTCGGCTATGAACTGAAGGCCACGGGTCTCAATAAGAATGCTGCTAAGTACTGTGGCATGCGGGAAAAGCGGAACATCATTCTGACCATGGCCATTGCCGGTGCTCTGGCAGGGATTGGCGCAGGCATGCTGTATTTGACGGGCTACGAAGAGTGGAGCTGCACGCAGGCCTCTGTGCCGAACATGGGCTTTAACGGCATTGCGGCAGCCTTCCTTGGCGGTTTGCATCCCATTGGCTCCATCTTCTCCGCTTTCTTTATTCAGCATATTACCAGCGGCGGCGCTTACGTGGATAAGACCATGTATTGCTCACAGATTTCCGATTTCATCTCTGCTGTGATCATCTACAGCTGCGGCTTTGTGCTCTTCATTAAGCAGAATGCGCAGCGTATTCGCAATCGCCGCATTGAAAGAAGCCTTCAGCTGACGAAGGGAGGCGAAGCTGCATGATCCTGCTGATTCAGTACATGTTGATTTTTGCGTCCGTGCTCCTTCTGGTCGCACTGGGCGGCTGCTTTTCCGAGCATTCCGGTGTGATTAACATCGGCTTGGAAGGTATCATGGTCTTTGGTGCACTGGGCGGTGCATTGGTGATGCGGTATCTGCCGGACGGAACGGCGGCGGTGTGGGTGATCCTTTTGTCCGTGCTGGCGGCAGTTGCATTCGGTATGCTGTTCTCCCTGCTGCTGGGCGTGGCAGCCATTAACTTCAAGGCGGATCAGACGTTGATCGGCACGGCTATGAACCTGCTGGGCACGGCTGCGGCCACCGTGATTGTGAAGGCCATCAACACTGCCGAAAACCCGGACAATGTGTCTTCCACGATTCAGTACGTGCAGGCTAAGAAAGCCTTCCTGGTGAATATCGGCGACTTTGAGTTCAACTGGTTCATGGCACTGGCCTTTGTATTGCTGTTGATCTCCTACGTGCTGCTATACAAGACCCGGTTTGGCCTTCGCCTGCAGGCATGCGGCGAACATCCTCAGGCAGCTGACTCCGTGGGCATTAACGTGTACAAGATGCGCTATGCCGGCGTGCTGATTTCCGGTGTGCTGGGCGGTATCGGCGGTCTGGTGTACATTACGGCAGGCGTCAGCGAGTGGAAATTCGAAAACGGCGTGGCCGGTTTCGGCTTCCTTGCCTTGGCTGTGATGATCTTCGGCCAGTGGAAGCCTTTGCGCATCGCTCTGGCGGCGCTGCTCTTTGGCCTGTTCCGCAGCCTGAGCAATGTGTACATGGGCTTTGATCTGCTGCAGCAGTTGAATCTGCCGGGCACGGTGTACAATATGCTGCCCTATATTATTTCGCTGGTTGTGCTTGCGCTAACCAGCAAGCGGGTGCATGCACCGAAGGCTGAAGGCATTCCCTACGATAAAGGCAGCAGATAACATCCATTGCAAACAAATCGGAGCTTCTTACGTGGGGCTCCGATTTTTACTTTTGAAATAATTTGCAACATTTCTGCAACAATTATCGGAAAACCAAAGAAGGAACTTGCAATTTCATGGCGAATCACATACAATAGAAATCGGTTGATTTTATTCCTTTGCGGCGCATGTGCGGCTGAGGAGGAAGATCATTTTATCTGTTGATGATTACCTTGCAAAAGGCAGGTGTGTATTTCATGCGGAAACAGAAACGTGACCCCATGAAGGTTGTTGTTCGATGGACGGTCATCCTGATTGTGGTGGCAGTGGCGGCCTCCCTGGTGGGTTCTGGCATTACGGCGTACCGGAAAAATCTGCTGGCGACAAAGCAGAGCGAGGCGCAGGAGATTAACGAGGAACGGGATCGCCAGTATGCGGTGGATTTGGCGGAGTTCGAACGTGCTTCTGCCAGCGGTGCCAATCTGGCTTGGCCTGCCCAGAAAACAGAGGGATGGGACATCATTGACCTGACTAACTATCCGCTGGAAAATCCGGGCTCCACCACCATGACTCGTCAGGATACCATGTACAGCGGCATGCTGTTGGTCAATCAGTGGCATTCCCGGCCGGATGACTTTGATGACTCCGGTGTGACCAGCGTGGGCAGCTATACCGGCGGCAAGATTGGCGTGGCCAATTACAATATCAAGCTGTTCCCGGCGGCTATTTCTGCTCTGCAGGATGCGGTGAATGCCGCTGCTGAGGCCGGTTATTCCCATTACATGGTGTCGGAAGGTTACCGTAGCTGGGACGATCAGAATACCCTGTTCCAGAAGGCACTGGATCGGCTGAAGAGTAGTTATTCCGGTGATGCGCTGATTGAGCGCGCCAAGAAGGATGTTAACTACCCTGGTACCAGTGAGTTTAACAGCGGCTTGGCCTTTACGCTGCGGCTGTACAGCCGGACGGATGCCTCCATCGGCAAGCCGGCGTATTCCACCACGGAAGCCGGTCAGTGGATGAATGAAAACTGCTGGAAGTATGGTCTGGTATTCCGCTTCCCACTGTCTGATTTCCCGCTGAAGGGCACGGCAGACAAGAGCTACAAGACGGGCATTACCGCTCAGCTGAACCTGTACCGCTATGTAGGCAAGGGCAATGCAGCAGTGATGCATGTGCTGGACTACTGCATGGAAGAGTACATCGAGTACCTGCAGGAGCATCCCCACATTGCTGTGTTTGAGGATGGCACCCTTCGGTATGAAATCTACCGCCAGTATGTAGGGGACGATGCGGAAAGCTTTACGGTGCCTACCATGAGCCGCGCATCGGACTATATGGTATCCCTGGATAATATGGGCGGCGTAATCATCGTTTACGAGTATTGATGAAAAAAGCCGCAGATGCGGCAAGTGAGAATAACCCTATAGGGAAAGGACGGCGCAGTTTGGTAGCTGCTCCGTCCTTTCCTGTTTATCCTTGAACAGACACGATAGAATCAACCTCATTGCGGCTTGTCCTTTTTTGCGCTCTTCGGCTTCATTCCCCAGACCACAACGTTCATGATGATGACAATGAGCACAACCACCGCCATGGATACCCAAAAGCCAATGTCAAGGCCAAGCCATTGCGTTGTTCCAAACAGCGTTAACCAAACATCTTTCCAGTTCATTTCACAAGCCTCCTTTTACAGCAGCTCACCGTAGTGGCGAACGTAGGCCTTTTTCAGGCTGGTTGCCAGCATCATGTAAAGCAGGATGCAGGGAAGCAGATAGGCAAAGTAGGCGGTTGGCAGCGCAACAAAGCCCAGTGCCGCACCAATGGGCGTAAAGGGGATCACTGTCATAATCGCAATACCGGTTAAGGTCAGCAGTGTCACCGGAGCAGAAGCATGGCTTTGAATAAAGGGCAGCTTGGGCGTGCGGATCATATGAATCACCAGCGTCTGACTCCACATGGACTCCACGAACCAACCGGCTTGGAACATGCCGATGTACTGCGCCTGCATCAATGCCAGCTCAGCACCGCTGTAATGAGCAGCCAAGTCGTTGAAGAGGATGCCGCCGGATACAAACATGGGGCAGAACACAAAGTACATGAAAATGTAGGTGGTAAAGTCAAAGATGGAGCTGGCAGGCCCGATCCAGATCATGAAGCTGCCCACGCTGGATGCATCCCACTTGCGAGGCTTTGTGATGAATTCCTCATCCACGTTATCCCAGGGAATGGCGGTGCAGCACAGGTCGTAAACCATGTTCAGCAAGAGGAGCTGCAAACTCATCATCGGCAGGAAGGGCAGCAGCGCTGAAGCTGCCAACACCGAGAACATGTTGCCGAAGTTGGAGGACGCCGTCATCTTAATGTACTTGATCATGTTGGCGTAGGTCTTGCGCCCTTCAATGATGCCTTGATCCAAAACCGTCAGGTCTTTTTCAAGCAGAATGATGTCTGCCGACTCTTTTGCTACGTCCACGGCAGTATCCACTGAAATGCCGATGTCAGCAGCCTTCATAGCGGCAGCGTCGTTGATGCCGTCGCCCATGTAGCCTACCGTATGACCATTTGCACGAAGGACGGAGACCACCCGGGATTTCTGACTGGGGGTCAGCTTGGCGAAGACATCCGTGGTTTCTGCCGCTTTTGCCAGTTCTGCGTCGGTCATACTGTCCAAATCAGAACCCAACAGCATGTTGCGAACCTGCAGGCCTACCTGCTTGCAGATGGTGCGGGTCACTTTGTCGTTATCCCCGGTGAGAACCTTGGTGGTAACGCCGTGGGCTTTCAGGGCTTTGATGGCATCTGCCGTGGATTCCTTCGGGGGATCGAGGAAAGCAAGATACCCCATTAGCACCATGTTGCATTCGTCTTTTATGCCAAAGGCACCCACCGGGGAAGGATGACTCTTTTGCGCAATGGCAAGGACACGGAAACCTTTGTCGTTAAGGCCGTCGACGGTTTTCAAAATGCGGCTGCGGACAGCATCCGTCAGCGGCTGCACTTCACCGTCACACTCTGCATAGGCGCAGATGGAGAGCATTTCTTCCACGGCGCCTTTCGTCACCATTTGCGTCTTGCCGTTTTTGTCCTGCACCACTGTGGTTAACCTGCGGCGGGTGAAGTCAAAGGGAATCTCATCCACCTTGACGTAGTTTTCAGAAAGATCCAGAAGGGAGGAATTCGCTGCTTCTTCCTCCTCCGTCTTTCGGATGATTGCCAAATCCATCAGGTTTTTGTAGCCGGTTTGAAAGTAGCTGTTGAGGTAGGCATGACGAAGCACCCGTGGATCATCCTTGCCGCTGACATTCAGGTGATATTCCAGCACTACCTTATCCTGGGTCAACGTTCCGGTCTTATCAGTACAGAGGATGTCGATGGCACCGAAGTTCTGAATGGAATTCAGGTTCTTGACGATGGTGCGCTTCTTGCTCATGGAAACGGCGCCCTTGGCCAAGCAGGTGGTCACGATCATGGGCAGCATTTCCGGGGTCAGGCCAACGGCAATGGAGATGCCGAACAGGAACGCATCCAGCCAGTCGCCCTTTGTCAGGCCGTTCACTAAGAACACCAGCGGAACCATGACCAGCATGAAGCGGATCAGCACCCAGGAAACGGCATTGACACCCCTGGTAAAGCTGGTTTCCACGGCCTCCACTGCAATGGCGGACGCCATGGAGCCGAACAGCGTCCGGTCCCCGGTGCAGACGACTACTGCCGTGGCACTGCCGGATATGACATTGCTGCCCATGAAGGCGATGTTGGTATAGTCGGTGATGCTTGAGCACGGATCGCTTACATTGGGCGTCTTTTCAATTGGTTTGCTTTCGCCGGTAAGGCTTGCTTGACTGACGAACAAATCTTTTGCATCCAAAATGCGGACATCGGCGGGAATCATATCCCCGGCGGACAGATGCACTATATCGCCCACCACCAGGTCATCCATGGGAATTTCTGCTTTTTCCTGCTTACTGCGGGTGACGGTACAGGTGGTGGTGATCATGGCCAGTAGCTTTTCCGCCGCATTGCCGCTCCTGGACTCCTGCACGAAGCGGAGCGTTCCGGAAAACAGCACCATGGTCAGGATGATGATCACCGTCAGCGGATGGAAGTCTTCCGGCGTGCTGCCAAAGAGGGAAAGCTGCGGGAACACCATATCCGTCATGGTGGATACCAGCGCCAGGCAGAACAAAATTGCGGTAAAGGGATTGATGAAAGCGCCGGTTAATTGCTTGGCGAGAGATTTTTTCTTTTCACGAGTGACCTTGTTGCTGCCGAATTCGCTGCGGCTTTCGGATACGGCGTCTTCATCAAGGCCATGCAGGGTGGTGTGCAGATGCTTCAAAACCTCTTCGATGGGGCTGGTCGCCGCAAGCTGAAGGCGGCGGTTCTGCTCGTCACGGGGAATGGTCTTTTGAACCTCCTGACGAGCTGCGCTGCGATTTTCTTTCTTTTCCATGGATCTTACCTCCTTGATGTGTCATAGAGGCAAGGGCAATCGGCGGAATCACACGGAACCTCCGCATTTCCCTTGCTGCTTGTTGGCTTCGCGGATCATTGTCAGAGCTCATGCTGTCCACCTCGCTTTGAATGAAATATCTATGGTCAATCGCAATGCGAATGATTAGCTTTTTCTACTTGCGCAGCTCCATCCATACCATGGGATCGTTGACACTTTGACGGGTTCGCCAGCAGTGGGGGGAAGTCAAAACTAATTCGGCATGACACAGGGCAATGCCCAGATCCAGCATGGATTGTGCCGGTGCGTCAAAGGAGAAGCGATAGTTGCCCATGTGCATGGTAACCGGCTGGCTGTTTTGAGCGGAAGGGGCAAGGCGCACGGCTTCTGCCACACGGCGAAGCTCTTCCGGCCACAGGGAGGGATCGCCTTTGCAAAAACGCTCCACGTTCTTTCGCTTCCGCTGGGGCGTTTTATGGTCTGCCGGATGCCCTAAGGCGATGATGGCCTGCACCTGTTCGCCAGGGCGGAGGGAGACGTTCAACTGTTTCTTCTTGTAGGTGGATGCAATCCAACAGCTGCCGAGCCCGGCGGCAGTGGCCTCCAGACACAAGGCTTCCCCCAGAATGCCGGCATGGATGAGAGCATTGGGCACAGCCATATCTGCAATGACAGCTGCCACGGTGGTGCAGCCAATGACCCGACCCATGTTCAGCAGCGTGCCGGCGAACAGATCTTCTGCTACGTGCAGCAGAGCAAGCCGTGCGCCAGGCAGAACGTAGCGACCGGCGATGTAGCTGATGCCTGCCCAGTCCGCAATGCTGAAAGGATCACCAAAGCTTCGGCAGGAATAACGGGCAGGGATGGCCTCTGCCAAAGCCCTGCGTCGAGGGGGTGAAAAAAGGGTTTCCAGCGTATTCATGGCGTATCCTCCAAAGGCGTAACGGTAAGCTGACTCAGCACCTGACCGACACGTTCATGAAGCACCAATTCAGCAGCGGAATCCATGGGCGTAGCATCCCGATTGATCAACACCAGATGCTGCCCGCGGAAGTAACGCAGCAACCCGGCGGCCGGGTATACGGTGAGGCTGGTGCCTGCAACGATAAGCAGGTCAGCCCTTCGCAGCACGTGAATGGCCGCAGAAAGGGTATCGCCGTCCAGTTCTTCTTCATACAGCACCACATCCGGCTTCACGATGCCGCCGCAGCTGCAAAGGGGCACAGGGCGGGGATCATCCCGAATCTGCTCCGGCGTGAAGCTTTTGCCGCAGACCATGCAATGGTTCCGCCAAATGCTGCCGTGTAATTCCAGCACGCATTTGCTGCCTGCCTTTTGATGCAGCCCGTCAATGTTCTGGGTGATTACGGCTTGCAGGCGGCCGGCATGTTCTAATTCGGCAAGCTTCATGTGTGCGGCATTCGGCTTGCAGTCAAGGGGCAGCATTTTGGCACGGTAAAAGTGATAAAACTCCTCCGGGTGCTCCTGAAAGAACGTTCGGCTGAGAATTTCTTCCGGCGGATAGGCAAAGCGCTGATGGTAAAGGCCATCCACACTGCGGAAGTCGGGGATGCCGCTTTCCGTACTGACACCGGCACCGCCGAAGAAGACCATCCGGCGACTCTCATCAACCAGCTGCTGCAAGCGTTCAACAGATGTATTCACAGGGCATGCCTCCTTATGCCTCATCACACGGTTTTTGATGGCCTTATTATACCAGCAGCCAAGGAGGAAGAGCAAGAAGAAAACGCAAAAACAGACCGAATTCTTCTTCCACTTTGATGGGAAATGCGCTACAATAGAGACAAAGGAGGAGTTACTTGATGGGCAAGAAAACTGGGGCACTGATTAAACAAGCTCGGCTGGATGCCGGACTGACACAGGAAAAACTGGCACAGAAGATGGGTGGATCCGTAACCGCCGGGGACATCAGCAAAGCGGAACGGGGAGAGGGAGAACTGTCGACAGCTGACATCAAGAAGATTGCCAAGATTACCGGCGTGACCCAGGCTTCCTTGCTTGGAACGTCCAAATCTTCTGCTAAGAAGACAACGACCGCAGGAAAGACAAGCACCGCATCAGCCACGCTGAAGCTGACGGCCACGGAGAAAAAGCTGGTGGAAGCCTACCGGAAAGCCAGCACGGAACGGAAGCAGCAGGCCATGAAGCTGCTGACCGGTGACGATGGAGACGTGCTGTCTTCCTTGGGCAGCAGTGTGGTTTCGGAGCTGATTGGCAATCTGCTCGGAGGTAAATAAAAAAGCAGGAATGGCTCCTGCTTTTTGCACCAAGGGACAATCTCACTTTTTGCCGAACAGCCCCTGTACCGCATTCAGCACACTGGCGGCGCTGTCAAGGTTCAGTTTTGCCTTTACGCCTTCCACCACGGCGTTTACCTGCTCGTTGGGCAGGTCAATGCCCAGTTTGCTCTCCAGCACCTTGGCAGGGTCGGCAAGAAATTCCTTGACCAGAGCGTCGTTGTTGTTGAGTGCGTCCAGTACCTGCTTGATGATCTTTTGAAGATCCATGTGGGTCAGCTCCTTTATGATTGATGGGGATGCCCTCAGTATAAACGACCTGACGGAGAAAAGCAATGGCAGGGAATGAAAAATGCAATCAGCCCTGCCGAATCGTCCAATACAAAGGAAGTGAAAAATATGGAGAAGCCTGACAGCTATCTCATTCAGGATACCACGCGGGAGCAGCGGGAAATCATTGTGGCGGAATCCTTGGGTGCCATTGAGGCGGCCTGCGACGGATGCAGTGCCGGCCTTGCGGAAATGTATCAGGATTATATCGATGGGAAAAAGGAACTGAGGCAGATCAATGCGGAGTTCAACGCCCGGTATGTATCCGGACGGGAAGGGGTGGATCGTTCTCGCTGCCCATGGCAGTAAATGAAATGAACTTTCCATGATTATTTTCATTTTGCAGGAAGAAAAACGTTTGGGAAAACGTTATTATGGTTGGAAAAACCAATTGGAGGTTATGACCATGAAGAAAATGCTGGCTTTCTTAGCGGTTCTGGCAATCATGGTAACATCTTTTGCCGGCTTTGCACTGGCAGAAGGAGACCGGTTCATCTTTGATCGAAGCGTTACGGAACTTTTTATCGGCGATACGCTGACGCTGACGATGGAGCGGGCGGGCAATGCAGCGGAGGGCACGGTATCCTTTAAGTCCTCTGCTGTGCAGAATGCCACCGTGGATGAAAACGGCACGGTGACCGGCTTGAAAAAAGGACAGACGACCATTACGGCAACCTTGGAAAATAACGGCCGTTCCTTCCGGGCCAATATTACGCTGACGATCAAACAGCGTGTGGAAAAGGTTTCCCTGGATGAGACCAAGGTTACCCTGCACGATGCCACGGAAGCATCCATCGCTTCCCTGCTGACCCAATCCACCACCAATCGGGTGCTACTGGTGCCCATGGGACAGTCTTTGTCCGCACCTACCCTGGTGGAACCCACCACGGCCAATGACCGCACGGCTGTGCTGGAAAGCAGCGATTCCAACGTGCTGCGGGTGCAGGGACACAGCCTGACCCCTGTGAAGGCAGGCGAGTGCGAACTAACCGTAAGCAGCAAGCAGAATCCTGAAGTAACGGCCACCTATCATGTGCTGGTGGTCACCCCTGCACGGATTGTGAAGCCCTCCTTGGTGGAAGAGACTCTGTGGGTTGGCGAAAACACCCAGGCGACTGCGGCCATTACCCCTGCAGATGCAAGTATAACGGATGTAACCTGGACCAGCCGCAACGAAAGTGTTGCTACGGTGGATGCCAACGGCGTTGTAACTGCCGTAAGCAAGGGCTCTGCCTACATTGTCGCCGCAGCTGTTGACGGCAGTGGCCGCATGGGCAACGTGACGGTTCGGGTAAAGCAGCAGCCTACGACCATCACCCTGAGCAGCACAGAACTTGTGATCAACATGGGACGTGCGCAGAACCTGCGTGCCACCGTGGCACCGACCAACGCAGACGACAAGAAGGTTACCTGGGAAAGCAGCGATCCTTCCGTTGCAACGGTGAACAGCGATGGCCGGATCACGCCCGTATCCGTAGGCGAAGCAACCATTACCTGCCGCAGCACCAATTTCCCTAGCGTGTACGCCACCTGCAAGGTAACGGTGAATCAGCTGGTGGAAAAGGTGATCTTCTCTGCGAAGACCGTGACGGTGGATGTGGGCAGCACTATTGTCGTAGCGCCCCAGATCACCCCTGCCAATGCCACCAATCAGAGTGTGACGTACAAGACTTCCAACGCCAATGTTGCCACGGTGGATGCTGATGGCACGGTGCACGGCGTGAAGCGGGGCACTGTGACCATTACGGCAACGGCTGCTGACGGCAGCAAGCGCAGCGGTACCATCAAGGTGTCTGTGCTTCAGCCTGTGACCGGCGTGCATATGTATAGCGATACCATCCGTGTGGATGTGCGGGAGAGCGTTACCGGCCGTGCGGTGCTGGAACCTACCGATGCCAGCAACCTGAACATGACGTGGACCAGTGCGGATCCTTCCATCGCAACGGTGAAGGGCAAGCAGAACCGGCCGACCATTACCGGCGTGCGCTGGGGCGAGACCACCATTACCGGTGTTACCGAGGATGGCGGCTACACAACCACGGCAACCATCATGGTGGGCAACTACGATAAGGCCCTGAAGATCGTTGACCTGTATCTGCAGGACAACAAGATTAAGCTGAACGTTCGCAACGACAGCAACATGAACATTACCCGGTTCTACTTCACCCTGACCTGCTATGACGTGTATGGCAATCCTCTGCCGGTAACCTCCGACGGCAACTATGTGATGAACTGCTCTTATCGCCTTGCACTGGGCGAAGGAGAAATGACTCAGCACGGTCGCTTTAACTTCGACAATTATGTGCAGCCCGTTGTAGAAATCGGTAAGGTTGTCATGAACCTGACCGGCTATCGTACGGAAGACGGCTACAGCCGCAACATTCAGGCCAGCAAGCAGCCTACGGCGGAAATCAGAAGCCCCAACTATGTAGGCCAGTAAATCACTGAACTGCCATGCAAATCCTGGTGGAGAGCATGCGGTGAAGTGTAACTGAACCGAAAACCTTCAATAACCCTAAATCAAGAAGAGACCACGGTGCAGGCTTCAAAACCCGACCGTGGTCTCTTTTGCATGCCTGTGTGAAAGGAAACCGTTTATGGCATCATGGCCATCAGCATGGCACCATTATCCTTCAGCCATTGGTTCCATTGCCTGTAGTCAGGATAAACCCTCAATACCTCGGCATAGAACTGCCGGGAATGGTTCATTTCCTTTCGGTGGCACAACTCGTGAACGATGACGCTATCCAGTACCTCCGGGGGTGCCAGCATCAGCAGACAGTTGAAGTTCAGGTTGCCAAGACTGCTGCAGCTGCCCCACTTGGAACGCTGATTGCGAATGGTGATGCGCCCATAGGTTACGCCGATCAACTGGGCGTAATGTTGCACTCTGTCAGGAATGACCTGCACAGCCTGCTTGGCAAGCTGGCGGATGTCCTCCGGGGTCAGCTTCTGTATAGCGGCCATTGCCTGCTGCCGGGCTTCTGATTGTGCCAGATGCTTTTGAATCCAGGCTTGGTGCTGCAGCAGGAAGGCATGAATGTCCGCTTCGGAGGCGCGAAGAGGCGCTCGGACAATGACCCGGCCGTTCTTAATTTGAATCGCCAGCGTCTTTCTGCTACTGCGAATCAATTCATACGCCATGACTATCACCGCCTGCCGGTATCCGCCGCACGGGCTTCCTGCCAATCCTGCAGCAGAATGGCATACAGTTCCACATCCGTGTATTTGCCTTTGTTCAGCACCCGGTCTCGCAGGGTACCTTCATGCTGCATGCCGCACTTGGTCATGACACGGCCGCTGGCTGGGTTGGAGGTTTCATGCATGGCTTCCACCCGGTGGAGGCGCAGGGTGGAAAAACTCATGTCCAGCACGGCCTGAAGGGCTTCAGGCATCAGCCCCTGCCCCCACAGCCACCGGGCAAGGCTGTAGCCCACTTCAGCGGACTGGTTTTCCGGGCTGTACCACATAAAACCGATGGTGCCGACCAAGTGCCCTGTCTCTTTCAGCACAATGCCGTAGCTGGAGGGGGCACCATCCCTGTACTGCCTGTGGATAAAGCGCAGGTAAGCCCGGGAATCTGCCAAGGAACGGTGCGCGTCCCACAGCACGTGCCGGGCGACCTCCGGGTCACGGGAGTAAGCGAATACATCTGCTGCATCGCTCATCCGCATGGGACGAAGAATCAGCCGCTGTGTGGTTAAAACAGGCAGATGGGCAAACACCTCGCAGGGATCCGCCGGATGCTGGGGGAGGGGGCTGATGATTTTGCGGAAGAAACCGCGCTGCTCACTCATGACGGCGTTCGTCGGCAGGTAAGCCTGCCGCAGCCTTTCAATCGATTTCAAAAAGAATTTTGCAAAATGGGAACGAAAAGGCGGCGTCATTCGTCAGATGGATGAAAGCTCCAGCTTTTGTGCCGTCATCAGGATGCCTACCACGGTTTTGCCATCGTGGAATTCACCACGGAGCACTTTCTGCAGGGCTTCGGTGAAGGGTATACGCTGGGCGGCAATGAATTCATCCGCATCCGGGTGCTTTTCACCGGCATGAAGGCCGGTGGCCAGGTACAGGTGAATGTGCTCATTGCAGAAGCCGGGCGTGGTGTCCAGCACCAGCAGTTTCTCCCAATGGTCTGCATGAAGACCGGTCTCCTCTTCCAGCTCTCGCTTGGCGCAGAGGAAAGGATCCTCATCGGCGGTGTCCAGCTTGCCGGCAGGGATCTCCAATGTAACACGGTCAATGGCCACCCGGTGCTGGCGGACAAGGATGATGTTCCCTGCCTTATCCAAGGCAACAACGGCGGCTGCACCACGATGGAGCACAATCTCTCTGGGAGCTTGACCGCCGTCCGGCAGGGATACCTGCCACTTTTCCACGTGGATCACCTTGCCGGGGTAAATGACCTCCCGGGAAATTACGTTTTCACGCAGTTCGGAATCTTGCATGGGTGGATGCCTCACATTCTGTTAGGAAGTTTCTTTCTTCACATTCGACGGTGAAGGACGGATTCCTGCATGGGGCGAAAAGATGGACTGCACCCGGGGTTCGAATTGACAACGGCGATGGTTGGCGATACAATAAACTTGGGGAATCGTTACTTGCGCTGCAAGGAGGAATGCAACGATGAAATATGCTGCCCAATGGAAAAAAAGGATGCTGTCCCTGCTCCTTGGCGTCATGATGCTGCTGTGCAGCTTTGCTGTGCCTGTCATGGCGCAGGAGGACTGGACGGCGCTGGTGGTGACCCTGAGCTGGACGGACCTGAGCGGAAATTATATGTCCGTTACGGCCACGCCTGTGGAGGGATCGGATCAGACCTTCTGGGCCACGGTGACTACCTCGGATGTGTTCAGCGGATTGACGCTGAACGTGTATCATCCCTACCATACGGATTATGTGTTCAACCCGGCAGACGGCACGATCATTTCTGCCATGGATACCGGGGCGGACATGGATGCATCCAAGGCGATTGCGATTATGGCCTACGAGGCAGATGGCGTGACGGTAGCGGATATGTACACCCTGTATGTATCCACTCAGGTCGCTCCTGTTGTCGTGCCTACGGAAGCACCCACCGAAGTGCCGACTGAAGTCCCCACCGAGGTGCCCACGGAAACGCCGGTACCTGCGCCTGCCACGGTGGATGTGCAGGTGATTTATCAGGGCACGGACGGCGCCTATCTGGGCGAGACCACGGCGACCCTGAACACCAATGCCAACAACACCGTGTATGCTGCGGATATTGATGGCTATACGCCCCAAACCTATCAGCAGGATGTGTATGTGGATGCAGCCGGCAATCCGGCCATGAATCCTGTCATCTTTACCTACACGGCGGTGGAGACGCCCACCCCTGCCCCTACGGAAACGGAAATCATCGTGATCTACAATACGGCTGACGGCAGCAACCTGGGCAGCACCAGCGTGATGGCGCCTGTGGGGCAGACTACCACCATTCCGGCAGCCGGCTTTGATGGCTATAATCCTGATGCCAATGAAAAGTATGTGACCGTGGATGCTTCCGGCAACCCGGATCAGAACCCTGTGATTTTCATTTATACGGCGGCAGAGACTCCCGTGCCCGCTCCGGAATCCGTTACGGTGGATGTACAGTGCGTAACCGCCGGCGGTCTGATGATCTACACCACTCAGGTGACTTGCCTGACCGGCGAAAGCATGCCGGTAGAAGCACCTGCCCTGGACGGATACACGGCTGATACGGCAGTACAGACCTTGATCGTATCCGAAACCGGCGTGGCAGATCCTGCAGTGCTGGTGTTCACCTATACAGCGGTCGTTCCTGAAACGGAAGTCCCTGTGACCGAGGCTCCTGCGACCGAAACGCCGGCAGCGGAAGTCCGTGTCACCATTCGTTATGTGGATGAAAGTGACATGCATGATGTGGCCTCTGCCCAGACCAGCGATGTGCTGGTGGAAGGTCCCAACAATATTACCGCCGCTCCGGCTGACCTGGCCGATGGCTACAGCATCGTCAGCGAGCCTAACGCCACGGTGGATGTGGCTGGCGGTGTGGCCGACCCGGCAGAAGTGGTATTCTACTATCGTGCCGCTCCTGTTGTGACTGATACCCCTGCCCCTGCGGCACCTGCCACGGTGACGGTGTACTATCAGGATACAAAAGGCACGAATATCGCTTCTCCTGAAACGGTTAGCCTGGAAGCAGGCAAGACTTCTGTGGTTGCACCTCAGGCAGATCATGTACCGGCAGGCTACAAGGCCTATCAGGCAGATCCTGTGTCGGTTACGGTCGGCGCAGACGGTGTGGCGGATCGGGAGAGTGTGACCTTCGTCTATGAAGAAGAAGTCATCGAGACCCCTATCCCTGTGGGCGAAACCATCAACCGTTTCGGCACGGTGAACGATCGGCAGGTCAAGTTCCGCTCCGAGCCTTCCACGGCCAGCAAAAAGACCATCTTGGGTACCCTGAGCAAGGGCACCAAGGTGTGGATGGTGAAGGAACAGGTTACGGATGCAGGAGAAAACTGGACCAGCGTCATTTACAACGGCACCAGCGGTTACATCATGAGCAAGTACCTGACCGTGATGACCGAGGCGGAAAGCCAGCAGTATGAGGCTGAAGAGTGCGAGACGCCCGTACCCCGTGAACCTGTGGTTACCGAAGAACCGACTGCTACCCCTGAAATCACGGCAACGCCCACGGCGCCTGTGATTACGGATGCACCCACTGATACGCCTACGGCTGTGCCGGGCGAAGTCAGCGTAACGGTGCAGTTCATCAGCACGGAGGGTACCCTGCTGGGTGAAACACGCGCCACCTGTTCCACCGGTATGCAGACCTACGTTTATGCAGCTGCGATTGAGGGCTACACCCCGGACAGCAGTGCAAAGGTTGTGACGGTGGATGCCGCCGGCAATCCGGATCAGAATCCCGTGGTGTTCACCTACACCAAGAATCCTGTGGTAACAGAGACCCCTGTGGTGACCCAGACTCCATACACCGGCTATGCGGTGACCACCGGTACGGTGGCGCTCCGCACGGAAATCAGCACGGCGGACGCCAGCATCATTACCACTCTGCCTGCGGAAACTCTCATTAACGTGAGCGCCCAGTCTACGGACAGCGCTTCCGGCAGCGTGTGGAGCCGCGGCACCACCCTGGCCAATCAGCAGGGCTACGTGCCGGACAGCATGCTGCGCCACATCAATGGCCAAGAAGCGGAATACTACATCCGCAAGTGGAATGATGAAACGGCAACGCCTACTCCGACCCCTGCAACCACTTCCGAACCTCCGCAGGTTGTGGGCTATGCGTACACCGTGGGTGACGGTGTGTACTTCCGCAGTCAGGCCAGCGTACAGAGCCAGATCATCAATGTGTTGGGACAGAACATCCCTATGCTGGTCATGGGTCAGGTGTACGATGCCAATAATGTGGCTTGGCACATTGTCAACTATAATGGTGTGTACGGCTACATCCGGGCAGATATGCTTCGCATGATGACGGCTCAGGAAGTTATCGACTATACTGAGAATCTGAAGAAGGGCACGCCGACTCCTGTACCCAGTTCCACACCCCAGCCTTACGATGATACTTCCCTGTCCAGCTACGGCTATGTAACCACCACTTCCGTCAACTTCCGCCAGAGCGCTTCCACCAGTTCCAAGAAGGTTGGCACCCTGAAGCAGTATGCCTTCTGCTTGATTCTGGGCACGGAACAGGTGAATGGCGTTACCTGGTATCGGGTTTCCTATAATGGCACCACCGGCTACATCATGGGCAACTACTTCAAGCAGATGACCATTGAAGAAGTCCAGACTTTCCTGAACAGTGCCGAGTACAAGAAGGGGATTTCCAACAACACCAGCGGTTCAAGCTCCGGTTCCTCTTCCAGCACGACGGTGAAGCCTGCTGAAGACAGCACTGTGGACGAATGGAAGAGCAACAGCAGCATGAACGTAAGCTACGAGCCCTTCAATCCCTTCTCTACGCCCGAACCCTTGGCAACCACGGCAGCACCTACTGCATCGGCTACGGTGTCGCCTTCCGAATCTCCTACCACCAGTGATCTGCCGGGTCCCATGGCGACCACGGAAGAGCCGGTGGCTACCATTGAGATCAATGACCCTGATGACACCAACTCCGGTTCCAATATTGTTCTGATCATTGGCGTTGGGCTTGCTGTATTGTGTATAGCTGCGGGCGTCATTGGCTATGTGGTTTACAGCCGGGACAAGAAGCGCGTGGTGCAGCAGCGTGCGGCAGCCAAGCGTGCAGCGGCGCAGCGGGGCACTGCACCTCAGGGGCAGCAGCCTCGGCAGGGCTATCCCCAGGGCAGCCAGCAGCGCGGCACTGCCACCCAGGCACAGAATCCCTACGCGAGAAACGCTCAGGCAACCAGAGCGAATGCTTCCTCCTCCACCTATCGGCGGCCGGAAGTCAAGGCGGCACCGGATGTAACGGGCATGCGCAGCAGCACCAACGGTGATGGCAGCGCTCAACAACAGAGAACCCAGTCTACTTCCTATGGGCAGAACGGTCAGCAGCGGTATACCGGCAGCAACGGCAATACCGGTAGCACCGGTAGCAGCCAGTCCTACAGCGGCACTCGCCAGCAGGGAATGACCGGCGCAGCCGGCAGCCAGAGTTATTCCGGTAACGGCAGCAGCCAGTCCTACACCGGCAGCACCGGCACCAGTCAGCCCTACACCAACAGCTATCGGCAGAGTGACGGCAGCGAATCCGGCCAGCAGTACACGGCCAGCTATCGTCCCACCGATGAAGGAGCAAATACATCCTATACCCCTCGCCGCCGCAGAACCCAAGCCAGCAGTGAGGAATTGAAGAATCAGGATCAACTGTAACACAACTGACAATGGGGGAGTCCTATGGGCTCTCCCATTGTCAGACTATTAACAAACCTAGGGTGGTGTCGGAGGGCTCGCAAGCCCTCTGACTAGCAATCGAAAATCGGCGACATGTGCGGCGATTTTCGCAGCAATCCGAAGGATTGCTTCCTTACACGAACGAACGGCCGGGAGAACGGTGAAGCCGTTCGACCAGTGAGCGAGTGCGAGACTCGACAAAGCGGCTTTGCAGCTTTGTCGATGCCCTGCTAATGGGGGAGTCCTAAGGGCTCTCCCATTGTGTCTATGAAGAAGGAGGCGGGTATGTGCGTTTCCTGATGATTCCCAACACAACCAATCCGCAGGCGCAGGCCTGTGCAGAGGAATTGATGGCAAGCATCCGCAATGCCGGACATGAGGCTATGCTCCGCAGTCAGGCAGATGAAGCATGGCTAACATCGGCAGAGCTGGCTGTAGCAGTGGGCGGCGATGGCACGGTTCTGCGTGCCGTGCGGGATCTGCATCCTGTGTCGGATATGCCTATTTGGGCAGTGAATTGCGGTCATCTGGGTTATCTGACGGACTGTGAGCCCCAGGGGGCGGAGCAGGCACTGGAGCGGATTCTGGCAGGGAAGTATCACATGGAAAATCGAGTGATGCTGGAAGGCAAGCTTCTTTCTCAAGAAGATGAAACGCCCTTTTTTGCCCTGAACGAGGTGGTCATCTATCGCAGTGCCTTCAGCCATACGTTGAAAATGCAGCTGCTTATTGATGGCATGCCGGTGGTGAAACTGTCGGGAGACGGTATCATGGTCAGCACGCCCACCGGTTCCACGGCCTACAACCTTTCTGCGGGGGGACCGATTCTGCTGCCGGAAGCCGTGCAGGCCGTGGTGACCCCCATTTGCCCCCACGCCGCCCTGTGCGCACCTTTGGTGGTCTCCGGCAATGAAACGGTGACAGTGGAAGTGACCATGAACGAGCGAGTGCGGGATGGAGAACAGCCCCAGCTGGTGATTGACGGCATTCGCCGTATTCCGGTGAAGAGCGGTGATCGGGTGATGTGTGCCGTTGCGTCTCAGCGTGTGCGTTTTGTCCGCACGGATGATGAAGGCTTTTACGGCCGCCTGCAAAAGAAATTGACGCAGAACGACTAAAAAATGGCAAAACATCTTTCCTCGATTCGTTGAGTATGCTACAATGCAAAGGAAACCTTGCTGAAGGGGGAACATCTGTGTATAAAATTCTGGAGAAAAAGGCGCTGAACCCCACGGTGACGCTGATGCGCATAGACGCGCCGCTGGTGGCCAGAAAGGCTGAACCGGGACAGTTTATTATTCTGCGTGTAGACGAGAATGGGGAGCGGATTCCCCTGACTGTGGCGGATTATGATCGGGAAGCCGGCAGCGTAACGATTATTTTCCAAATTGTCGGTGCAACGACCGCCAAGCTGAACCACCTGAATGCGGGCGATGCCATTCACGACTTTGTTGGCCCCTTGGGACGTGCCACCCATACGGAGGGTCTCCGCAAGGTGGCGGTGGTAGGCGGCGGCGTGGGCTGCGCCATTGCTTTCCCTGTGGCCAAGAAGCTGCATGATCAGGGCTGCGAGGTGCATGCTATTGTAGGTTTCCGCACCAAGGATCTGGTGATTCTGGAGGAGGAATTCGGGGCACACACCAATCGGCTTGTCCGCATGAGTGACGATGGCTCCTGGGGCGAAAAAGGGCTGGTAACCGATGCCCTCCGCAAGCTGATTGAAAACGGCGAAAACTATGATGAGGTCATCACCATCGGTCCCTTGCCTATGATGAAGTTCGTCTGCAAGCTGACCAAGGAGTTCGGCGTGAAGACTGTTGCCAGCATGAATCCCATTATGATTGACGGCACAGGTATGTGCGGCGGCTGCCGGCTGACGGTAGGCGGCAAGACTCGCTTTGCCTGCGTGGATGGTCCGGAGTTCGACGGTCATGAAATCGACTTTGACGAGGCCATGGCACGAGGCGCAACCTATCGGGATTTTGAACGCCATGCCTATGAAGAAACCTGCAATTTGCTTGCCAAGGAGGTGCAGTGACCATGCCGAACATGATGCCAACCAAGCATCCCATGCCCCATCAGTCGGCTGAGGAACGGAAAAGCAACTTTCAGGAGGTTGCCCTTGGCTATGATGAAGCGACTGCCGTGGATGAGGCCAAGCGCTGCCTGAACTGCAAACATAAGCCCTGCATGACGGGATGCCCGGTGCATATCCATATTCCGGAATTTATCCATGCCGTCAGCGAAGGAGAATTTGAGGAAGCCTATCGCATCATCAGCCTGACCAGCAGCCTGCCGGCTGTGTGCGGTCGGGTATGCCCCCAGGAAAGTCAGTGCGAGCAGAAGTGCGTGCGTGGCATAAAGGGGGAGGCTGTGGCGATTGGCCGCCTGGAGCGTTTCGTAGCAGATTGGCATGCCGCCCATACGGCGGATGCCCCGGCAAAGCCTGTGCCCAATGGGCATAAGGTGGCGGTGGTAGGCAGCGGTCCTTCCGGCCTGAGCTGCGCCGGAGATCTGGCTAAGAAGGGCTATGATGTAACCGTGTTTGAGGCGCTGCACCTGCCGGGTGGCGTGCTAGTATACGGGATTCCTGAGTTCCGCCTGCCCAAGGCCATTGTGGCACGGGAAATTGACACCCTGAAGGCACTGGGCGTCAAGGTGGAGACTAATGTGGTCATCGGTCGTACCCTGACCATTGATGAACTGATGCAGGAGCAGGGCTTCGAGGCAGTGTTCATTGGCTCCGGTGCAGGGTTGCCCAAGTTTATGAACATCCCTGGGGAAAACTTGAAGGGTGTGTACTCTGCCAACGAATTTTTGACCCGGATGAACCTGATGAAGGCTTACAAGCCGGACAGCGCCACGCCCATTCAGCACGGCAGCAAGGTGGCCGTGGTAGGCGGCGGCAATGTAGCCATGGATGCTGCCCGGTGTGCTCGTCGCCTTGGTGCGGAAGTCACGGTCATCTACCGCCGCACTGCTGCGGAACTGCCTGCCCGGAAGGAAGAAGTGGAGCATGCCCAGGAGGAAGGAATTCAATTCCGCTTCCTGACAAACCCAGTGTCTGTTCTGGGGGATGAGAAAGGATGGGTCAGCGGCATTCGCTGCCAGCAGATGGAGCTTGGCGAGCCGGACGCTTCCGGTCGCCGCCGTCCTGTCGCCGTAGAGGGCAGTGAGCAGGATCTGGCAGCAGACTGCGTGATCATGGCACTGGGTACTTCGCCGAATCCGCTGATTAAGTCCACCACGGAAGGATTGGAAACCCAGAAGTGGGGCGGCATTGTGGTGCAGGAAGACACGGGAGCAACCTCCCGTGCAGGCGTGTACGCCGGCGGCGATGCCGTAACCGGCGCAGCGACGGTGATCCTTGCCATGGGCGCAGGAAAGACTGCCGCTGCCGCCATGGATGCTTATGTGCAGGAAAAAGCCATGGAGGAACAACTGTAATGGACGTGGAAGAAATGCGTAAGGAAGCCTATACGGTGCTGGGCGATTGCGTGGAAGAATTGATGAATGCAGGGCAGATTCCTGCCGGCGGCGTGGTGGTGCTTGGCTGCTCCACCAGTGAGGTCATGGGCGGAAGAATCGGTAAGGCCAGCGCACCGGAGGTGGGCGAAATCATTGCTCAAGCCATGCTGCAAGTGTGTGCCGAGCATGAGCTGCATGCCGCCTTTCAGTGCTGCGAGCACCTGAACCGTGCCATTGTGTTGGAACAGGAGGAACTGCGGACGCTGGGGTTGACCCAGGTGCGGGCTATTCCTCAGCCTAAGGCAGGCGGCTCCGTGCCTGCTGCTGCTTGGAAGCATATGCAGCATCCCGCCTTGGCCATGCATATCCAGGCAGACGCTGCTATTGACGTGGGGGATACCCTGGTAGGGATGCACATTCGCCCTGTGGCTGTGCCTCTGCGGGGCAAGCATGACCATTTGGGGCAAGCCCACCTGGTGATGGCCTACGCCCGCCTGCCTTACATTGGCGGAAGCAGAGCAGTGTACGAATAAATTCATTGCGGTGGATAAGCAAGAGACAAGTCGAAAGGCTTGCCTCTTTTTTCATTTTGAAGCGCACCTGTACCACGCAACATTCATAAACTGTTTACACATTTTAGCTCATTTCTTAAGGTTCACATAAGGTTCGTGGGTTATACTACCTCCTAGCGTGAGGCGTCAGGCGTTCTGCTTGAGCGGAACGCATGGCTGACGTTTGATGATAAGGAGGAAGAAGCATTGATCGAGGTCAAACACCTGACAAAGCGGTATGGCGGACACACTGCTGTATCTGACCTGTCCTTTGAAATTGACAAAGGCGTCATTTACGGCTTCCTGGGGCCTAACGGCGCAGGCAAGTCCACCACCATGAACATCATTACCGGCTGCTTGGGCGCAACAGAAGGAGAGGTATTGGTAGACGGTCACTCCGTGAGCGAGGAACCCATGGAGGCAAAAAAGCGGATTGGCTACCTGCCGGAGCTGCCTCCGCTGTACACCGACATGACCCCGGAAGAGTACCTGCGCTTTGTGGCAGAAGCCAAGGGCGTGAGCCGAAAGGAGCAAGGGGAGCAGATTGCCGCTATCATGGAAAAGACCGGCATTACCCAGGTCAGCCATCGACTGATCCGCAACCTGTCCAAGGGCTACCGGCAGCGTGTCGGCATTGCCCAGGCCTTGCTTGGCAAGCCGGAGGTCATCATTCTGGATGAGCCTACGGTCGGCCTTGACCCGGCGCAGATCATTGAAATTCGTGACCTGATTCGGGAGTTGGGCAAGGAGCACACCATTGTGCTTTCCAGCCATATTCTGAGCGAAGTGCAAGCAGTGTGCGACTCCATTATGATTATTTCCGGCGGCAAACTGGTTGCCAGCGACACCACGGAAAACCTGACCCGCCGCTTTGCCGGCACCCAAACCCTTCGCCTTGAAGCGGATGCGGATGAGCAGACCATGCGGAAGGTGCTTGACCTGGTGGATGGCATTGCCTCTATAGAGGTGAAGCCTGAGGAAAAAGAAAGCACCGTACTGCTGGTGAAGGCGGAAGAGGACAAGGACATTCGGGCAAAGGTCTTCAAGGCCTTTGCGAAGGAGAATGTTGCTTTGTTGGAAATGACCACCGTCCATGCGGATTTGGAGGACGTGTTCCTGGAGCTGACCCAAAACGATACGTCTTCGCAGAGTGAAACTGCGTCCCAAACCCCTGACACCACCGAGGAAGAAAAAACAGGAGAGGAGGAAGCACAATGATCGCCGTATGGAAACGGGAGATCGGCGCCTATTACAAAAGCGTTACCGGCTGGCTGCTGGGAGCGTTTCTGCTGATCTTTGCCGGTATTTACTGCATGGCCTATAACCTGAGCGGCTACACGGCCAAGTTTGCCTATGTGTTGTCCGGATGTTCCTTTATTTATCTGATTGCTGTGCCCATTATTTCCATGCGGGCATTGGCGGAGGAGAAGCGGCAGAAGACGGATCAGCTGTTGTATGCCCTGCCCATTCGCCTGTCGGATGTGGTGCTGGGCAAGTATCTGGGCATGCTGACCGTGCTGCTGATGCCGATTCTGGTCATCG
Source organism: bacterium (assembly GCA_963656345.1). Taxonomy (GTDB): domain Bacteria; phylum Bacillota; class Clostridia; order Christensenellales; family Aristaeellaceae; genus CAKUFA01. Next base: position 27,465 of record CAVKHY010000003.1, on the reverse strand, counting down.
CCCTGTATCCCCTGATCTTGTCGCAATACGGCACCATAGAGTATGCACCTGCTTATGCAGCACTGTTCGCCTTCTTCATGTTGGGCGCCTGCCTGCTTTCCATTGGTCTGTTTATTTCCTCTGTTACGGAAAGTCAGGTAGCCTCCGCTGTGATCACCCTGGTAGTGATGCTGCTGCTGTACTTCATGAATGCTTTGGCCAGCTATGTATCCACGGATGCATCTGCCTCCCTGATTGCCCTGATGGTGCTGGTGGTGCTTTTCGCCCTTGTGCTTCAGCTGATGGCGAAGAACCCCATCGTGTCTGTAGGCGTAGGCGTGCTTGGCATTGGGGGACTGTACCTGTGGTACAGCGCAGATTCCTCTGCCTTCTCTGGCCTGTTCTCGGATATGATGGAATCCATCAGCGTGTTCGAACGCTTTGATACCTTTGTGGACGGCGTGTTTGACCTGACCGCCGTGGTATACTACATCTCCATTATCTGCGTGTTCCTGTTCCTGACGGTGCAGTCCATGGAGAAGCGGAGGTGGAATGAATGAGCAATGCACAGAAAAAGCCGGGGCTGAAAAAGCTTTTCGGTAAGCGCTTTGTGGCTGGCGGCTGGTCCACCTTGGCGGCCGTGATTGTGATTGTCATCGCAATCGTTGCGAATATGCTGGTCAGCAGCCTGCCCAGCACCGCAACGGAAATCGACCTGACGACCAATGCCCTGTATTCCCTGTCGGATCAAACCAAGCGGATTGTGTCCTCCTTGGATCAGGATGTGACCCTGTATCTGCTGGCAGTTACGGGCAATGAAGACGATACCATTACCAGACTGCTGAACCGGTATGCCGCCCTGTCCGATCATATTAAGGTGGAAACGGTGGACCCAAATTTGCAGCCCACCTTCCTGGATGGCTATGACCTGGAAACTTCCCGCCTGTACCAGAACAGCGTGATTGTGGACAGCAATGGACGCTACCGTCTGGTGGGATATGAAGACATTTATGTCACCAGCTATTCCATGGATTATTCTTCCTACAGCTATAACACCAGCACCAGCTTCAACGGCGAGAATGTGCTGACCAATGCAATTCACTACGTGACCAGCGACAATCTGCCAAAAGTGTACGTACTGACCGGTCACGGAGAAAGTGAGCTGTCCGACGACGTGACGGAAATGATCGAGCAGGACAACATGACCTATGAAAGTCTGTCCCTGCTGAGCATGGACAGCGTGCCTGAGGATGCCAGCGCCGTGCTGATTAACGCCCCCACTGCCGACCTGGGTGATGATGAAACGGAAGTGCTGATTTCCTACCTGCAAAACGGCGGCAATGTGGTGCTGCTGACGGACTATATCGAATCCGGTAAGATGACCAACCTGCTGAAGGTGACGGCCGCCATGGGCGTTACGGTGGATTCCGGTATTATCATTGAAGGAGACAGCACCCGCTGCCTGAATCGGTATCCTCACTACATCCTGCCGAATATTGCATCCCATGATATTACAGATGCACTGGCAGATGGCGGCTATTACATCCTGATGCCCATTGCCCAGCCCCTTGTGGAAGTGGAGGGAACGGATGCTAGCATTACCTGGCTGCTGACTACATCGGATTCTGCCTATGCCAAGCAGGCAGGCAAGTCCATGTCCACCACGGCGAAGGAAGACGGCGACACGTCCGGTCCCTTCAATGTGGGTGTTGCATCGGAAAACGGTGGCAAGCTGGTGTGGTTCTCCTCTGCCAATATGCTGAACAGCAATGTGGACTACACCGTAGGCGGTGCCAACAGCAACCTGCTGCTGAATGCCTTGAACTGGATGGGCGACCAGGAAGAAAGCATCTCCATCCGCTCCAAGTCCATGGATGAGGCTACCTTGACCGTACCCTCCGCTTCCTATAACTTCTGGAGTGTGATGATGATCGGTATCCTGCCTGCGCTGCTCATTGCCGTAGGTATCTTCATCTACGTGAGGAGGAAGCATCGGTGAACAGAGGAAAGAAAATGCTGGCACTGCTGATTGTGCTGGCGGTTATGCTTGGCGGCTATTATGCCGTAAAGCAGTCCAATCAAACCACTTCCGTTTCGGAAACATCCGGCACCTTTGATCTGACGGCGAAAACGGCGGATGACCTGACCGGCATCAGCTGGACGACGGGGGATACCACCTTGGCCTTCACCCTGAACGATGACGGGGAATGGATCACCACGGATACCCCAGCTTGGCCTGTGGATCAGTCTGCGGTGCAGACCTTGGCAGATAAGCTGCTGGCCCTGCAGGGCACCCGCAAATTGGAAGACGTGACCAGACTGGCGGATTATGGTCTGGATACGCCGACCATGACCGTGACCGCCACCTGGAAGGATGCAAGTACCACCACCTACACCATGGGTGATGCCACGCCCTTTGCCGATGGCTATTACCTGAAGCTGAGTACCCAAGATGATGTGATTTACACCATTGCAACCTCCCTGTCCACGACATTCAACAAGACCCAGAAGGATCTGGTGGCTATGGAGGAAATTCCGACCATCAGTGAAGTTTCTTCCATCACGGTGGGCATCACCTTTGCGGCAGTGAAAAAGTCGGAAAGCACCACCGTAAACCCGGATCAGCTGTGGTATGATGCTGCTACCGATGAGCCCCTGACAGCCTCCAAGGTGGAAGCTCTGGTTTCCGCAGCCAAAGGCATTGCATGGGATGAACTGGTCAGTGCTGCTGCCACGGAGGATGAGCTGACCACCTATCAGTTGGATGATGCCCATGCTACCGTCATTACCCTGACGGGAGATGAAGATGCATCTTTGACCCTGCTGATTGGCGGCGAGGATGCGGAAGGCAATCGGTATGCCCGCCTGCCCGACTCTTCCATGGTCTACACCGTGGAAGCGGATGACGTCAGCAGCCTACTGAGCGCCAACAGTGATGACATGTGGATGACCGCCCTTGTTCCTCTGCCTTGGAGCGCATTGAAGACCGCCACTTTGGAAACCGGCAAAGGAACCTACACCATCGTGAAGGCGGAAGAAACGGAAGCCACCGCCACCGATACGGACACCAGCACGGATGCATCCGAAGCGGATGAAACCCTGTGGAGTAAGATCACTGCCCTGACCGCTACGGATCGCCTGAGTGAAGCAACGGACGGTGATACGGTGTTGACCATTACCGCACAGGATGAAGCAGGACGGGAAATCACCGTGGTTGTTCGTGAATACAGTGCGGATAGCTATCAGGCATTGGTGGACGGCGATAAGACCCTTTTGGTTTCTGCCGACACCATCGACACATTGGTTCGCACGATTAAATCCATGCTGTAAGAAGCAATAGGAAGAACAAGGAGTTCACTGATTTGCGTCGGTGAACTCCTTGTTCTTATTCTGTTCACGGTCTGGTCACTTTTTCCTGCTATGCTTCACTTTGGAGGGGTGAGGTAACATGCTGCTTTTGCTTGCAGAAGATGAACCGGCCATGGCAGAGGCTGTGGTGGAATTTCTGCGGTATCATCAATATTCGGTGGAATGGGTCTCCAACGGCAGTGAGGCCCTGGCACGAGCCCAGGAAACTGCCTTTGACGGCTGCATTCTGGATATCATGATGCCGGGCATGGATGGCATTACCGTGGTGAAAAAATTGCGGGAAGCAGGCAGCCGCACTCCGGTGCTTCTTTTAACGGCCAAGGGAGAACTGGAGGATAAGGTGGCCGGCTTCGAAGCCGGAGCAGACGACTATTTACCCAAGCCTTTTGCCTTGCCGGAACTCTTAGTGAGGGTTCGCGCCATGCTTCGCCGTGGGGGCACCTATCGGGCGGATGCTTTGACTTTTGCCGGGGTGACATTGGAGGCAGGGCGATGCGTCCTGTCCAATGGCACGAAAGACAGCGCCCTCAGCCACCGGGAGTATCAGCTGATGGAGCTGCTGATGCGCAATCCCGGCGTATTCTTCTCGGCGGAAACCCTGCTGGATCGTGTCTGGGGCAGGGACGCTCCGACAGGGCAAGGAACGGTGTGGTCCCATATTTCTTATCTGCGCAAGAAGCTGGAGGAGTTGGGGGCAACAGCTACCATCCATTCACGCCGGGGCGTAGGATATGCGCTGGTGAAAACATCATGAAGCGATATTACCGCAGCCGCATTATTTGCGGTGCCATGCTGGCTTTCCTGATTGTGATGTCCTTTGCAGTGGCAGGAATTTTCTACTTCAGCTATCGGCAGATCGAGCAGGAATCAGCGGATTTCCTCCAGGCCATGCTGTCCACGGGGAAAGAGCGGCAGAGTTTTTCCCAGGCGGCGCCGCCGCCCATGTTCGGCTATACGCCCAATGACCGAAGCATTCCATCTGGCTTTTATGACATCACCATGGACAGCGACGGAAATGTACTGACCATTGAACAGCGAGGCATTGCAGAGGATGCGGTGGTCAGTGTTCAGCAATATGTGCAGCAGGCCGCCAAAAGCAGCAAGGACAGCGGCAAGATTGGCTCCTATAAGTTTGCCATGGTGCATAACGAAGACGGCACTGTGCATATGATTCTGCTGGATATTTCCATTCAGCTGCAAGGATTGTATCATATGATGCGCAGCGCAGCCCTGGTGGTAGCAGCTTTGATGGTGCTGCTGTTTCTGATTCTTCTGCCGGTGTCCTCCAAGGTGGCGGATGCTTTCGTCCGCAACGGAGAGGCACAGAAACGGTTCATTACCGATGCCAGCCACGAGCTGAAAACTCCTGTGGCCATTATCCGGGCAAACTTGGATACCATGGAGCTGCTGGAGAGCAAGAGCAAGTGGAGCGGCAATATCCGCTGTCAGGTGGATCGGCTGGAAAAGCTCATTGGTCAGCTGCTGATGATGGCTCGCTTAGAGGAATGCGAAGCGGGCAGGCGAAAATCCGAGATTGATTTGTCATGCCTGATCCGTAATCAGTGGGAAAACTACGGCCCGGCCATGGTACAGAGGAAGCTGGTTCCTTCCCTGACCGTGCAGGATGGCCTGACCCTTCGTGGTTGGCAAAAACCTTTGGAGCAGATGATGGCACTGCTGATGGATAATGCCGTTCAGTATACCAACGAAGGAGGGCAGATTTCCCTCAGTGCAGAAGCTAAAGGCAGAAGGATTCTTCTTCGCATGGAAAACACGGTGGAGCATCTGCCTGCCCAGTCTCCGCAGTCGCTGACGGCACGGTTTGCCAGGGGCAGCACGGCACGCACCCAAAGCGCCGGTGGAGCAGGCATCGGCCTTTCTGCCGTGGAACGTATTGCACAGATGCATGGTGGGCAATTGACCATTACTTACCCGGATGCACAGACTTTCCGGGTAAGCGTGGAGATGCCAAAATGAAACGAAGAGGTTGTTCTCAACGTCATATGCGAGAACAGCCTCTTCGCTTTTCAATGGTAAGTCTTATCAGCCCAGAGGAGCAACGTTGGTGATTTCGAAGAACATGGCGGTATCACTGCCGGATTCCTTCACCAATGCTTCTTCCACCGCGGTATCCGTTACCTTGGAGAAAGTCATGCGAGCGCCGGATACGGCGTAGGGCTTTGCACCTTCCTCCGTGGAGGGAGTAGCGGCATACACGGCCACGCCACAGCCGTTTGCTTCCAGGTTGATCTTGGACTGGTTCTCGGCCAGACCCAGGCGCAGATAGTACTTGTCTTCATACTTGGTGATGGCGAAGATGAAGTAGGCGGAATTGGCCGTGCCGTCAGGGTTTACGGTGCTTACCAGATAGAAGCCGGAGAAGGAATTCACAGCATTCATCAGGTCATCGCCGGTGAGGGCAAAGTCGCCGTAGAAGTTGGCCACAGAGGCAGAGGAAACAGCATCCTCTTCAGCAAAAACCGCCACGGGGATAAACAGGGCAAGAACCAGCAGCAGAGAAACCAAACGCTTTGTCATGATGAAACCACCCTTTCCTTATTGAGAAGAAAAAACTTCTGTGTTCATCATTATATCAGATCGTTATCTTTATGACAAGCACTTAAATCAAAAAGTTGCGAAAAAGGTGTTGACAAGCGAGGCAAAAGTGATTATGATAAGTTCAACAATTTACTATGCTAAAGCACTAACACGCAGAAGCGAGCCGATTGTTAACAAGAAGCACGATTCACTGGGAAGGGGAGGCATGATTTGATGAAAGGGATCAAAAAACTGGCGGCAGCCGCACTGGCTTGCATGATGATGGGCACGGCCGCAGCTGCATCTGCCTGCACAACACTGTATGTTGGCGGTTCGCTGACGGAGGAAGGTACGCCTTTTGTTGCCCGCACGGAGGATTATGGTTCGGATATGAACAAGCTGTGGTTCATTTCCGAGGCAGGGGCATTCAAGGCAGGGGATCAATGGCGCGGCTGCCCGGAATACGGGGAGTTTGAGTGGACCTTCCGCCGGGACAGCTACCGCTTCACTTATTTCACCAACGACATTTACAATGGTGCCTGCCCGGAGTGCGGAGAAGAGAACCCCACCCACTTCTCCTACACGGAGTTCGGCACCAATGAAATGGGGGTTTCCGTTTCCGCCACGGAAACGATTTCCGGCAACGAACAGGTCAAGGCAGTGGATCCCAACGTGCAGACCAAGGTAGACGGCAAGGCGGGCATTGAGGAGACGGACATTCCTACCATCCTGTTGGCAGAGTCCGGTTCTGCTCGGGAAGGCGTAGAGCTGCTGGCAGAGATTTATACGGATTACGGTGCTTACTTCGACTCCGGTCTGTTTATTTGTGACCAGCAGGAAGTATGGTATGTGGAAAACTGTTCCGGTACCCAGTTCATTGCCATTAAGCTGAATGACGACATGATGTTCCTGGAGCCCAATCTGTCGGTGATCGGCCTGATTGATCTGGACGATACGGACAACGTGATTGCCTCTTCTCGGTTGATCGAAGTGGCGCAGGAAGCAGGCACCTTCGTCGGGAATGCGGCAGAAAATCAAATCGACTACCGTGCTTCCTATGCGAATCTGGGCACAGAGGAATCCCCTCGGGTAGGCGCACCTCGCATGACGGATGGACTCACCTACCTGAACGCCCAGGTGACGTTGACAGCGGAAGACCTGTATCAGGACAATACCCTGTTCACCATCAGCAATGTGAAGGACGATGCCATTGTGCCCATGTACACCAATATCACTGCGGACAGGAAGCTGACGAAGGATGATGTGTTCGGCTTCTATCAGCTGTCCAGCGTGGGCAAGCCCAGCAATCAGGAAATTGAGATTTTTCAGCTCTTCGCGGACAATCCTGTGGAAACCGGCACCGTTGGTTGGGTAGGCGTAGGCAACATGGCCTATAACGTGTTCGTGCCTTATTACCCCCTGCTGCTGGAAGAGGTGTATGCGGGCTACCAAGTGTCTACTGCCACCGTGACCAAGACCCTAACGGCTGACGGTGCCCCGGAAGGCTTCTACACCTATGCCACCAATCGCCGGACAGGGGATACCTACTATGTGGCTTATCCGGACAACTGGCGGGATTCCTACTACTTTGCTTTTGAGGGCTTGGGCGGCTACATCCTTTATGCGGAAGAACTAACAGGCACGCCTGTATCGGAGGAAGCAAAGCAGGCAACGGCGGAAGCACTGGCTGCTTTGCAGACGGAGATCAATGAAGGGTTTGCAAGTCTTGACCCTGTACAGACGACCGCCTTTGGCAAGGCCATGGCAGAAAAGGCACATCAAACCGCTTTACAACTGCTGGACGGACTTAGGAGCAAATAAAAAACAGCCCTGCACGGGAGAAGAAAACTCCTGTGCAGGGATGCTGCATGGGAACGGGGAGAAGAAGACTTACTTTTTTTCCTCGTTCTTCTTTGCTTCTGCAGCTTCCTCTTCATAGATCTTGTACAGCTGCTTCCAATACCGGTCGTCATAGCCTTCCCACAGGGGTTCTACCTTGGAAGCTTCGTTCATGAAGTAGAACACGTCCCGGCCCAGCTCGAAGCGACCCTTGTTGGTGTGCATGTCGATGGTCCATTCAGGCACTTCAGGCACAATGCCCTTCTCGTTTTCCTTCATGATGATGTTCTTGATCTGGTCGGTGGAGCGCTCCTTCTTGCACCGGCACAGGTACCGAATGGCATACAGGAAGAAGATGGGACGGTCGCCGTCGCCGTAGGGATATTCCTTCCGCAGCTCATTGCAGGTCTTTACGATGACGCAGGCGTTGGGATCGCCGAAACCGATGTCCTCGATGGGGATCACCATCAGCCGGGTCCACATCTTGTCTTCATGGAAGGGAGAGGTGACATACAGTTCGTAAGCCATGCGCATAGCAGTTTGCTCATCGCCCCGGCGGATGCACTTCTGCAGTGCGGAAATGACCAGGTCGGCGCTCAGGCCATGCTTGGTTTTGGTATAAGCCCAAGGATCATAATACTCAGCCATGGTTTGGTACTCCTTTTGATCTGTTCTGTATTCCATAAAAAAGGGGAAAGCATCGCTGCCTTCCCCCTATTTTATGCAAAGTGTCAGCGATTGGCCAGGTTGGTCAGGGTTTCGGTTACGTCTGCGCCGTTCACCAGGATGTCCTGGATTGCGGTGGTAGCGTCAGAACGCAGAGCGGAAGCACCGTCGAAACCTGCATAGGTGTAGAAGGCATCAGCCTGTGCGCTCTCAGCCTTCTGGGCAGTGCCGGCCACGGACAGCCATGCTTCAGACTCAGCAACGGACTTCAGGTAAGGCATGAAGGCGTCGGAGGTGGTGGTGGCGTACACGTTTTCAGGCTGCTCCAGATAGCGGAGGAAGAGCCAGGAAGCCATACGGGCAGCTTCGTCATTGTTGGTGTCCATGATGGCATACACGAAGTTCTCGGAGTAGTCGGCAGGCACGTTAGCCCAGCCTTCCTTGCCCTGAGGAATAGGAGCGCAGGCCCAATCCATGGTCACGCCGTCGGGAATCTTGTACTGAATCCACTGAGCCTCGTTGCCGGAGCCGATGTACAGCTGCACGTCGCCGCGGCCGAAGGGGCCGGAGAAGTAGTAGTCCTCACCGGCGGTACGGAAGATGCCGGCATCGATCTGATCCTTGTACCACTGGATGGCGTCAATGGCAACCTGCAGGTTGTCGCCGCCGAAGAGGATGTTGCCCTGAGAATCGGTGTAGCCGGCACCAGCCTGGGTAATCAGGGTGGTGAAGGTCTTGAAGGGGTCATCCCAACCGAAAGCGGGACGGCCGGTGATCTCGGTGATCTTGGTGCAGGTTTCCACCATCTCGTCCCAGGTGGTGGGCACGGTCAAGCCGTTCTCTTCGAAGAAGGTCTTGTTGTAGTACATCACTTCGCCGGACACATAGCCGGGCAGGGTGTAGGTACCTTCTTCCGTGTAGGAGGAGCCCAGGTTGACGAAGAAGTCATAGTAGTCGCTCAGATCCAGACCATATTCAGCGGACTGAATGTAGGGGGTCAGATCCACGATGGCATCGGCCAGCAGATAGTCCGGCACGTAGGTGGCTTCGGTCATGACCACGTTGGGCACGCCGGCACCGGCACGGATGGCAGCAACCAGCTGGGTTTCCATGGTCTCGGTGCCGCCGGAAATGACCTGCATGTCTACGGTGATGCCATATTCAGCGCCAATGCCGGCGTTGAAGGCATCAACTACTTTCTGAAGGTCAGCGTCATAGGTTTCGTTGTCCAGCATTTCCCAGAAGGTGATGGTGATGGGCTCCTTGATCACGTCGGTGGTGACTTCGGCGTAGCTAACCGCCGTCATCATAACCATCAACAGTGCCAGGAACAGGGTCAGGAACTTCTTCATGATTGTTTCCTCCTCCAAAACACGTTGTATATTACATGAAAGGCAGCGCAGAAGCGTTAGCCTTTAATGCCGCCACTGGCAACACCGGCGATAATCTTCTTGTGGAAAATCGCATAGAAGATGATCATCGGCAGCACGGTAATGCAGGCAGCCGCCATCAGGTAGTGATAGTTGGCGGATGCCATGGCACGGAAGGTCATTAAGCCGGAGGTAATGACCCGGTGGTCATCGGTACGGGTGACCATGTTCGGCCACATGAAAGCATTCCACTGGCCGATGAAGGCAAGAATGGCAATGGTAAAAATGGCATTCTTGTTCATGGGGATCATGACTTTCCACAGGTACTTAAAGTCGGAGCAGCAGTCCACCTTCGCAGACTTGAACAGGGACGGCGGCACCTGTGTAAAGTACTCTCTCAACATAAAGATGTAGAAGCCGTTGGCCAAGGAGGGAAGAGCAATGCCCAGGAAAGTATCCAGTAAGCCAAGGTCAGCCACGGTTTCGTAGTTTTGAATAATCAGCATCTCTTCCGGCACCATCATGGTCAGCATGAAGAGAATGAACAGAAAATTCTTGCAGGGAAAGTCGTAAATGGTGAATGCGAAGGCACCCAGAATGGAAAACAGCAGCGTTCCTGTCACGGAAATGGCGCATACAATGATCGTGTTCCGATAATAGA
>CAVKHY010000003.1:0-17033 GCA_963656345.1 bacterium | reverse complement strand
ATCAGGAAGGGCTTCAGATTCCAGGCATATTCATAGTTGCTCCACTGGGGAGAAGAGGGAAACCATACCGGGGGAATGGCGGTGGATTCATAGGCTGTCTTCAGGGAAGAAAGCACCATGTAGATGAAAGGAAACAGCATAATGAATGCACCGATGCACAGCAGCAAGTAACGAATGATGGTCAGCACAGTCGCCCGTGTGTCTTTAATTTTCATTCCTCTGCCTCCATCAATAATAGTGGACGAACTTGCGGGAAATCACACGCTGGAGAATAGTCAGTCCCATAATCACCAGCAGGAACAGCACGGCAGCGGCAGCGGCATAGTTCACTTCATTGCGCACAAAGAAGTAGTAATAGATATAGTAGGCAATGGTGATGGCAGAGTTGCTGGGGCCTGCCGTGGTGGAGTTCACGGAGGTGAACAGGGAAAACACTTCGTTATAGGTTCTGGCCACATAGATGACGGAAACAATGACCACCATCCACATGGTAGGGGAAAGCAGAGGAAGGGTGATTTTGAACAGGGTTTTACTGGGCTTGGCACAGTCGATTTTTGCAGCCTTGTACACCTGCTTGTCGATCTTTTGCAGTCCGGCAAGGAACAACACGATCTTGAAGGCTAAACCGTTCCAAATGCAGAAAATGCACAGCGCCCAAATGACCATATTGCTGTCTGTCAGCCAGTTAATGGTATCCACGCCGAAAAGGCTGAGAAAATAGTTGATGTAGCCGTGCTGGCTGTGGAACAGGGTGTAGAACACCGTGCCGATAGCCACCGTGGAGGTGACGTAGGGGGTAAAAAACAGGGTCTGGAAAAATCCCTGTAAACGCTTGATGGAATTGATCTTCAGCGCAATGGACAGGGAGAGGATCACCGTGACCGGCAGGGCGACCAGGATTAGTATGCCTGTGTTCTTGCAGGCAAGCCAGAAAGTCTTATCCTTCAGTACGTGCCGGAAGGAAGCCAAACCGAATCCCTTGCCGGTGGAGGTGATGTACACGTACTTTTCGTAGAAAGCCGTACGCAGCACCGACAGCATGGGATAGAACACAAATGCCAGGAAAACAATCAAGGGAGGCAGAATGTACAGCCACGCCTTGGGGCTCTTGACCAGCAGTTCCCGGTTGGGACCGGTGGTCAGCTTGTAGCCCTTCTTTTTCTTTGTATGCATCATTTAACCCGCTCTCCTGTCTCTGCATCAAAGAAGCAGCAGCGATTGCCTCGCAGGTTGAAGGAGACCTGATCGCCTGCATTCAGGACGGATGCAGCGTCTACCAATGCCTTGATGCGGCGGCCATCCAGCTCAAATTTCACCACCTGATCCTGACCACGCTGTTCTACCGTGTGCAGGGTGACGGTCAAGCCATCTCCATGGATCCATGCTTCCGGACGGATGCCCAGATGATAGCTGCCGTCAGGCAGGGCGACAGTCAGGGGCATTGGCTGACCATCTGTCAGCATCACCTTGCCACCGCGCACAGTCACATTCACATAGGAGATGACCGGGTTGCCCAGGAAGGAGGCGACAAACTCGTTACAGGGATCCATGTACATTTCATGGGCAGGAGCAATCTGCTGCACCACGCCCCGCTTCATCAGCACAATCCGGTCGGTAATACTCATGGCCTCTTCCTGGTCATGGGTTACGAACACGGTGGTGATTTTCGTTTCCTGCTGAATGCGGCGAATTTCCTGCCGCATCCCCATCCGCAGCCGGGCGTCCAGGTTGGAAAGAGGCTCGTCCAGCAGCAGTACCTTGGGCTTTTTCACCAGTGCCCGGGCAATGGCAACACGCTGCTGCTGACCGCCGGAAAGCTGGCCGGGTTTCCGATTCATGTATTCGTCAATCTGCACCAGTTTGGCGGCCTTCATAACTTCTTCCCGAATTTCTTCCCGGGAGAAACGCTTGCCCGTCTTGGGATTCTTAATGTTCGTCAAGGGAAAGGCAATATTATCTGCCACGGTCATGTGAGGGTATAAGGCATAATTCTGGAATACCAGACCGATATTCCGCACCTCCGGGGTGGCTGTGGTAACGTCCTGATCACCAAACCAAATTTCACCATCGGTTACATTTTCCAAACCTGCAAGCATATACAGGGTTGTGGATTTGCCGCAGCCGCTGGGACCCAGCAGGCCGGTCAGTTCTCCATCCTGAAAGGTCAGGTTCAGATTGTCAACAGCCACATAATCATCGAATTTCTTCGTCAGATTCTTGAGGGTAATTTCCATTTCATAACCTCCGCATGCTTGGGCATAACTTGAATCCGTGAAAGCAAAAAACATTCACAGACTCCAACATCACAATGCAGATGACCCGTTTACAAAACGATTTCATTCTATACGAAAAGGGAATATTCCTGCTGAAAAATAAAATAAAATTCGATTTTTTGAAAAGCCATCGTGTGTTCGCTTTTTTATGGAAGTATATCGATTCCAAATCAAAAAGGAGCGACGCCGATATTGATTCGAACGTCGCTCCTACAGTTATTTCTGAATACCCAAAAGCACCTCGGCTTGCTGCACCTGTTCCTTGGTTGGAGTAGGAACCCCCTCCAAAGGATAGGCAATGCCAAGCTTCTTCCACTTAGAAAGCCCCAAGGTGTGGTAGGGGAGAATCTCCACCTTTTCTACCGTTTTCAGAGTGTGGATGAAGTCGGCCATACGGCGGAGATCATCCGCATCATCCGTTAATCCGGGCACAAGTACGTGCCGAATCCACATGGGTTTGCCCATGTCGCTGAGGCGACGAGCCAAGACGAGAATATTGTCATTACCCATGCCGGTGACTTGCTTGTGGAGATCTGCATCCATGGCTTTCAAATCCAGCATGACCAGATCCGTATTTTCCATGAGCCGTTCAAAGCCGGGCTGATAGTCGGCATCCTCCCGATAGGGCTGCCCGGCGGTATCCAAGGTGGTGTGCACCCCTTTTTGATGCGCCAAGGCAAATAGCTCCGTGACAAAAGGCAGCTGCAGCATAGGCTCACCGCCGCTGACGGTAATGCCGCCGTTCCTGCCATCCTTGCCCCAGTATTTCTTGTACCGCAGCGCCTGTTCAAGCAAAGCAGAAGCTTCCGACTCCCCGGCACTGGGATTGTGCAAATCCCATGTGTCGGGGTTGTGGCAGAACTGGCACCGCAGGGCGCATCCCTGCAGGAAAATCACATAACGCACCCCGGGACCGTCTACCAAGCCAAAGCTTTCCACCGAGTGAACTCGGCCAAGGGTCTTACATGCGGTCATGGCAGGTGCGGGCGATAACGTCTAGCTGCTGTTCACGGGTCAGGTCGATGAACTTCACGGCATAGCCGGAAACACGGATGGTGAAGTTGGCATACTCTTCCTTCTCCGGATGCTCCATGGCGTCAATCAGCTTTTCCGTGCCGAAAACGTTCACGTTCAGGTGGTGAGCACCCTGGGTGAAGTAGCCGTCCATGACCTGCACCAGATTATTGGCGCGCTCCTCGTCATCATGACCCAGCGCGCCGGGGTTGATGGTCTGGGTATTGGAGATGCCGTCCAGTGCCCAGTGATAAGGCAGCTTGGCGGTGGAGTTCAGGGAAGCCAGCAGGCCGTTCTTCTCGGCACCGTAGCTGGGGTTTGCACCGGGGGACAGAGGCTCACCGGCCTTCCGTCCGTCAGGCATGCTGCCGGTAGCCTTGCCGTACACCACGTTGGAGGTAATGGTCAGAATGGAGGTGGTGGGCTCGGAGTTGCGGTAGGTGTGGCGCTTCTTGATCTTCTCCAGGAACTTGCCCAGCAGCCACACGGCGATATCGTCGGCACGGTCATCGTCGTTGCCGTAGCGGGGGAAGTCGCCCTCGGTCTTGAAGTCCAGGATCAGACCGGTCTCGTCACGGATGGGCGTTACCTTGGCATACTTGATAGCGCTCAGGCTGTCCACCACATGGGAGAAGCCGGCGATACCGGTAGCGAAGGTGCGGCGTACGTCGGTGTCGATCAATGCCATTTCCGCAGCTTCATAATAGTACTTGTCGTGCATGTACTGAATCAGGTTCAGGGTGTTTACATACAGACCTGCCAGCCAGTCCATCATCCGGTCATAAGCCTCAATGACCTCATCATAGTCCAGCACTTCGCTGGTGATGGGGCGATAGGCGGGACCTACCTGCTCACGGGTCTTCATGTCCACGCCGCCGTTCAGGGCATACAGCAGGCACTTGGCCAGGTTGGCACGGGCACCGAAGAACTGCATTTCCTTACCGGTCTGGGTAGCAGACACGCAGCAGCAGATGGAGTAGTCATCACCCCATACGGGCTTCATCACATCGTCGTTCTCATACTGCACGGAGCTGGTCAGCACAGAGATCTTCGCAGCATAGTGCTTGAAGTTCTGAGGCAGATTCTCGGAGTAGAGTACGGTCATGTTGGGTTCGGGAGAAGGTCCCATATTCTCCAGGGTGTGCAGGAAACGATAGTCGTTCTTGGTCACCATGGAACGGCCGTCTACGCCGATGCCGCCCACTTCCAGGGTAGCCCACACAGGGTCGCCGGAGAACAGCTGGTTGTAGCTGGGAATCCGGGCAAACTTGACCATGCGGAACTTCATCACCATGTGGTCGACAAGCTCCTGAGCCTGCTCCTCGGTAAGGATGCCCTTCTCCAGGTCGCGCTCCATGTAAATGTCCAGGAAGGTGGAGATACGGCCAACGGACATGGCGGCGCCGTTCTGGGTCTTGATGGCGGCCAGGTAGCCGAAGTACAGCCACTGGCAGGCTTCCTTGGCGTTGGAGGCGGGCTTGCTGATGTCATAGCCGTAGCTGGCGGCCATGGCCTTCATGCCCTTGAGTGCCTTGATCTGCTTGGAAATTTCTTCACGCAGACGGATCACGTCATCGGTCATGGTGCCGTCGCCGCAGTTGGCAAGATCCTTGGCCTTTTCCTCAATCAGGAAGTCGATGCCGTACAGAGCCACACGGCGATAGTCACCAACGATACGGCCGCGGCCGTAGGTGTCGGGTAGGCCGGTGATGATCTTGTTGTGGCGGACTTTCTTCATTTCAGGAGTATATGCCATGAACACGCCGTCGTTATGGGTGGGGGCGTATTCGGTGAAGATCTTGTGCAGCTCGGGATCGGGCTCATAGCCGTAGTTCTTGCAGGCTTCCTCGGCCATCTTAATGCCGCCGAAGGGCATGAAGGCACGCTTCAGAGGCTTGTCCGTCTGCAGACCGACGATCTGCTCCAGATCCTTGTATTCTTCGCTGATATAGCCGGGGCCGTAAGCGGTCAGACCGGAGACCACATGGGTTTCCATATCCAGCACGCCGCCCTTGGCACGTTCTTCCTTCTGCAGCTTCTGCAGTTCGCCCCAGAGCTTATTGGTGGCATCGGTGGGGCCTGACAGGAAACTTTCATCTCCGTCATAAGGCTTGTAGTTCTTCTGAATAAAATCCCGTACATTGACTTCTTCCCGCCAAATGCGGCCATCGAAGCCTTCCCATTGATCGTAGTGAACCATGTGCACTCTCCTTTGCGGATGGTCGTTAGGGATGAATAAATGCAAACCGCCACGGGCATGACGATCTGGTCGAGGTTCATTCGGCACAGCTTCCGCAGGCAGATGCTTGCAGAAGCGCACCAAGTGGAATCATAAAAAACTTACGGCTGTCTGTCAAGCGAAAATTCTTACCGCTTCACGTTGAAGGCGCTCATGCCCGGGTAAACGGCACTGGCGCCCAGCTCTTCCTCGATACGAAGGAGCTGATTGTATTTGGCTACGCGTTCGGTACGGCTGGGCGCACCGGTCTTGATCTGGCAGGTGTTCAGTGCCACAGCCAGGTCGGCGATGGTGGTGTCCTCGGTTTCGCCGCTGCGGTGGGAGGTCACGGCAGTGTAACCGGCCTTGTGCGCCATCTTGATGGCTTCCAGGGTCTCGGATACGGAGCCGATCTGGTTCAACTTAATCAGGATAGCGTTGCCGCAGCCCAGCTTGATGCCCTTGCTCAGCCGCTCGGTGTTGGTGACAAACAGGTCGTCGCCAACCAGTTGTACCTTATCGCCCAGTTCACGGGTCAGCTTCTGCCAGCCTTCCCAGTCCTCTTCATCCAAGGCGTCCTCAATGGAAATGATGGGGTACTTCTCCACCAGGCTCTTCCAGTGGGCAATCAGCTCGTCACTGGTATACTCCGTGCCGGCCTTGGGCAGCTTGTAGTAGCCCTTACCCTTTTCACTCTTCCATTCGGAGGAAGCGGCGTCCATGGCAATCATGAAATCCCGACCGGGCTCGTAACCGGCTTTCTTCACGGCCTCCAGAATGGTTTCAATGGTCTCGTCATCGCTGGACAGGTTGGGGGCAAAGCCGCCCTCATCGCCAACGGAGGTTGCCAGACCGCGGCTCTTCAGGATGGAAGCCAGCGCATGGAAGACTTCGGCGCACCAGCGCAGAGCTTCCTTGAAGGATGGCGCACCAACGGGCATAATCATGAATTCCTGGGTGTCCACGGTGTTGGTGGCATGCGCACCGCCGTTGAGGATGTTCATCATGGGCACAGGCAGACGATTGCCGGAAATGCCGCCCAGGAAGCGGTACAGTGGGATATCCAGAGAAGCGGCGGCGGCACGGGCACAGGCAATGGAAACAGCCAGAATAGCATTGGCGCCCAGCTTGCTCTTGTCCTTGGTGCCGTCGGCAGCCAGCATAGCGGCATCTACAGCATAAATATCGGAAGCATCCATGCCGCACAGTACTTCGCAAATGGTGGTGTTGATATTTTCCACGGCCTTGGTGACACCCTTGCCCAGGTAACGGCTCTTGTCGCCGTCACGAAGTTCCAGTGCTTCAAATTCGCCGGTGGATGCGCCGCTGGGTGCCATGCCCCGGCCGATGGTGCCGTCATCCAGCGTAACTTCAGCTTCAACGGTGGGATTGCCCCGGGAATCCAGAATCTCCCGACCCTTCACGTCTACAATTTCCAAGTACATAGGATACACTCCTTTGTTAGAATGGGCTAACTTGATTAGAATATTCTAACCTGTAATAATGTAATCGATTCCCCCTGTGCTGTCAAGCCTTTTTATGCTTTTTGTGTGAATTTTCTGTCATTCTTCTGCGATGTAGGGGGCAATCACATCTCGTAGTTCGTCCGCTTCTTTGGGGGCGTAGCGGGGAGACATGGCCAAGGTAATGAAATCATAGGGGGCATCGGCATGGAAGGTTCGATAATCTTCGTAATTGCGGAAAGGAATCACAGGCTCTGTGCCGTTTTGCGCTGCAAAGAGCTGAGCGGCGATGGAAGTCAGCTGAAAACTGTCTGCTCCGTGATAAAGCACGGACGGAATATCCGGCCGGGAGCGGGGATTGCGCACGTTGTCCAGGGAGGCGATGCGGCGCATGGCCAAGGCAAACAGCAGATAGTTGGCTTCATCCAGCTTATGCTGGGCATAGAACAAAGCAGGGTTTCTCCGCTTGTCTACCGGCATGGACAGCACGTTGAACAGCACATAGTTGGGGCCGGGAAAGCCGATGCCCAGGTCACTGTGGGCGTCCACATGGGTGACATGGAAGGGGGAGGACAACCGACCGGCGGCAATCATTTCTTCCCAAAACAGCAGAGCCTGATCATGGGTTTCGAAAATTCGGCCGGGCAAGGGGGCATCCTTGCTTACGCCGCATTGATCCTCCAGAAAGCGGCAGACGGCTTCCGCATCCCAAGGTTCACAGCCTGCCAAAGGCGGCCGCTGACCTTTCTCTGCCAAAGGGCAGCAGTCGTTCAAAAAGAAATCCAGGTCAATATCCAATACACGCATGGGCGCACCTCCACCGGCCATTATAGCGGATGCATCAAAGCTGCACAAGGTGCATGATGGGTCTGTTCTTTTCATGTTCACTGATTGACAGCACCCTGCCGACCCGCTATGATGGTGGAGGAAAACGAAACGGACGAAGGTGTCCGCGGAAGATGATTTTTTGGAGGACAGATCCATGAATTTAACACAGAAGATCCTGTCTGCACATCTGGTGACCGGCCGACTGGTGCCGGGAGAGGAAATTTCCATCCGCATTGACCAGACGCTGACGCAGGATTCGACAGGCACCATGGCCTACCTGCAATTTGAAGCCTTGGGCGTGGAACGTGTGCGCACGAAAAAGTCTGTTGCCTATATTGACCATAACACCCTGCAAACCGGCTTTGAAAATGCTGATGACCACATGTACATCCAGACTGTGACTCGCAAACACGGCATTTGGTGCTCCAAGCCGGGCAACGGCATTTGCCATCAGGTGAATCTGGAGCGGTTCGGCGTACCGGGTATGACCCTGCTGGGTTCTGACAGCCACACCCCCACCGGCGGCGGCATCGGTATGATTGCCATCGGCGCAGGCGGATTGGACGTGGCTGTGGCCATGGGCGGCGGTGCCTACTACATGACCTGCCCCAAGGTGGTGAATGTGCACCTGACGGGGAAGCTGCAGCCCTGCGTAGCGGCAAAGGACATTATCCTTGAAGTACTGCGCCGTCTGTCCGTGAAGGGCGGCGTAGGCAAGGTGATGGAATATACCGGCGAGGGCGTCGCCACCCTGACCGTACCGGAGCGCGCCACCATTGCCAACATGGGCGCAGAACTGGGCGCAACCACCTCTGTATTCCCCAGCGATGAAGTGACCCGGCAATTCCTCCGTGCCCAGGGGCGGGAACAGGATTTCACGCCCCTTGCCCCGGATGCGGATGCTGCCTATGACGAGACCCTGGAAATCGACCTGAGCACCCTGCAGCCGCTGGTGGCCTGCCCCCACATGCCTGACCGAGTGGATACGGTGGAGCACGTGGGGCCTATCAAGGTGGATCAGGTGTTCATCGGCTCCTGCACCAACTCCAGCTATCAGGACATGATGCGTGTGGCACGTATCCTGAAGGGGAAGACTGTCCATCCGGAAGTCAGCTTGGTCATTGGACCCGGCAGCCGTCAGGTGCTGACCATGCTGGCAAGGAACGGTGCCTTGGCAGACATGATTGCAGCCGGTGCCCGCATTTTGGAGACCGCCTGCGGTCCCTGCATCGGCATGGGACAAAGCCCCAGAACCGGAGCCGTGTCTATCCGTACCAACAATCGGAATTTCTATGCCCGCAGCGGAACGGCTTCCGCCGGTATTTATCTGACCAGCTGTGAAACGGCTGCCGTATCCGCCCTGACCGGCGTGCTGACGGATCCTCGCTGCCTGGATATCGACCTGACTATTCCCACGCCGGAGCACTTTGACATTAACGATAACCTGGTGCTGCCGCCTGTTGCCCCCGGGGAGGAAAATACGGTGCAGGTGGTACGGGGACCCAACATCCATCCTTTCCCCATCGGGCATGCCTTGGAGGATACCATTTCCGGCAAGGTGCTGCTGAAGATGGAGGACAATATCACTACCGACCATATCATGCCTTCCAATGCCAAGCTGCTGCCTTACCGCAGCAACATTCCTCACCTGAGTGACTACTGCCTGACCCCTGTGGATGAAACCTTCCCGGCACGGGCAAAGCAGGAGAAGGGCGGCGTGTTGGTGGCAGGCGCTAACTATGGTCAGGGCTCCAGCCGGGAGCATGCGGCACTGGTTCCTCTCTATCTGGGAATTCGTGCCATTGTGGCCAAGTCCTTTGCCCGTATTCACCGGGATAACCTGATCAACAACGGCATTCTTCCCCTGGAGTTTGCAGAGGAGAAGGACTACGATACCATCACCCAAATGGACGTGCTGACGCTGAAGGACATTCGTGCACAGGTGGCATCCGGCAAGGAAGAAATCCTTGTGCATAACGATACCACCGGCAAGACCTTTACCACACGCCTGAAAATTACGGAACGCCAGCGCGGCATGCTGCTGGCAGGCGGCCTGCTGAATACGGTAAAGGAGCAAAATGCATGAAGCGACTGCTGTGCCTGCTGTGCCTGCTGATGCTGCTGTGCCTGCTGCCTGTACTTGCCTTGGGCGAAGGCAAGGTGGTCAACTTAATGGATGACCCGGATGCCGAATGGTCCTTTGAAGAGGGTGCGGAGATTCTGGAAATCGTCTACCCGCCCCTTCAAGGGGCGGATGCCTGCATCCTCCGCATGGGGGATCAAGTCATGATGATCGACTGCGCCACGGATGACCAAAGTCAGTCCTCTGTGGTGCCTACCCTCCGCCGGCTGGGCATTACCCACGTGGATATTGCCTTCAATTCCCACCCCCACGATGATCATTTGACCGGCTTTGAATACCTGGACGGCACGGCCACCATCGGTAAGCTACTGGTTTCCTCGCCGCTGGACGAAAACTATGTGATTCGCCGTACGGTTCGTGTGATGGAAAGCCTGGGTGTACCGGTGGAGCAAGTGCAGGACGGGGATGTGCTGACCCTGGGGGATGCTACCCTGACGGTGATCCAGCGTCAGCGTCCTGACCTGACGGGCAACGACCGCTCCGGCGTGCTGAAGCTTGTCTATGGGGACTGTTCCTTTATCAGCTTCGGCGATGTGGAAAATCGTGCGCAGACTATGCTGGCAGAGGATCCGCCGTCCTGCGGTCTTCATGCGGACATCATGAAGTATCCACACCACGGTCATGCTAAGCTGCGGGAAGACTTTTTCAATGCTGTCAGCCCGGAGCTGGCCATCATTACGGCGGCACAGTTCCGTGCCAAGGACGCCTTTGACTACATGGGTAAGAAGAATGTTCCTACCCTCAGCACTTACCGGCATACCCTGCGGCTGCGTACGGACGGTCACATCTGGGTGGTGGATGATTTAGGCTTGCAGGAGGAATGACATGCGATATCATTATCTTTTGGTGGATAATGACGGCACGCTGATGGACTTCGATGCCGCCGAACATGCGGCGCTGAAAGAAGCCATGCATCAGTTCCGCCTGCCGGAGGACGATGAGACGGCTGCCGCTTACGCGGAAATGAATCATGCCCAGTGGCTGGCACTGGAGCAGGGGAAGACCGATCGGGAAACTTTGCGGGTGGCTCGCTTTCAGCAGCTGTTGGCCTACCTGCATCGGGATACAGGCATAGCGGAGGAGCTCAGTCAGTGCTATGAAGAGCGCCTCGGTACCCATGCGGAATTGTTGCCCGGCGCCATGGCGCTCATGCAGGCAGTGGCCGGAAAAATGAAAATTGCACTGGTCAGCAACGGGATCAGCACCATTCAACGGAACCGCCTGGCTCGCTGCCCTTACACGCCCCTGTTGAATGCTGTCATCATTTCAGAAGAAGTTGGGCATACCAAGCCGGATCCCGGGATGGTGTATGCCGCCCTGGAGACCCTGCACTGCACGGATCCTTCCCAAGCCGTTTTATTGGGAGACAGCCTTTCTGCTGACATTGCCGCTGCAAGGAATGCAGGCATTGACAGCATCTGGCTTGCTGCAAACGGTGCGGAAAGTCCCTTGCCTACCTATATGGTGCGCAATCTCAAGGAAGCTCAGGCGCTTTTACTGGCCTGAGCTTCAAGGTCTCGACAAAGTGGCAAAGCCACTTTGTCGAGATTTGCACTCAGTCGTTGGTCGCTTCGCTCCCGGCCACTCCTTCGTGTAAGGAAGCTTTCCTGCCGGAAAGCTGCGGAAATCGCCGTACACGCCGCCGATTTCCGATTGACAGTCGGAAGGCTTGCGAGCCCTCCAACGCCACCCAGATTTGTGGATGGTCTGAAGCTCAGGCACTTTTACTGGCCTGAGCTTTCACTCTGTCAATGCATATTGCTGCAAATATTTGTAAAATTCGTTGAAATATCTGGTTGCCTGAAGCAAAAAAATATGATATAGTGTAAAGGATAAGGAGGTTTGGTGATGAGCGAGCAAAAGAAAAAGGGCTTCTTTGCCCGGCTGAAGGAAGGCCTGAGCAGAACCCGTGGCAACCTGACCGACAAAGTTGATGATCTTGTCAAAGAGAATCGAAAAATAGATGAAGATTTTTATGAGGAGCTGGAAGACATCCTCCTCTTGGCAGACTGCGGCGTAAAGGCCACCACTGCCATTTTGGATGAGCTTCGTGTGCGTGTGAAGCGGGAAAACATGAAGGATGCGGGAGAGGCTCGTGCGGCCTTGAAGCAGATCATGGTGGAGCAGATGGACATTCCCCGGCCGCCGCTGAAGTGGCCCATGGTGATGCTGGTGGTCGGCGTGAACGGCGTGGGCAAAACCACCACCATCGGCAAGTTGGCGCTTCGCTTCCAGTCCATTGGCCGCCGGGTAATGCTTTGCGCCGGTGACACCTTCCGTGCCGCTGCTGCCGAGCAGCTGACCGTGTGGGCGGAGCGCGCCCGTGTGCCTATTATCAAGCATGAAGAAGGCGCAGACCCTGCCGCCGTGGTGTTTGACGGGGTGAAGGCTGCCAAAGCACAGCAGGCGGATCTGCTGATTGTGGATACCGCCGGACGGCTGCACAATAAGAAGAACCTAATGGACGAGCTGAACAAGATGCGCCGGGTCATTGACCGGGAGTATCCGGAAGCGGACGTTCGCTGCATTCTGGTGCTGGACGCTACCACCGGGCAAAACGGTTTGGCACAGGCCAAGGCCTTCAAGGAATTTGCTGAAATCGGCGGCATTATCCTGACCAAGCTGGACGGCACAGCCAAGGGCGGCATTGCCCTTGCCATTCGGCAGGAGCTGGAAGTGCCGGTGTGGTACATTGGCGTGGGTGAGGGCATTGACGATCTGCAGCCCTTCTCTGCCAAGGATTTCGTAGAAGCACTGTTCTGACAAGGAGGAAGGATATGCCGTCGCTTACGACCTATCGTGCTGACCTGGATTACGGCTATGCGCCGGGTTTTTTCCCGTCCATGGAGTGCCTTCTGCATCGTCCCCAATGTGCCAGCCGGGTGCTGCTGCACAGCAAGGCAGCGGATACGGAGGGGGCTCAGAAGCTGATGGCATTGGCCAATCAGCTCCATATTCGCGTGGAGGAAGCTGACAAGGCGTTGAGCCGTATTTCCGGGAAGGACAATTGTTTTGCGGCGGCAGTGTTTCATAAATTCTCCGATACGTTGGCGCAGGATAAGCCTCACGTGCTGCTGCATCAGCCTTCGGATCGGGGCAATGTGGGCACCATTCTCCGCACGGCGCTGGGCTTTGGTGTGGAAGATGTGGCGCTGGTTCGTCCCTGCGTGGATGTGTTCGATCCCCACGTGGTGCGTGCCAGCATGGGCAGCATTTTCTCCCTGCGGATTCATGTGTATGACGATTTCGAAGCCTATGCACAGGAGGCTGGTCAGCGGATGATGTATCCTTTCATGCTGGACGGTTCCAAGAGCCTGCCCGATGTGCTGGCTGGAGGCGTACCTGAAAAGTGGACGCTGATTTTCGGCAATGAAGGCAGCGGCCTTCCGGCGACGTTCGCCGGGGTAGGCCAGCCTGTTCGTATTCCCAGCAATGAAAAGATTGACTCGCTGAATCTTTCCATTGCTGCGGCTATTGGTATTTATGAATTTACACAAAGTAAATAGCTGGAAGGGAAGGCACTGCACAATGGGCGGTGTCCTTCCCTTCTTTCTGAAATACAAGGAGGAAGACCATGAAGGCGGTGCTCTTTGACCTGGACGGGACACTGACCAATACCCTGCAGGATATTGCGACGGCCATGAACCGTGCCCTGCGCATGAACGGTCTGCCGGAATATCCGACGGATGCCTATCGGTACCTGGTGGGCAACGGAGCGAAAATTCTGGCACAGCGGGCTGTGGGCGATCATCAGGAGCTGGCAGCAAAGGTACAGCAGGACTATCAAGCCTATTATGAGACCCATAATCAGGTGACCACTGAGCCTTATCACGGCGTGCCAGAAATGCTGCATGCCCTGTCTCAAATGGGGCTGAAACTGTGTGTGCTGTCCAACAAACCCCATGCGGATACCTGTCATGTGGTGGCACATTATTTTCCGGAGGTGACTTTTGCTCAGGTTCGGGGGCAGATGGAAGGAGTACCTGTGAAGCCGGATCCGACAGGCGCACTGGCTATTGCGGAAAGCTTGGGGATTGCCCCGAAGAATTTCCTGTACCTGGGAGATACGGCCGTAGACATGCGCTGCGCCGGCAACGCAGGCATGTGCTCAGTCGGGGTAAAATGGGGCTTCCGGGATGAAAAGGAACTGCGGGAAGCCGGAGCGGCGTACGTGATTGATACGCCCATGCAGGCAGTGGAAATTGCAAAGCAGGCATAAGAGGAGGAAGCGTGTATGAGCAGAAAAGGGTATCTCTTGTTAGCCGACGGTCAGCTGTTTGAAGGAGAAATGCGGGGCGCAGAAAAAAATGTCATGGCGGAATTGGTGTTCACCACCGCCATGGTGGGCTATCTGGAAACCCTGACTGACCCCAGCTACGAGGGGGAAATTGTGATTCAAACTTTTCCTACCATCGGCAATTACGGCGTGATTCCTGAGGATTTTGAAAGCAGCAAGCCTTGGCTCAGCGGCTACATTGCCCGGGAAATCTGTGATGCCCCTAGCAACTTCCGCTGCAGCGGCAAGCTGGATGACTTTCTGAAGGAGCACGATATTCCCTGCCTTACCGGGGTGGATACTCGGGCTCTGACAAGAAAGATTCGCTCGGCAGGCGTGATGAATGCGGCCATCCTGACGGAAAAGCCTGCGGATATTCCGGCCATGGTGAAAAAACTTCAGCAGCTGCCCTTCCACCCTTCCGTGCAGGATGTAAGCTGTAAGGAAACCATGGAGGATGGGGTGAATGGCACCTATCACGTGGTGCTGTGGGACTTCGGCGCCAAGGCCAATATTCGGCGGGAGCTGGAAAAGCGGGGCTGCCACGTGACCACCGTGCATGCGGATGCAACCTGCGAGGAAATTCTTGCCCTGAAGCCGGACGGCATTATGCTCTCCAACGGCCCCGGCGACCCGGCGGATAATGTGGGGATTATTGATCAGCTGCGGGAACTGTGCACGCATCGGATTCCGACCTTTGGCATCTGCCTGGGGCATCAGCTGCTGGCACTGAGCCAGGGCGCAACCACCAGCAAGCTGAAGTACGGTCATCGAGGCGCTAATCAGCCCGCTAAGGATGTCAAAACGGGCTTGAGCTACATGACCAGCCAGAATCACGGCTATGCGGTAGACAGCGCAACCCTGCCGGCCAATGCTTCCCTTCGCTTCGTCAACGGCAACGACGGTACCTGTGAAGGTGTGGATTACACGGATATGCCGGCCTTCTCCGTCCAGTTTCATCCGGAAGCTGCCGGCGGCCCCTTGGATACTCGCTTCTTGTTTGATCGCTTTATTGCACTGATGGGAGGAAATAAAGTATGCCGCTGAATCCTGAATTGCATCGTGTGATGATTATCGGTTCCGGTCCCATTGTGATTGGTCAGGCCGCCGAGTTTGACTATGCCGGTTCCCAGGCCTGCCGTGCCCTGAAGGACGCAGGGCTGGAAGTAGTGCTGGTGAATCCTAACCCGGCTACCATCATGACCGACCATGCCTCTGCGGATAAAATTTATATCGAGCCCCTGACGCTGGAAACTCTGCGGCGTATTATCCTGAAGGAAAAGCCGGACAGCCTCCTGTCCACCCTGGGCGGCCAAAGTGGTTTAACGCTCTCCATGCAGCTGGCCAAGGAAGGCTTCCTGGAGCAGCATGGGGTGAAATTGCTGGGCGCAAAGTGCGAAACCATTGAAAAAGCAGAGGATCGGCTGCTGTTTAAGGAAACCATGCAGAGTATCCATCAGCCGGTGATCCCCAGCGAAATTGTGGAGACCCTGCCGGACGCCCTGACCGTGGCGGAAAAGATCGGCTACCCGGTGATTGTCCGCCCGGCCTACACCTTGGGAGGCAGCGGCGGCGGTATCTGCCACAATGTGGAGGAATTGCGGGAAACGGCAGAGAACGGCCTCCGGCTTTCCCCCATTACCCAAATTCTTGTGGAAAAGTGCATCTCCGGTTGGAAGGAAATTGAGTTTGAAGTCATGCGGGACAGCCTCGGTAATGTGGTGGCTGTTTGCTCCATGGAGAATATTGACCCAGTGGGCGTGCATACCGGCGACTCCATCGTGGTGGCGCCTGCCCTGACGTTGGCAGATAAAGAATATCAGATGCTCCGCCGGGCGGCGCTGGATATTATCACGGCTTTAGGAGTGGAAGGCGGCTGCAACTGCCAGTTTGCCTTGAATCCTGATTCCTTCGAGTATGCGGTCATCGAGGTGAATCCTCGGGTAAGCCGTTCTTCCGCCTTGGCCAGCAAAGCCACCGGGTATCCGATTGCCAAGTGCGCCGCACAGATTGCTATTGGCTACACCCTGGATGAAATGAAAAATGCCGTGACCGGCAAAACCTGCGCCTGCTTCGAGCCTGCACTGGACTATATCGTGGCCAAGCTGCCGAAGTGGCCCTTTGATAAGTTTGTTTACGGCAAGCGGAACCTGGGCACCCAGATGAAGGCCACGGGCGAAGTGATGGCCATTGGTGTGAATGTGGAGCAAGCACTGATGAAGGCTGTTCGCGGAGCGGAAATCGGCTGCGATACCCTGCGGATGAAGAGCATGGCAGACAAGAGCACTGAAGAGCTTCTTGACCTGATTGCCCAGTGCACCGACCAGCGGATGTTCGCCATGTATGAGGCTATCAGCCGTGGCGTGTCCTTGGAGAAACTTCACGAGATCACGAAGATCGACTATTTCTTCCTAAACAAGTACCTGAACCTGTACCTGATGGAGCAGCGGCTGAGGCAGGGCAAAGTAGATGAGGCAACCTACCTGAAGGCCAAGAAGATGGGTTATCCGGATCAAGCGATTGAGCGTTTGTCCGGAGAAAATGTGACTACGCATCGAAACCCTGTGTATAAGATGGTGGATACTTGCGCCGCCGAGTTTGCCGCAGAGACTCCTTACTTCTACGCTACCTATGATGAGGAAAATGAAGCGGCGGAATTCCTGGCGGAGCGTCCCAAGAAACCCTGCGTGGTGGTGCTCGGCTCGGGACCTATTCGTATTGGTCAGGGTATTGAGTTCGACTATGCCTCGGTGCACTGCGTGTGGATGCTGAAAAAGGCTGGCTACGACGTGGTCATGATCAATAACAACCCGGAAAC
>CAVKHY010000002.1:38782-57074 GCA_963656345.1 bacterium | reverse complement strand
CGGTTTTGCTATCAACACCGGCCGTAAGGGTGGGGATGGTCACTGTCGCCGTAGCGGACTGCCCGTCCTCTGCAACCGTAACCCCGGCAATAACCGCCTGGGACAGGATCGAAGCTGCCCATCCCGTCGCTTCCGCCTGGATGGATGCAAGGCTCTCCTCCACTTTTTCCAACATCAGCGACTGCTGATCCATACTTTCAGCGTATACGCCGCCAAAGGCCGCACACAGGGTTGCAAGGGTCAGTATCAGGCAAATCAGCTTTCGCATGGATTCCTTCATCCTCCCGGCATGATACAAAAAGATGCCGGGCATGACCGGTCAGCCATGCCCGGAGACAAACATTTATTAAGCTTCCAGCAGCTTTTCGCTGGCTTCACGGAGCTGTTCGTTCAGTGCTTCCGCTTCTGCCTTACCGGCAGCATTACTGTTGACATACAGCTTGATCTTAGGCTCGGTGCCGCTGGGACGGACGCAGACCCAGTTGCCGCCCTCCAGCTCATAGTACAGCACATCGGAAGAAGGCAGCCCCGTAGGCTCCTCCTTGCCGCCGCAGGTACGTACGCCGCTCAGGTAGTCCCGCACTGCAAGCACCTTCTTGCCCGCCAGCTCCTTGGGGGGATTGGCGCGAAGGTCGCGCATGATCTTCTTCATCAGCGTCAGGCCGTCCTTGCCGGGAAGCGTCTTGCTGACAACCTTCTCCACATAGTAGCCGAACTCGGTATAAATCTGCTGCAGGCGGTCATAAAGGGTAATGCCCTCTGCCTTGCAGGCCGCCGCTACTTCCGCAATCAACAGGGAGGCATTCACGCCATCCTTGTCCCGCACGAAGGTGGAGGACAGGAAACCGTAGCTCTCCTCAAAGCCGAAAAGGAAAGTGTGGCTGCCCGTATCCTGGAACTGCTGAATCTTTTCACCAATGAATTTGAAGCCTGTCAGGGTTTCAAACATGGCAACCCCGTACTTCTCGCAGATTCTGTTTGCCAAGCAGGTGGACACAATGGACTTCACTGCCGCACCATTCTTCGGCAGTTTTCCCTGCTTTGCCCTGGTGGAAAGGATGTAATGCAGCAGCACGCAGCCGATCTGGTTGCCCGTCAGCAAATGGAAAACACCCTCATTGTCTCTGACCGCCACGCCCAGCCGATCGCAGTCCGGGTCGGTGGCGAAAATCACGCTGGCGCCAACTTGATCTGCCAACTTGAACGCAAGGGTATAAGCGCCGGGATCCTCCGGGTTCGGCACCTTGATGGTCGAGAAGTTGGGATCCGGCATTTCCTGTTCCTTTACCACGGCCACGTTGGTAATGCCAATCTCCTTCAGGATGCGGCGGACAGGCACATTGCCGCTGCCGTGCAGGGGCGTATAGACAATGGACAGGGAAGCGCCTTCCTTGGCCAGCATTTCCGGCTGGATGCACAGGGTCTTTACCTGGGCAATGTAATCATCGTCCACTTCCTTGTTGCCAATGATGTGCAGCAGTCCCTTGGCCTTGGCTTCTTCCTCATCCATCAGGGTGCAATCTTTGTAATCCAGCGCACGAATGAAGCCGGTAACGCCTTCTGCCGCTTCAGGGCCTACCTGAGCGCCGTCCTCGCCATACACTTTATAGCCGTTATACTGGGGAGGATTGTGACTGGCGGTAATCACCACGCCCGCAATGGCATGCAGATGCCGAACCGCATAGGAAAGGATCGGCACCGGGCGCAGGGCATCGAACAGATAAGCCGGCACGCCTTCCTGACACAGCACCAGTGCCGTATCCTTGGCAAATTCCGCCGAGCAGCGGCGGCTGTCGTACGCAATGGCTACGCCCCGCTTCGCTTCTTCCGGATTCTGCATCAGGTACTGTGCCAAACCCTTGGTGGCACGGCGCACATTGTAGCGGTTCATACGGTTGGTGCCGGCACCCAGCACGCCGCGCATGCCGGCCGTGCCGAAAGAAAGCTCCGTATAAAACCGATCCTCAATTTCCTTGGGATCGTTGGCGATTGACTGAAGATCTGCTACCGTATCAGTATCTGCGGAAAAATCTTTTAACCATTGCTCGTAGGCCTGCTGGACGTCCATTGTATATCCTCCTTCGGTTTCTTCATTGGAACGACAGGATCTGTTTTTATTATAATAAGTTTTCCTGCGTTTGGCAAGTTCTTTGGCGGACTCATCAAAGCAGCGCTTCCGCTTGTGCGCTCGTTTCCCCGCACTTGCACATCCTGTTCATCTTCGCTATAATGGAAAAGCTGCAAAATACGGTGTAAGAGGAGCAGAGTGCATGATGAACAATGTTGAACTGTCGCAGGAAGCCTTTGAGGCACTGAATCCTGATACCACGCTGCTCGTTGATATCCGCAGTGCCGAAGATGTTTCCTACGGTATCATCCCCGGCGCTAAGGTGAACACGGCAGAGGCTTTGGAAGCGCATCCGGAGGCTTTGCCCGTGGATAAGGACATCGTGATTTACTGTCATCGGGGAACCAACAGTATCCCCGTGGCGAAAGCCCTCCGGGAAAAGCATTTGTCCGCCTACAGCCTCCAGGATGGATACCTGGGTTGGCTGATGCGGAAGATCCAGCGGGAACAGGAAACGGACAAGTGCCGGCAAATTGAAATAGGGCTTCGCACTACCTATCACAAGCGGCTGTTTTCCAAGTTTGCCAAGGCCATTCGCACCTATGATTTGGTGCAGGAAGGGGATCGCATTGCCGTATGCATTTCCGGCGGCAAAGATTCCATGCTGATGGCCAAGTTGTTTCAGGAACTGCAGCGTCATCGAAAATTTCCCTTTGAGCTGGTTTTTTTGGTGATGGATCCCGGGTATAACGCCGCCAATCGTCAGGTGATTGAGCATAATGCCAAGATTCTTGGCATTCCCGTCACCATTTTTGAAACGGATATTTTCGATATCGTCTACAAGGAAGAAAAGAATCCCTGCTACTTGTGCGCCCGGATGCGCCGGGGGCACCTGTATAGCAAAGCCAGGGAACAGGGCTGCAACAAGATTGCTCTGGGGCATCATTATGACGATGTGATCGAGACCATTCTGATGGGCATGCTTTACGGTGCCCAGGTGCAGACCATGATGCCCAAGCTTCACAGCACCAACTTCCCGGGGATGGAGCTGATTCGCCCCATGTACTTTATCCGGGAAAATGACATCAAAACCTGGCGTGATGCCAATGACCTGCACTTCATTCAGTGCGCCTGCCACTTTACGGATACCTGCACCACCTGTGACCCGAATGGCCGAACAGTTTCCAAGCGGATGGAAATCAAACAGCTGATTGCCCAGCTGAAAAAAGTGAACCCCACCGTGGAAGCCAACATTTTCCGCAGCATGGAAAATGTCAACCTGGATACGGTGATCTCCTACAAGCAAGGCGACCAAACTCACTGCTTTCTGGATGATTACGGAAAAAAATGATGCACATAGCAATGCTCCCCTGAAGGATTACAAAACTGTAACCGCTTCAGGGGAGCATTCATTTATTCGCATCGTCCGCGATTCGCCGCATGAACGGCGGTGTAAGCTGCCTCCACAATGCGGGTAGTCTTCAGTGCTTCGTCTCCGTCAATGGGGAAGTGCTTGTGTTCCCTCAGGCAATGGTAGAAATCAGCAATCAAGTGGCCGTGGCCGTCCCCCCAATAGTCCTTGCCCCACTGCCGACCGGAAGCATAATCTTCGCTTTCCACACGGCCGTCATTCCAGAGTACCGCGACCCGGCTGCCAACCATATGGATGGCAGCTTTTTCGCACTTCAGATGCACCTGCACGGAAGTGTTCCCTACGCTGCTGTTGCTGGCATAGAAGAGCAGCCGTGCGCCGGCAGAGGTGGTCATCAGCAGATCACAGGTGTCCTCCACCTCAATGGCGTTTTCCAACCGCTTGGCAGACATGGAGCACTTTACATCCACCACCGGGTCTCCCGCAAAATCCCGCAAAAGATCCAGGGTATGGATGGCCTGGTTGATCAGCACGCCGCCGCCTTCCGTTGCCCACTTGCCCCGCCATGCGCCGGAAGCATAGTACGCTTCTCCTCGATCCCAAATGACAATCCCATGACCGCCCAGTACTTTGCCTGCCTCACCGCTATCCAGTAAGGAGCGAATGCGAAGGGTTGCGTTGTTGTAGCGGTTTTGAAAGCAAATGCCCAGCTGCCGTCCTGTTTCCTTAGCAGTTTCCGCCATGTCTTCCGCATCGGCCAGATGGATGGCCATGGGCTTTTCGCTCAGCACATGCTTGCCTGCTTTCAGGGCGTCCACCGTCATTTGATGGTGCAGATAATGGGGCGTGCATACATGCACCACATCCACCTCCGGGTCGGACAGCAGGTCGTGATAATCTGCATAGCCTTTCACCTGCTGCTCATCCATGGCTTTAACAAGGTGGTCAGGGTCGCAGTCGCACACAGCGACCAGTTTCACCCCATCCAGCTGCTTCAGTGCCTTGAAATGGTTGGCAGAAATTGCTCCGCAGCCAATGACGCCAACGCCCAACGTATCCTTCATTTTCCTATCCTCCAATAGGCAGAGAGCCTTTTGCCCGCCGCCAAGTTACCCCAGCTGAATGCCCAGCTCTCCGGGAAGTTTCCATTCCTGTGCGCACTGCATGAAGAGGTTCTCAATGTCATCAATATAGCGGAAGGTATCGTCAGCTTGCCGATCTACCGTGACTTTTTCCGGGGATACATTGTGAATCGGCACTTCAGCCGCCAAGCGTACCGCATGAATGTGGGGACGCTCTGCCGCTGCGCCGCACATCGGCGTGCCGCCGTGCTTTACGCAATCCAGTGCATCCAGAAGCTTCTGTAAAGGGGCGCCCGGGTTCACTTGACTGTAATCAATTACCGTGCCATCTGCCAGTTCGCCCCGGAAGCCCTTTACCTGACCGCCGTAGGTAATCCTGCCGCCGGTAAACTCCATCACCCCATAGGGGCCGAATTCCGGGGACGGCAGAGCATGAGTGGTGTAGTACAGGATCTCTGCCCCATTCTCCATCCGGAATCGAAGGGCGGCCGTATCAAAGTTCTCCACTTGAGGATTTGCCCGGTAAAGCTCTGCCTTCAGGTCAACAACATCGCAGGCGGAAGCCATTTCCTTCCCCATCAGGAAGGTCAGCAACTGGAAGTTGTGGGCAGAAGCATTGTTAAAGGGGCTGTCCAGCACCTCCCGTCCGTTGACCGTTTTGTGTCCTGCCCAGTTGTTCCGGGCGTAGTACTTTTCGCCCCGGCGGAAGCCGTGCACCGCCCGTGCTCGAATGGGTATGCCATAGCGGCCGCTTAAAATATCCTGCTTCAGTGCCAGCACATCCCGCTGATAGTCCAGCTGATAACCCACCGCCAGAAACTTTCCTGCCTTTTCTGCCGCCTGCTGCATTTGATCTGCTTCGGTCAGCGTAAGGCACAGAGGCTTTTCACACAGCACATTCGTGCCATGATGCAGGCAGGTTAGGGTCATTTCCGTGTGAAAGTGCATGGGGGACGCAATCACCGCCAGGTCTGCTTCGTGCTCCTGATAAAATGCTTCCAGGGTCGGATAGACAGGAATTTGTCTTTCCTGAATCACCGGCAGCTTTTCCCGAATATCCGGCATTACGTCGCAAATGCCTGCAATGTCCGCCCCTGTATCATGCTGGGTCATGTAATCCAGATAGACACGGCCGTAACCGCCTACGGCCACCAGCAACACCTTGGGCTGCATCATCATTTTGTTTCTGCCTCCCACATGCGTTCGCTTCTGTTGCGAAACACTGCCGTACCGCTGCCAATCGCCGTCATGCCCAGCACGGCGCCGGTAAACCGCTTGCCCATTTGCAGCCCCTCATCGGTCAGGTAAGGCGTAATCAGCTCGGCCAGTGTCCGCCACTGATCCTGCTGCTTTACCTGCAGGGTTCGCCGCATGCCGACCGCCTGTACCCGCAGCAAAGCTTTTGCCTCGTTCCATGGAAGGATGGCGACAAGCTGTTCCTCCAGGCCGCTCCGCTGCGTCACTTCCAGATGGAAGGAGTCCCCCTCATGCACCAGTGCCAGCAGGTACCAGCTGTTTTCGTCATAGTAGCCTGTAAGTCCTGCTTTTCCCGTCAAATCCGCCGTATCAACCTCTGCCGTCTGGGTGAAGCACCGTTCCTCCTGTCGGCGGGCAATGTGATGCACCTCATGGTATTCACCAAGCCCTTTGCCTGCCGTGATGGTGACATCTTCTCCCGACCATCTTGTAAAGGTGTCAGGATTTGCTCGTGGGCTTACCCAGTCAATTTTCTCTTCTGCCGCTTTCTCCATGGGTAGGATCGGCTTTTGCAGGCAGCTGGGTCCCATCAGGTCATTCACCATGGGCCATCCGTCCGCTGTCCAGGTCATGGGATCAAGGGCAGTTTCCCGTCCCATCATGGTCAGACCTTCCTCCTGACGGCCGCAAAGATAGAGCATCGCCCAGCGGCCATCTGCCAATTGGAGGGGCTTTCCGTGACCGCTTCGCTGAATATAGGGATGTTCCTGACGTTTGCCGAGAATGGGATTGAAGGGGCAAGCCTTGAAGGGACCCTTCAAGCTGCGGGAGCGAGCCACTGTTTCCATATGTCCATAGCCTGTGCCGCCTTCTGCCATAAAGAGATAGTACCAGCCATCCTTGTACAGCATATGCGGCCCTTCTGTGGTGATGCGTGCAGCCCCTGCATAAATCATCTCCGGAGTGCCAAGCATGTCGCCTTCATCACTGATTTCCACCATGATCACACCTGGATTGGTCAGCATATATCTTCTGCCGTCTACATCGGTGAACAAGGAGGGATCAATACCGTCAATGGGCAGAAATTTCGGCGCACTCCATGGACCTTCCAGCTTTTCCGCACTGGTGATCATCTGCAGGTGAATAGGAGCCGACGGCCTGCGCAGAGTGGCGGTTACCCAGAAGCGTCCCTTGAAAAAGGAAAGATCCGGAGCCCAGTAGCCCATGCCTCCCGGCATATCCGGTAGACGGTATGCTTCCAAGTCATTTACGGCATGGCTGATGACCTGCCAATGCACCAGATCCCGAGAATGGCTGATGGGCAGTCCCGGAAAATAGGCAAAGGAGGAGTTCACCATGTAGTAATCATCCCCCACTCGCAGCACGGAAGGGTCAGGGTGAAATCCCCTTGCTACAGGATTGCGATAACCATCCATGATGTCGAAGCCAATATGCTCCTTTAAGTAGGCATATGCATCCTGCTCTTTCGCCTGTGCTGCCAGATCGTAAGGCGTGATGCCGCGGCTGTCGCCCCGCAGCGGATCCAGCCCCAGCACCTCCACAGCATATTGCACCACGGTTTGATCGCCTGTTGCGCAGGCGAAGTGAAGCAGATCCCGCCCCGATGCATCTGCGCCAAGCACCGTTCTGTGGCAGCGGCTGCACAGGAGTTTCAATATGGACAAGTCTTTTCTTTCGACAGCTGTATGCATGAGCTCCACTTTTTCTGCTTTGGTCAGCGAAGAAAGTTCGTCTCTTTCAAACATTGCCTGTAAGGTATCAACGTCCCCCCGCAGTACCAATTCCTTGGCCTTGTTGATCATAGCTGCCCCTCCTGCTCGCGATATGTCCGCCATACCCGTTCAAACCATTGATCCCTTTCCGGGATAGGACGGGATGCACGCTTGTAACTGATGCCGTCCCGTGTCATCATAACCCCATTTTCCTGATGGGTCAAGTCATAGAGCATGGCACTCAGCACTTGGGTTTGGGTTACCATCATGTCGGCCAAACGAATCCTTTGCACGGCCAAGGGGTCCGTCGGTACTACCGTTTCCTGTTCCGCACCCAGGGTGCTGATGTTGGCCATCAACGCCCGTATGCCCTGCTCATTCCGGAGAAAAGCAGCATCCTTCGTCATGGCCTGCTGAAGGGACACCATCATGGCTGCCGGCTGTCCCTTGGGGGCTGTGGGCAGTGTTACTTCCAATTCGCCCTCCGGGATTTTTCTCCGGCTGTGGCGTGCGATATGCCGTGCCGCCCGCATAGAGCCCACCTGGGTACTGTTCAGTGCCGTACCCCCGGGGCGATAGGCACCGAAGGTTCCTGCCGCCTCACCGCAGACATATAATCCCGGCACGCAGGTCTGCCAGGCATCGTCCACCGCAATGCCGCCGTTATGGTGCTGGGCACACACCTGCACCTCCAGCATTTCCTTTTCCAAGTCAATGCCGTGATCCCAATACAATTGAATCGCCGGTTCGTTCATTGCCCGCAGACGTTCAATGGGCGTTTGCTGGGTGGCTCCGCAGTGAATCAGATAGTTTCGTGCCTCTTCGCTGACAATGGAAAGATCATAGCCGGAAGGATTGCGGCAGAAATCCATGAATACCTTTCTGCCCAAATCGTTTTCCTGCTTTACCAGCATATCCACCCGGGAGGAGCCCTCTGACTTCGATTGGTCGAAAGGCCACTGATACCCCTTGAGGAATGTCATGTTCATGGCTTCTGTGCTACCAAGTTTCTCCGCAAGGAATTCATGCTCCGTACCGTCTTCCTCCACGGAAACGTATCGAGGCATTACCTGCTGATAACTGCCGGACACATTCCAGCGGAACTTTACGGAGGCCAGGCCATACTGCCACCGATTCAGATTTTCGCCTTCCGCCCCGGCAAGAAATGCCATGCCGCTCATGCCAAACTGGCTCACGGGATACACGCTGGCATGGTAGATGGCTGCCGGGCCGCCGGTACACAGTACCACATGAGCGCACCGAATCAGCAGCCAGTCCTGCTGCACGGTGTCCAGACAAAGCAACCCCTGCACGCCTTCTTGTCCGGTTATCACACGGCAGGCCAGGGTATGATCCGCAATCGGCACATGTCGTGCCTGAACACTTTTTTCCAGTGCTTCGGTCATGTAGCGGCTGGTCAGCGGCCCTGCGCTGGAGGCACGGCGGCGAAGATCGTGATCTGTCTGGTACCCTACATATTCCCCATAAGCATTCATGGGAAAGGGAACCCCCAGGGAGACCAGCTTCAGGAAACATTGTGCAGAACCTGCTGCCTCGCATAGGGCAAGATCCCCGTCCACATCATCATGCTTCAGGGTCGCGGCCATTAGGCTTACGCTGTCTTCTTCATCCCCGGCCAGGGAAAGCTTATAGTAGGTCTGCTTATCGCTGCCGGTATTCCGGCTGGTGCCGCTGTGCATGTTTTCCGTTACCAGCAGCACATCCTCTCCCAGGGCGGCAAGCCAATCGGCGGCGTTCAGTCCGGCACAACCCGAGCCCACCACCACCGTGCGGGCTGCAATCTCTCTCATGCCTTACAACCTCCTCAGCGCAAAACCTCCGTCTGCATCCAGCACCTGACCGGCCGAATAATCCAGCAGTCCGGAGCAGCAAGCCAGCACCATCTTCGCCACATCCTCCGGCTTGCCGAAGCGCTTAATCGGCAGCAGACCATCATCAATCAGCTTCTGATATTTTCCGTGCACTATCTGGGTCATGTCCGTGTCGATAATGCCGGGGCGGACTTCAAACACAGGGATGCCTTCCCCTGCCAATCGATCGGCAAAAAGCTTGGTCACCATGTCGATGCCGGCTTTGCTGATGCAATACTCCCCCCGGGAGATGCTGGACGTGTAGGCCGACATACTGCCAATGTTAATGATGCGCGGATGATAATCCTGTTCCAGCTTTTCTTTGCAGGCAAGCATGGCCTTTGCAGCTGTTTGGCACATGAAGAGGGTTCCCTTCAGGTTTACGTTCAGCACCCGGTCGAAACTTTCCTCTGTCATTTCCAGCAGATCACGCCTCTCCAAGGGAGCGATGCCTGCATTATTTACCAGCACATCCAGTCTGCCGAAGGTGCGCAGTATATCCTCCACCACCGCCTGACGCTGGGTGCTGTCCCCGATGTTCAGTGGGTGATAGTGCCGTTCCTCGGGCAAGTCCGCCGGGCGTTCCGGCTTCGTGCCGGTGTAAATGACCGTATACCCGTTTGCCTGCAATAAATCGGCAATGCCTCTGCCAATGCCCCGGCTGGAGCCTGTTACCAGTGCGATTTTCACAGCTTGTACACCTCCCGATCCCGAATGACGCATCCCGCAGGCTTGCCTGCACGGAGCAGGGCTGCGCAGCCACCGCAGGTGACGCATGCCTGCCGCTTGTCCATGGCGCCCTGTTTGCGTACCTCCTGCACAAAGGAGGGATCCGCAAAAGCCATCCGGCCGAAGCCTGCCATGGTGCAGTGACCGCCCTCCACCATGCCGGCAGCCAGGTTAGGGGCAAATTGCCGCAGGTAGCTGAAGGCACTGCCCAGCACCGGCAGATCAGGATAAGCGTGCTGAATTTCGCTCACGCCCTGCATCATTCTGCTCAAGCCTTCCAGCGGATGCTCCTCCGGCACATAATTGCCATGATCGTAGGGACGGTTCACATGCGGATTTCGATAGGGATTGCCCATGGTGATGTTGATCATGGGAATGCGGAATTCCTGCTTCAGCTCACCAATGAGGCGAATGGCTTCCTGCATATCCGGCACAAGGCTGCCCTCTTTCACGCCGAAGCCATAGGGATACGGAAAACCGTCATAGGCGTTCAGCCGGCTGGTAAAGAAGAAGCCCGGCACATTTACCGCAGCAGATGCTGCACGGTAAGCATTCTTCAAAAAGCGGGTACGATTTTCATAGCAGCCGCCGTAATCCCCGGGACGCGTATAAGCGCTGAGCAGCTCGCAGGCCAGATACCGATGGCAGCACTTCACATCCATGCCATCAAACCCCGCCTGCGCACACAGCTTGGCCGTGGGGCCAAAGGCGGCTTCATACCGCTTCAGGGTGTCATCGGAAAGGATTCGCTCCTTAGGCAGGGGCACATCCTCCAGCGGCGGGCAGGAATAGGCAATCAGCGGTTCCGGGTATCCGTTAGGCTTGGAGTAGCGGCCCGAATTGGTTGCCTGCATGACGATCACCGGCACATATCCGTTTTCCTTCAAGCAGACTTCCCGCATATGATCCGTCAAACGCTTGAAGGCATCCACATTCTTTTCCGTTAGGTACAGCTGATGGGCACTGGCCCGGCCTTCCGGCACCGTTGCCACGGCCTCAAACCAGATCAGCCCCGGCCCGGCCTTGGCAAAGCGTTCATACCGTCTCCAGGTCATTTCTCCCGGTGCGCCGTCTTCCGTGCCGTCCGTTCCTTCCATGGGCTGAAAGGCAATGCGGTTTTCCGCCTCGTGATCACCGATCTTCAGCGGACGGTACAGTACTTCCGTGTTTGTGGACATAGGCAGAAACGCATTCAGCTCCCGTGCCTTTTCCTTCACTTCATCCAGCGTGCCGTAGTGGAATGTTTCATGCTGCATACCAGTATCTCCTTGTCTTTTTGCTGCTTCTATGATAAAGTAAAAGGCAGGGAGAGAATCGGCTGTTTTATCCTGAAAATATGTAAATTCCATTTGGTGAGGTGACCCGTTCGTGCCCTTTGAAATTGTCTACAGCGAGCAGCTGGTAACGCATCAGCTTCACACGCATGTGTATTATGAATTGCTTTACATTACCAAAGGATCCGTGCTGTTTACCATTCGTGGGCGGGATTTTCAGGCAGAGGCAGGGGCTCTCGTGTTTCTGAATCAGTTTGACGAGCACGCCACCAAGCTGTTGACAACCGAATATCACCGGTATTACGTGCAGATTCCCGTTCATCAGCTGCAAGCCTTTCACAATGATGTCTTGCTGCTCTCTGTCTTTCGCCTGCACGGGGAACAGTTTGCCTATGTGATGCAGTCAGGGGCAGAGAAGCCCCGGTTTGACGCTTACTTTGCCATGCTCAGGGACGCGGCAGACCGAGGCGGTCCTTACCGGGATACACGAATGGAAGCGTTGATGACCCTGATCCTCACCGAAGCCCAGGAACTGCGGCCGGACATGTTCCTGCCCGAGCAGGCCGTTTCTTTCCTACCCATGCAGGAAATCCTGAACGTTTTGGACAAGCACCTGACGGAACCGCTGAATCTGTCCGCTCTGGCGAATCAATTTCATGTAAGCCCCGGCTGCCTGTCCGCTCATTTCAAAAAGCAGGTAGGCATCAGCCCCATGCAGTACATGACGCAAAGCCGACTGAACCGCTCCAAAATTCTGCTGTCAAAAACGGAGCTGAGCGTCATGGAAATTGCCGGTCAATGCGGCTTTCGGGATGTAAGCAACTTTGTCCGTCGCTTTCACCGGCAGTATCACATGACGCCCCTGCAATTCAGACGTCATGTCCGTGAAACGCCTCCTCCTCTGCCATGAAATTGTTCATGACTTGCCAATCTCCCTGCCCTTGTGTTATAATGCCGAAAGATTGCGAATGGAGCGTGAACCATGATGAAGCGAGCCTTGGCTCTTCTGTTTGCCCTGTTAATGCTGACTTCTTCCGCATTAGCGGAGGATTTTACCCCGATTCCCTGGGATGCGGAGGTGATGCCCTACGCCCCGCACGAGGAATGCTACCTGCCGGACAATACGGGCTACCACGATGATTCCCTGGATATCCGCATTGAAACCTTCCGCCGAGACGATACTACTGTCATGGCGGTGTATGTTACCGTAGCGGATGCAAGTCAGATTCGCACCGGCATTGCTGGCAACTGGAAGACCAAAAAAACGGCTCCCGTCAGCAAAACCCTGGCCAAGTACGGCGGCGTGCTGGGCATTAACGGCGACTACTATACCTACCATAGTCAAGGCATTGTGGTGCGCAATACCGAGCGTATCCGCTTCAATCCTGTTGCCGGCCGGGAAACCCTGATCATCGATGACAAGGGCGATTTCACCATCATTCGCCCCACCACCAAAGAGGCTTTCGAAAACTTTGAAGGCACGGTGGTGCACGCTTTCTGCTTCGGCCCCGGACTGGTGGTGGACGGCGAAGCAATTACCGACCTTTCCAAGGTGACCATGGACAATGGCAAGGGAAAGAAAACCCAGCGCATTGCCATCGGGCAAACCGGCCCCCTGTCCTATCTGATCCTCACCTGCGAAGGACCGGAAAACCCAGGCTCTGTAGGCTTTGATCTGCTGCAGATGGCAGCACTGTGCAAGGAACTGGGCTGCATCAATGCCTACAATCTGGATGGCGGCTCTTCCTCCACGGTGGCCATGCGTGGAGAAAAGATCAATGCCGTGTCCTCCAACAAAGTCCGCTCCGTCAGCGACATTATTTTCTTCGCCACCCTGGTGCCTTAAATGAATCAGCAAGCGGCTGCCTCCTATGACCCATCAGGTCG
Organism: bacterium; assembly: GCA_963656345.1. Classification (GTDB taxonomy): domain Bacteria; phylum Bacillota; class Clostridia; order Christensenellales; family Aristaeellaceae; genus CAKUFA01. The sequence goes on along the minus strand of CAVKHY010000002.1, from coordinate 43,861 downwards.
GAGACAGCCGCTTTTTCTATGCGCTTACAGGCGCTTCCACACTGCGCCGCCGGGCACGTCCGTTACTTCAATGCCCCGGTTCTTCAATTCATCCCGGATACGATCCGCTTCGGCAAAGTTCCGTTCTTTCTTGGCCTGAGCACGTTGGAAGATCAGCTGATCGATCTCCGCATCCCCTTCGCCGGTTACGGTATAGTCTCCTGTCGTGCTGGATTCTGCCTTGGCCTTGGCTTCCTCTTCACGGAGCTTGGCCGCCTTTTCCGTCAGGCTCAGGCTCAGTACGGTATCGAAGCTGTCCAGCAATGCCAGCTTGGTGGCATCGTTCATGTCGGCTTTCAGCACATCATAAACGGCTGTAATGCCCAGGGACGTGTTCAAATCGTTACCCACCTGCTGCAGGAACTTTTCCTTATAGGCAGCTACAGCCGTCCCGTCCACTTCACCGTCCTGCTTCAGTGCCGCCACACGGCGAATCAGCTTCCGATAGGTCCCCTGGGCATTGTCCAGATTCTCCCATGAGAAAACAAGGTTCTTCCGATAATGGCTTTGCAGGCAGAAGAAGCGATAGCTGAGGGGATCATACCCTTTCTCCTCCAGGAGCGATACGGTAAGGAATTCGCCCTTGGACTTGGACATTTTTCCTGTTGCCGTGTTCAGGTGATGCACATGGAACCATTGAGGGCACCAGGGATGACCGAGGAAGGATTCCGACTGAGCGATCTCATTGGTGTGGTGGGGGAAGGCGTTATCGATGCCGCCGCAGTGCAGATCCAGGTATTCCCCGTTATACTTCATGGAAATGCCGGAGCACTCAATATGCCAGCCGGGATAGCCTACGCCCCAGGGAGAATCCCATTTCAGCGCCTGATCCTCAAATTTGCTCTTGGTGAACCACAGCACAAAGTCGTTCCGATTGCGTTTGTTGGTATCCTCCTCTACGCCTTCCCGCACGCCTACGGCCAGATCCTCTTCATCATGGTCGTTGAAGATATAATACCGCTTCAGCTTGGAGGTATCAAAATAAACGTTGCCCCCCGCTTGATAGGCGAAGCCTTTTTCCAGCAGGGTGGTAATGATCTTGATATACTCATCAATGCACCCCGTTGCAGGCTGCACCGTGTCGGGCCGCTTAATGTTCAGCTTCCGGCAATCCTCAAAGAAAGCGTCTGTGTAGTACTTGGCAATCTCCATCACCGTCTTGTGCTCCCGACGGGCACCCTTCAGCATTTTGTCCTCGCCGGTGTCTGCATCGCTGGCCAAGTGTCCCACATCGGTAATGTTCATCACCCGGTTTACCGTGTTGCCCTCATAGCGGAGGAATTTTTCCAGCACATCCTCCATGATGTAGCTGCGCAGATTGCCAATGTGTGCGAAATGATACACCGTAGGCCCGCAGGTGTACATTTCCACATGGCCGGGTGTATGGGTCACAAAGGGCGCCTTTTGATGGGTGGCCGAATTATACAAATACATAAGCGTTTCCTCCTCTTGCTGGTTGCTTCATGGATAAAAAAAGCCTCCTGCGCCTACCATCAGGCACAAGAGGTGCGATATGCACGGTTCCACTCTTGCATTTACTTGCACAGGGCTGTATCGGGCCCCTGCCGGGCAGTATTGCCTGCCGCGCTCCCGAATGCACTTTCCCGCCTTTTCCTGAAGGACGCTTTCAATCAGCGGCGTCCTCTCCCTGTCAGGGCTGCTGACGGTACTCTTTTCGTTCACTGCGCACGAACAGTGTATCATCATGCACAGCCTTCGTCAAGGGGAAAATCATGGATCATGCATGCTTCACGGTTCAGGCTTCCTTCTTCTTTGCCTGCCGCACCAGGCAGTATTGCTTCAAAGGGAAATGATGCTCTTCAACCCGGTACACATCGAACCCAAAGTTTTGGTAGAAAGGCACGTTGTGCTCATTGTGGGTCTCCAGCGAAACCATCAATTCATGCTCGTCTGCATAGTGCAGCACCTGATGCAGCATTTCCGCTGCAATGCCGTGATGCTGCAGCTCCGGGTCGACCGCCAGATAAACAATGTGCAGCCGCTCATTCGGCAGTTCATTCGTCCACCGGGAATTCAGGTAATCGATGCCCTTCATGAAATTGTGCAATGTTTGCAAGGAAGTATCTTCCTTCACCAGGAAGGCCTCCGTCATCAAGGCAGCCTTGGCCTCGGTGTAGAGGTAGTGCAGCATGTTGTAGCTTTCACCCTCATCACTGACCACCACCAAGCCGTTCAGCGCCTGACTGTCTGCAAAGATTTCGCAGGTTGCAAACATTTCGTCCATGTCGCACCGGAAGAGTTCCGGCATCAATCGCTTGCGGATTTCTTCATCCGGGATCAGCGTCTGATACAGAGGATCTGCCGCAAAGCAGATGTTCAGAATTTCCTCCAGCCTGGGCAAATCTTTCTTTTCAACCCGGTACAGTTTCTCTAAGTCCACGAAAAGGGACTCCTTTCAGTCAATCGTTGCCGCTGTGACGCTGACCAATCAAAAGAGACCTACAAAGTCCATCATGGTCTGCAGCACCTGTTCCAGCAGCATTTTCTGATTCTCGCACGCCTGATGCAGCCGTTCCCGCTCGCTTTGGCACTCGGTGGAACCGGCAGCATGCTTATCCAGCAATGCACGCACCGTTGTATACAGGTCAGCATGAGGCATCAGCCGCCCGGCGCCCCACTTGAGCCGCTCCTTGGGCTGATCCGTCATGTAGGTCGTAAAGTGACGGAACACGTCCTCATCAAAGGTGAAGGCATAGGCATTATTATCCACCTGATACAGATGGCGCAGGGCGCAGGGCACGTTCTCCTGCAGAAGACCTTCCTCTGCCTGCTGCAGATGTTCAATACTGCTCAGCACCAGCTCATGGGGATAGAACACGTGACCGTCCCAGTCAATGCGCACCAGGGTGTCCTGTTCCTGCTTGAACCGTGCCAGCAGCTGTTTTTCCTTCTCTTGGCAGGACTGATACAGTTGCTCCGCTTCATCCTCCCTGCCAGCATCCAGCAAAGCGCCATAACGAAGGTTGGTCTCCCGAATGCTGCGATACGCCTGTTCCGCAGCACCCCGTGCCGCCTCCGCTGCCTGGCGCAGAGGCGCAAGCTGTAGGCAGAGCTTTTCGTCTTTCGGCAAATACTTGAGCACTCGCTCCATCACCGGAGCAAAGCACAGGGGAACCAGGCAGGTGTGATCCAGTGCCGCAAGGAGATACGCAAACAATTCATGGTGATAGCGATATACCGCAGGATCGTACTGTTCCTCTGCATCCAGTTGACTATGGTAGTGCGTCTCCATAAACGATCCGCCGGTAAAGTCATTTACCATGGATGGAATGCCTGCAATGGCCATGGAGAAATCATCACTCATGGTTTCAATGGGGGCTACCACGCTGGGCGGATCCCGATAGGCATCCGTCAGTTGAGGCAGCTTTGCCATAAATTCCTGCAGATACCGCACATACTCATAGCAGCAGCGAATCCGTGCCCGGGTACCGTGGGCTACTGCTGGCAGTTCAAAGTTCAGGTCTGCGATCACTTTGCCGGCCCATTCCGGGTGCAGGGTGTTGACCTGCTCGAAGGCACCGGTGGACCAGTCGAACCAGCTGTCCGTTACGCCCCATTCTTCTGCCGCCATGGCGCAGAAGACCAAGGTGTTCTTGGGCTTGCATCCGCTTTTCACAATAGCTCGTGCCAACCCAAACATCATAGCAATGGCTGTGTTATCATCCTGAAAGCCGGAAAAGTAGCTGTCATAATGAGCGGAAAGAAGCACCAGCCGATCCTGGTGTTCTCCCTCGATTTCACCGATGATGTTGCCATCCCGTGTGTCAGGGATTACCCGGGTATCAGCACAGAAGGAAACGGTGGTTTCACTGCCGGCGTCCAGTACACCCATCAGTGCATCCGCATCCCGCCGAGCCATGGAAAAGGCAGGCGCATCTGCCGGGCCTGCAATATCCTGGGCATTCAGGGCTTCATCGTCCGCATCTCCGTATCCGCCCCGCTGAACGGCGATCAGGGCTTTTGCACCCTTCAGATGCGCCTGATAAACAGGATAATTGATCCACCACTCATCCCGCTGATTGATGTCTGCAAGTACCAGCTTGCCTTTGACATCGAGCCCGGCATAATCCTTGGCTTCTCCCCGTCCGACATAAACCAGCTGGCAGGTTTCCCAGCCGTCTGTCTGTAAAGTGGTTTGGTAAGCGCCTAACACAGCCCTTCGTTTACCTTCCGGAGTTTCAAAGAGCATCTCTGCGTGGTGAAACTCCCATCCGTCGACGGTAAACTCTTCCCGGCGCACATGGGTCAGGCCGATGTCCAGCATTTCCTTTCGGAGCATTTCACCGGTCTTCTTTTCCGCATCCGATCCGGCAGGGCGATATCCCAACGTGGGATTAGAGCCGTACTCCTCCATTCTTTTCGCCAAACGATAGGCATAGTCAATGTCCAGTTGGCGAACCACCCGTTCGCTGTCCAGCATGCTGCACGCCTCCCTTCCCATTGTGAACCAAAACCGGAGAGCATTATAGCACAATTTCACAGTGAGGGAAAGGCTTTTCTCTAACGGATGCACGGAACTGAAGATTGCTGACGCAAGTGCGCCCTGTACGAACATTGCTCCGCATTCTGTTCCGACTACAGCGAGGAGCACTATGAGAAGTTGAATTACCCGCCGTATGTTTGTGACGTTTGCGATACGATCGATGTCCTCAGGAGAAGTTTCACTATGATCCTTCCTACGTGCAAAAGGAGAGTGCCGCAATCCTGCGTGATATCCGACAGGTTTTTCAATCTCACCCAGTAGGAAATTGATATAATTGATGAAGCCCACAACTCTTCCCCAAAAGTGCACACTCAAACTGCGCAAGGGTGAAAAACCATCATGGAATATTGACAGGCGATGGCGCATCGTACGTATCATGGTGGACTGTAAAGTGTATCGGCTGCAGGGAATCCTTGGAGGTTCCTCTTCCCTTCCGATTTCAAGGTGATTACATGCCTGTTTTCCTCAGGAACGGCGATACGGCCCAATCCGTTCGGGAATGCTTCGAGTTCCCTTGCAAGAAGCTCGGACACGAG
>CAVKHY010000002.1:0-38772 GCA_963656345.1 bacterium | reverse complement strand
TTTTCCTGATCACCCGGTCAAATTACGGCTCTGAATTTTCCGATCCCATCGTCCTTCAAACAGTGCCGGACGAATGGTGGCGTACCAGAGTTTTTTACTTCGACCTCATAGCATCCTGGCAGAAGCGCAATGCAAAGCACGGCCACAAGATGTGCCAAAGAATTTTCCAAACGGATCTTCCTTTGACGCCTACACGCAAGAGGAAATGAGCCTTGCTGCTTCTCATGTCAATTTCTATGCGCATCCCGGCCTTGACAACAAGACACCTGTAGAGGTGCTGACATTTTTCTACGACAAAGAAAGGGCACATAAGCTCCTGCGTTTACTTGGAAACACTCATTCAGCCGGATCAGATCGTACTTTATTTGTCGTTGAAGGCGCATTAAGCACCTTCGTTTGTCTCTGATCTTCTCCTGCATTTAGTTTAACATTTCCCATATTTTTCACGTAAAAAGTAAACTTGTTAGCTGTATTTTTCCCAGAATCATGCTTGAAACAACCGACTCTCCTTGCTTTTCAACCCTAATACAGGCATCATTTCTCTTCCTCGCTTGTGTCGAGTAAACGCAGGGTTCTGCATTTAGTTTGGCAATTGGCCCCGCTGCGCACAACGTTCGTCAGCCCTATTGTAAAAAGGGAAAAAAATGATATAATTCAAGTGGGTGCAATCTGGCTGTTATTGCGAAGAGCTACAGCAATGCAGCTTTTTATTAACAGCTTGAGTTAGTTTTTGCTAACTATCATTTTTCACGCCAGAACTGTCGAATGTCCGTGAAATGCACATTATGCGTAATCGTTTCTGCGCCCGTTCCACCGTCCGTTACGAAGTAACGCTGCGAAAACAATTGCGACTCCGATCTTGTGACATCGCTGCCTTGAGCAGCTTATCAGACAAATAAACAGTAAAAGGGAGGGTTCCCTGCATGAAAGATCATTTGCTTCCGATTGACCGCAATTGTCACGTTCTGTATTCCAAGCCTTGCAAGCGAGAAATTCAGCGAAAGATTGCGCTGCACTACGCAATCGAAGACAGAGCCACCGTTTGGGAACAAGTACAGCAGCAATATGTCGACTATCTTGCCGACTGGCGCACAGATCTTGGCGGTAAGAAAAACTTTCACAATGGTAAAGGCGGAACCTACGACTGCATTGCCATCATGAGCTACTATGTTGTTTGCAAAGCAGTTACCTCTTTCCATGAGATTGAGGAAATGGAAGAAAATCTGATTCTGCCGTCTTTTCGCAAGTTGAAATTCGTTGACAGCAATAAACCATTTTGGCGAAAGCTGATGTATAAGGCCTTCCTGCGCGCCAAAGACGGCTGTGACCGCTGGCATGACTACGAAATGAACGTTGCGCCCTATGAGGCAGATAAGCCCATCTACTACGAATTCACTGCCTGTCCGGCAGCAGAGTTCGCCATCAAGCATGGACTCACGGCAATCATGCCTGCCCTTTGCAACGTGGACTTTTCAAGTATGGAGCTCATCCACGCCCGCCTTGTGCGCACCACCACCTGCGCCAACGGCTGCAAATGCGACTATACCATTTGTGGGGACAAAGACCCGTACCTCAAAGATCATCCGGAATACCGTGACGAAGCCGGATATCGGAGAAATCAGTAAAGGAGAAAGTTTGTTTCATGAGAATCCTGATATTGGGCGCCGGCGTACTTGGATGCAATCTGGCAAGAAATCTGTTTCGTGCCGGAAAAGATGTAACGCTGCTTGCACGGGGAAAATGGGCGGAGGAAATTCAAAATAACGGTCTGCGCATTAAGGACAAATTTTCTCCGCATCTGTCCATCAGCCGTATACCAGTCGTGACGCAGCTAAAACCCGAGGATCAGTACGATGTGATCTTCGTCGTTGTTCGGTACACACAGTTGGACGCAATCCTGGACATTCTCCGGAAAAATAGGACCAAGAACGTTGTCTTTGTAGGTAATAATGTGCGCACGCCAACATTTGCCGCTGCATTGCCCGAAAAGAACGTCATGTTTGCCTTTGCGCTTTCAGCCGGACATCGAGAGAATGATCGAGTTGTATCCATCGATCTGAAAAAAATAACCATTGGCCAACTGGCCGGTGCCCCATCGAACAAGGAATTGATTGATCAGCTCTTCGCCGGCACAAAATATAAGGTGGTTTACGAGCCTAACATGGAGGATTACCTGCTCTGCCATGCCGCTTTTGTGATGCCCGTCGCATTCGCTTGCTACAAAACAGGCGGTAACTTAAAAAAGCTCAAAGGCAATACAGCTTATTTGAACCGGCTGATTGACGCCAACATTGAAGGATATCGTGCCATTCATAACGCCGGGCACGAGATTCTGCCAAAATCGGATGCCGATTTTGAACATGCGTCCTATCGCAGAACCGTACTGCGATTTTTCCGATGCATGTGCGCCACCCCCCTCGGCAAACTTTGTGCCTCCGACCATGCGCTGCATGCGGCAGACGAGATGCGTGCCTTGAATCGTGACTTAAAGCTTTTCTTTGATGCAAACGGTGCAGAGTATCCGATATGGTGTGAACTCGAAAAGGAGTGTCAAGCCTATCTGGGATAAGGAGGCAGATTCTATCACATTTGCTGTTGATGGTAAAACAAAGTCGGAAATCTAAAACAAGTGGAATCACCTGTATTGCACGAACATGAAAAAAACCACCCCTCTTGCGGACGTGACGGCCGTTGATGTTAGGGTTGCAGAATCCGCTTCCTTTGTGGTAAAATAAGAAGCTGGAACACCATTGTTTTTTCAATGAAAGGACGAACGGCATGCAAGTCATTCATCCCCAAGGGATGGTTCAGAATCTTCCGCCTGAGAACGTGTTCATCGCCGTTGATGACATGGGCACTGAGTTGGGCATGGGATATATCATCTATCAGTATCAGCCTCACCTTTACCCGGACTGCCCGATTAACCTGTACTTCTCCATGGAGTGTCAGTCCGTTGCCCGGTATCTGCTCTTTGGCGCCCTGGTCGCCAGGGCCCGTCAGCTGCGGGATGCCAACCCGGATGTCCGTGCTCGGGTATACACCAATATTTCCCCTACGGATACCCGGTTGAAGGATTTTTATGAGCATAACGGCTTTACCTGTGATGAGACGGAGGATCTGCTGACATTGCAGATTCCCCAGGGGGACGGACGTATCCCTATGAGCTGCACGGTTGCCGTGGTTCCCCTGAATACGCCGGAGGAGCAGGCTGCCTTCATCACCAGACTCCAGCAGAATGACCTGACCTACATGAATCAGGATTATTTAGCCAGCCTTCAGCAGCAGCCCCATTTTCTTGCCCTGGGTCTGTATCACAATACCGACCTGATCGGCGAAATTGTGATGGCCGGTGCCGGCGACAGCTGCGACCTTGTCGCCATTTACGTCATTCCCGCTGCCCGTCAGCAGGGCATGGGGCGTGCGCTGCTTCACCGTTCCATGGCCATTATGGCTGCGGAAGGCGTCAGCACCGTTACCACCCGGGTCATGAGCCGCAGCATTCCACAGGCACGGCTGATGGCTGATTTTGGTGCGCAGGTGCAGGGCGTCACCACCATTTACCCCGGACTGTTCCTGTGAAATCCATACACAAGTCCCTAAAGGAGCTGGAAGTGCTCCTTTTTCTATAGGTTGACCTATTTCAAAGAAGGGATGGTGCTTCATGGAACTTACCCCTCGTTTCCCCCACTTTCTCCACGGCGGGGATTACAACCCGGATCAATGGCTGGATCGGCCGGACATTCTGGAAAAAGACGTGGAGCTGATGCAGAAGGCTCATGTGAACTGCGTTTCCATTGCCATTTTTGCTTGGGCAAGGCTGGAGCCTGAGGATGGGGTGTATGACTTTACCTGGCTGGATCAAGTCATTGACCGGCTATGGAAGGGTGGCATTCACGTGATTCTGGCCACGCCCTCCGGCGCACGCCCTGCATGGATGGCGCAAAAGTATCCTGAGGTGCTTCGCGTCAACAGTCAGTATCAGAAAATGCACTTCGGTGAACGGCACAATCATTGTCCCTCCTCCCCTGTGTATCGCAGAAAGGTGCGGGAGATGGACACCGCACTGGCCAAACGGTATGCTCATCACCCGGCGGTCATCCTATGGCACCTGAGCAACGAATTCTCCGGCGAGTGCCATTGTCCCCGGTGCCAGCAGGCCTTCCGTGACTGGCTGAAGGAGAAGTACGGCACGCTGGAGGAGCTGAATAAATGCTGGTGGACAGGGTTCTGGAGCCAGTGGTACACGGACTGGTCGCAGGTTGAAGCACCCAGTCCCTTGGGTGAGGTCAGCAGCTGCTCCATGTCGGTGGATTGGCAGCGCTTCCTGACAGATCAGTGCAAGTCCTTCATCGAAATGGAACGGGATGCGGTGCAGGCCGTGGATCCTTCTTTGAAGGTCACGGTCAACATGATGGAGCGTTTCTGGGGGTATGACTATTTCTCCATGGCGGAGTCCGTTGATGTGGTGTCCTGGGACAGTTACCCAAGCTGGCACAGCGGCGACGATCTTGCTCGGGGTGCGGAGTTCGCCATGAATCATGACATCATGCGTTCCCTGAAGAATGCCTCCTTTATCCTCATGGAATCCACTCCTTCCCAGGTGAACTGGAAACCTCACAACAAGCTGAAGGAACCCGGTATGCACCTGCTTTCCAGCATGCAGGCTGTGGCGCACGGCAGCCAAAGCGTCATGTATTTCCAATGGCGCAAGGGTCGGGGCGGCGGAGAAATGTTCCATGGTGCTGTGGTGGATCACTACGGGGAAAGCGACACCCGTGTCTTTGCCGATGTTACGGAGGTAGGCGAATCTCTGGAAAAGCTGGAGCCCATTTATCAAACCAAGCCCCATGCAGAAGTCTGCATCATCTTCGACTGGCAGAATCGCTGGGCTATTGATTATGCCCAAACCGGTCAAAAGGGTGCTATGCACTACTTTGACACGGTGCTGAGCCATTACCGTGGCTTCTGGGAACAGGGCATCACCGTCGATTTCCGAGATATGCGGGACTGCACGGATTTGAGCGGCTACAAGATGGTAGTAGCTCCTATGCTCTTTATGTTCCGTAACGGTTTTGAACAGAAGCTCCGCCGCTTTGTGGAAAACGGCGGTACACTGGTCAGCACCTATTTCACCGGCGTAGTGGATGAGCACGACCTGGCCTATTTAGGACCCACGCCTCATGGCTTAACGGATGTATTTGGCTTCCGTGCCGCCGAACTGGATGCCCTCTTCCCTTCGGAGAAGAATCAGCTGGTGCTGGAAAACGACAAGGGCACCTACGAGATCACAGAGCTTTGCGAGATTCTTACCAACTGCACGGCAGAAGTGAAAGGCACGTACCAGCGCAATTTCTATCAGGGACAGCCCTGCCTTACCGTCCATTCCTTCGGTAAGGGGAAGGCATGGTACATTGCCGCCAAGGTGGAGCAGCAATTCCTGTTGGATTTCTACCGGAGCATTGCGAAGGATGCCGGTGTCTCCCCCACCTTCTGTGAGGCGTTGCCTACAGGTGTGGTGCCTGCATCCCGGGATCATGTGACCTTCCTGCAAAACTTCTCCATGAAGGAGCAAACAGTGCAGCTCACCCACGCTTATCGTGATCTGCTCCACGATACGGTGGTTACCGGACAGCAAGTCATGCCGGTGAACGGTCTGCTGGTACTTCAGCCTGTTTAATCCCTGACAAAAGAAGAAACGCGCCGAGTGATTGCTCACCGGCGCGTTTCTTCTGCACCAAGCCAGGAAATTAGCCCTGCTTCTGCTTGTGCTTCGGATTCTCACAGATCACCATGACCTTGCCCTTACGCTTGATGATCTTGCACTTTTCACAAATCGGTTTCACAGACGGTCTGACCTTCATGCTCAGTTACCTCCTTGCAGTAGTTTCTTCAGCCTTTGCTGCGCCAGGTGATCCGACCACGGGTCAAATCATAGGGCGAAAGCTCAATGGTGACTTTGTCACCGGGATAGATGCGGATGAAGTTCATGCGCATTTTGCCGGAAATATGCGCCAAGATCTGGTGGCCGTTAGGCAACTCCACCTGGAACATGGCGTTAGGAAGGGCTTCAATGACTTTGCCTTCCATTTCGATGACGTCGCTCTTGGACAACTTCAGCCCTCCTTGCACAGCGGCTGGTCGATTTCAAGCCCCACAGCCTGCAGTGCCTTCCGCAGATCACTGTCCAGCAGCTGGTGTGTGCTCAGCTTTTCAGCAACATCAGGCACAACAATGGGCTTGGGGTGTAGATGCTTGACTTTCTTTTTCTTGGGATGATCTAATTTGCGTGTCAGGCCATCGGCCATCATCACAAACTGTTCGTCCACCACCTGAAGGACTACGAAGCAGCGCCCCGCATCCCTTCCCTGACGGGAAAGAACCACACGGCCGATTTCCATCGGAAGACGCTCCATCATTCCTCCTCCTTCCAGGTAAAGCCCGGATACGTAAGGATTTCAGGAAGCCCGTCTTCATTGATGGCAAGGGTATGCTCGTAGTGGGAGCAGAGACTGCCGTCCCGGGTGCGGAAGCACCAGCCGTCGTCATCCTCGTTTAGCCGCCAGTCACCGGCAGCAATCATGGGTTCAATGGCAATGGTCATTCCCTTGCGCAGCCGCAGACCATGTCCTGGCTCGCCAAAGTTGTACACTGCCGGATCCTCATGCATTTCCCGGCCAATGCCATGACCGGTCAAATCACGAATGACGCCGCAGCCTTTTCCCTCTGCGTAGGACTGGATGGCGTGTCCCACATCGCCCAGGCGGTTACCCGCAACGGCTTGACGTGCACCTCTCCAGAAGCATTCCTCGGTAATGTCGATCAGAGCCTGAGCTTCAGGTGAAATCTCACCTACGCCCATGGTGAAGGCACTGTCTGCCTGCCAGCCATCCAGCACCAGACCGCAGTCAATGCTGATGATGGAACCTTCCTTCAATACCTGCTTTTCAGAGGGAATACCATGCACCACCTGGTCATCAATGCTGGTGCACAAGGTGGCAGGATAACCCTCATAGTTCAGGAAGGAAGGAATGGCGTGATTCTTGCGAATCAGCTGCTCTGCATACACATCCAGTGCAGCAGTGGTCATGCCAGGCTTCACGGCTTCGCGGAGCTTCTGGAGCACTTCATACAGAAGAGCGCCGGCAACCCGCATTTTCCCAATCTGATCAGGATTCTTCAAGCTTATCATTGTTTGACCCCTAAGGTATTCAGGATAGCGTCGAAAATGACTTCCTTCTGCTGTGCGCCATCAATGACATGCAGCAGATTCTTATCCTGATAGTAGCTGACAAGCGGTGCCGTCTGTTCATGATAAACCTTCAGGCGGCTCAGCACCGTCTCCGGCTTATCGTCATCCCGCTGCACGAGCGCTTGACCGCAGTGATTGCAGCAATCGCTCTTCATGGTTGACACATGATAGGTTGCACCGCAGTTGAGGCAAACCCGTCTGCCGCTTAGCCGCTGCACCAGGTTTTCATCCGCCACGTCCAGCTCCACCACAGCATCAATATCAGCAAAGTTTGCCAACGCTTCTGCCTGGGGAACCGTACGGGGAAATCCATCCAAAATGTAGCCAGCCTTGCAGTCTTCCTGTTCGAGGCGATCACGAACAATGTCGATCACCACTTCGTCAGGTACAAGCTTGCCTGCGTCAATGTAGGCCTTTGCTTTCAGGCCGGTAGGCGTTTCTTCCTTGATTGCACGGCGAAGGATATCGCCGGTGGAAATCTGAGGGATACCAAGAGCTTCGCAAATGCGCTGTGCTTGGGTTCCCTTACCGGCACCCGGAGGTCCCAGAAAAATGATGTTCATGCGCTGGGTCTCTCCTTTCGGAAAGTATCTGGCTGTTTTACCCATCAAGCCATGCATCGGGCCTTGCAGCACCGATGCATGGCTGATGCATTACATAAAGCCAATGTTCTCCATGTCCATGTCGATGCCGCGGATGCTCATCTCGCCCTGAACGGTGCGGATGGTTTCCAGAGACACGCTTACAGCGATCAGAATGGAGGATGCCGCAAAGGGCACACTGGTCTGAAGCTGAGCGGTCAGCAGCGTAGGCACGGCAGCCAGGACAGCCAGGAACAGTGCTGCAAACAGATTCAAGCGGTTCACAGTGGTCTGCAGGTACTGGCGGATGTTCTTGCCGCGGGTACCCGGGATCGTTGCGCCCTGCATGATCAGCTGTTCAGCCTGCTGCTTGGGGTCGAAGCTGATGGAAGAGTAGAAGAAGGTGAACGCCACAATCAGCAGTGCGGAAATAATCATATACCACACGCTGCCGGTGTTCATGTAGGTGGACCACCATACGTAAGCACCGCTGCTGGTACCGCCAATCAGCTGAATCACCGTTCCGGGGAAGGCGAGGAAACTGTAGGCGAAGATCAGAGGCAGCACGCCGACGCTGACAACCTTCAGGCTCATGTGGGTGCTCTGGCCGCCGTAAACCCGGCGTCCCTTCACCTGCTTGGCGATTTGCAGCGGAATGCGGCGCTCGCCCATGTCCACGAAGGCAACAACGACCGTCATGATGATGGCCACAACGATGATGCTGATGGCACTCAGCCATGCAGAGGCGGTGCCGGTAGAGAATGCGGTGCTGAAGCTACTCACGATACCGTTGAACAGGTTGGAGATGATGCCGGCAAAGATCAGCAGGGAAATGCCGTTGCCCACACCCTTATCGGTGATGCGCTCGCCAATCCACATAGCCAATGCACTGCCGCCAGCCATGCTGACGCCCACCAGTACATAGTTCAGCCAGCCGGACTTAATGTAGCCCAAGCCTGCCACCAGACCAATGGCCTGAAGGGCAGCCAAACCAACCGTTACATAGCGGGTAATCTGTGCGATCTTTTCACGACCGCCTTCCTCATCCTTGCTCAGCCGCTCCAGTGCCGGAATGGCAATGGTCAGCAGCTGCATGATAATGGAGGCGTTGATGTAAGGCGTAATACCCATGGCCATGATGGTCATCTGGGAGAACGCATTACCGGTCATCATGTTTACCAGTTCCAGCAGCGGCAGGGAGCTGGCATTGGTGCTATTCAGCACCTTTGCCGCATCCACGCCGGGAGCAGGAATCACGCCGACCAGGCGGAAGAGGATCAGCATACCGAAGGTATACAGGATCTTCTTGCGCAGGTCAGGAATTCGCCACATTTTCTTGAGGCTCTGAATCATATCAGATCACCTCGGCTTTCCCGCCGAGTGCCTCAATCTTTTCCTTTGCCGTGGCGGTGAACTTTGCAGCCTGGACGGTGAGCTTCTTGGTCAGCTCGCCGTTGCCCATGACCTTAACACCGCCCAGCGTCTTCTTAATGATGCCGGCGTCGATCAGGGACTGTGCAGTAACCACATCGCCATCGTTGAAAATCTCAAGGCGTTCAACGTTCACGCAGGCATAGTCGGTACCGAAGACATTATAGAATCCCTTCTTAGGTACACGACGATACAGGGGCATCTGGCCGCCCTCGAAGCCGGGGCGCTTGCCGCCGCCAGAGCGAGCCTTTGCACCCTTATGGCCCTTACCGGAGGTCTTGCCCAGACCGGAACCCACGCCGCGTCCCAGGCGCTTAGGCGCCGTGGTAGAACCGGCTGCGGGGGTCAACTCGTGCAGTTTCATTGGGGTTTCCCTCCTTTACTCATTCACTTCTTCGACCTTCACCATGTGCTTCACGGCGAAGATCTGCCCACGAATGCAGGCATTGTCAGGCTGAGTCACAGTCTGACCCACCTTACGCAGGCCCAGCGCTGCCACCGTGGCCTTGTGCGTGGGCAGGCTGGCGATGGGAGACTTCATCAAGGTAATCTTGAGTTTCATCGTTCCTTCCTCCTTAGCCCAGCAGTTCTTCCACGGTCTTGCCGCGCATCTTGGCAACCTGCTCAGCGCTGCGCAGCTGCTTCAGTGCTTCCAGGGTAGCCTTGACCATGTTGATGGGATTGTTGGTGCCGAAGGACTTGGTACGGATATCCTTCACACCAGCCAGCTCCAGCACGGCACGGGCGGCACCGCCAGCGATCACGCCGGTACCTTCGGGAGCGGGCAACAGCACGCACTTAGCGGTGCTGTAGTAAGCGGTGGTTTCGTGGGGAATGGTGGTGCCGTTCAGGGGAACAGTCACCATGTGCTTCTTAGCATCCTCGCCGGCCTTACGAATGGCCTCAGGGATCTCAGCAGCCTTGCCCATGCCCGCACCGACACGGCCGTTTTCATCGCCGACCACGACCAGAGCGGAGAACCGCATGTTGCGGCCGCCCTTTACGGTCTTGGACACGCGATTGACAGCGACCAGTTTTTCTTTGAATTCGCTGACCTGTTCGTAGCGTTGCATTTGCGTGTGTCCTCCTTCTTAGAAATCAAGTCCGGCTTCACGGGCGCCCGCAGCAACTTCCGCAACGCGGCCGGTGTAAACATAGCCGCCACGGTCGAAGACCACGGTCTTGATGCCGGCCTGGACAGCACGCTCACCGATGAGCTTGCCAACCTTCTTGGCGGCGCCCTTCTTGTCCACATCTGCCAGCTGACCCTTCAGTTCAGGATCAACGGTGGATGCGCTCACCAGCGTCACGCCCTTCACATCGTCGATGATCTGAGCATAGATGTGGTTCAGGCTGCGATACACGGACAGACGCGGCATATCAGGGGTGCCGCTGATCTTTTTGCGAACCCGCGCGTGACGAATCACGCGAACCTCATTACGGTCACGCTTTTTGAACATTCTGCAGTCACTCCTTACTTCTTACCGGTCTTGCCTTCCTTGCGGCGGATGTGCTCATCAGTGTACTTAATGCCCTTGCCCAGGTAGGGTTCAGGCTTACGGATTGCACGGATATCTGCTGCAAGGTTGCCCACCTGCTGCTTCGAGATGCCCTTCACCACGATGGTGTTGGGGTTGGGGGTCTCAAAGCTGATGTTTTCAGGGGCATCGAGAACAACGGGATGAGAGAAGCCGATGTTGATGGTCAGCTTCTTGCCGCCTTCAGCAGCGGCACGATAGCCGGTACCAACCAGCTCCAGAGACTTGGAAAAGCCCTCGGTCACGCCGACGACCATGTTGTGCACCAGCGCGCGATACAGGCCATGCATGGCCTTATGGGGCTTAGAATCGGTGGGGCGCTCGAGGGTCACTACGTTACCCTCCTGCTTCACGGTGATGGCGCTGTTCACCTGCTGGGACAGGGTTCCCTTAGGACCCTTTACCGTCACCAGGTTGTCGTCACCGACCGTAACCGTCACGCCCGCGGGGACATGAATCGGAAGTCTTCCGATACGAGACATATTCGCACCTCCATTGACGTGTCGGTTTTTACCAGATGTAAGCCAGCACTTCGCCGCCGATGGCGTTCTTGCGGGCTTCCTTGTCCGTCATCAGACCCTTGCTGGTGCTGACGATGGCAATGCCCAAACCGCCGAGAACCTTAGGCAGCTCTTCGCAGCGGGCATACACACGCAAGCCGGGCTTGCTGATACGCTTCAGACCGTTGATAACGGGGGTCTGCTTACCGTTGACATACTTGAGGGTGATCTTGAGAGAACCCTGCAGTCCGTCATCTACATAGTCAACAGCCTTGATATAGCCTTCATCCAGCAGAATCTTGGCGATGGCTTTCTTCGTATTGCTTGCAGGCAGCGTCACAGCGTCATGCTTGGCGACCTGGGCATTGCGGATCCGGGTGAGCATATCGCCGATGGGATCACTAATAACCATGGTTTAACCTCCTTCCGTTCTTCTCCGCTTACCAGCTGGCCTTGCGGACACCGGGGATTTGGCCCTTATAGGCCAGCTCTCTGAAGCAGATACGGCACACGCCATACTTGCGCAGCACGGAGTGCGGACGACCGCACAGACGGCAACGGGTGTAAGCGCGAGTGGAGAACTTGGGAGTCCTCGACTGCTTGAGTTTCATGCTCAGCTTTGCCACTTGATTTTTCCTCCTTCAATTACGCCTGTGCGAAGGGCATGCCCAGCAGGCGCAGCAGCTCCATGCACTCCTCATCGGTCTTCGCAGTGGTCACGAAAATCATTTCCATGCCGCGAATCTTCTCGACCTTGTCGTACTCGATTTCGGGGAAGAGCAGCTGCTCGTGGATGCCCAGGGCGTAATTGCCGCGGCCGTCGAAGGCCTTGGTGCTCACGCCGCGGAAGTCACGCACGCGGGGGAGCGCAACGCTGACGAGCTTGTCCAGGAACTCCTCCATGCGAGCACCGCGCAGGGTAACCTTAGCGCCCACATTCTGGCCCTCACGAACCTTGAAGTTTGCAATGGACTTCTTGGCCTTGGTGACCATGGGCTTCTGGCCTGCGATGGTGGTCAGCTCGTTCACTGCCATTTCCAGAGCCTTGGCGTTGTCCTTGCAGTCGCCCAGACCCATGTTGATGACAATCTTCTCAAGCTTGGGGATTTCCATAACGTTCTTGTAGCCGAACTTCTGCTGCAAAGCAGGAACAGCCTCGGCCAGGTACTTTTCCTTAATACGGGTAGCCATTTGGCTTTTCCTCCTTCTCAGTCAATTTCCGCCTGGCACTTCTTGCACACGCGGATCATCTTGCGGACGTTCTTGCCCGCATCATTGGTCACAGTGGTCACCTTGTGGGCAACACGGGTAGCCTTGCCGCACTTGGGGCACACCAGCATCACATTGGAAGCGTCCACGGGAAGCTCCTTCTTGATGATGCCGCCGGGCTGCATGGCGTTGCGGGCCTTCTGGTGCTTGGTCACCATGTTGACACCCTCAACGGTTACACGGCCGGTCTTGGGGAAAGCGGCAACGATCTTGCCCTTCTTGCCCTTGTCCTTGCCGGAGATGACAACGACCTGATCATTGTTCTTCACATGCATATCGTCTTACCTCCTCACAGAACTTCGGGAGCCAGGGAGACGATCTTCATGAAGTCCTTCTCGCGCAGCTCACGGGCAACAGGTCCAAAGATACGGGTACCGCGGGGCATCTTCTGATCATTGATGATCACGGCAGCGTTGTCATCGAACTTGATGTAGCTGCCATCGGGACGGCGCTTATTCTTGCGCATCCGGACGATAACGGCCTTGACCACATCGCCCTTCTTGACGGTGCCGCCGGGGGTGGCGGTCTTCACGCTGGCAACGATCACGTCGCCAATGGAACCATCACGCCGGAAAGAACCGCCCAGCACGCGGATGCACATGATTTCCTTGGCGCCGGAGTTATCGGCAACCTTAAGTCGCGTTTGCGGCTGAATCATAGGGTATTTCCTCCTTACAACATGACGGCAGGCTTACTTGGCCTTCTCGATGATCTCCACCAGGCGCCAGCGCTTGTCGTGGCTCAGCGGGCGAGTTTCCATCACGCGGATGGTATCGCCAACGCCGCACTCGTTGTTCTCATCGTGAACCTTCAGCTTACTGGTCTGGTTCAAGATCTTGCCATACAGGGGATGACGGACACGGGTCTTGATCTGAATGACGCAGGTCTTATCCATCTTGTCGCTGATCACGACGCCGATCCGGGTTTTACGAAGTCCTCTTTCTTCAGACATTGAAGCGGCTGCCTCCTTTCAGTATATCTTACGCCTGCTCCTTGAGGCGAAGAATGGTCTTTGCCCGTGCAATATCGCGCTTCACGGCGCTGATCTGCATGGTGTTCTGCAGCTGACCGGTGGCAAGCTGGAAACGAAGGTTGAACAGCTCGCTCTTCAGCTCCTTCACCTTGGCGGTGAGTTCTTCCTGGTTCATGGCGGAGAATTCATTAGCCTTCATTATTTGTCACCACCCGCTTCTGTCGTGGCCGTGGTAGCACGGCTGATAAACTTGGTCTTCAGAGGCAGCTTGTGGGCGGCCAGACGCAGAGCTTCACGAGCCACGTCCTCAGGCACGCCGGCGATCTCGAACAGCACACGGCCGGGCTTGACCACCGCTACCCAGTACTCAGGAGAGCCCTTGCCGGAACCCATTCGAGTTTCAGCAGGCTTTTCCGTTACAGGCTTATCGGGGAAGATCTTGATCCACACCTGACCGCCACGCTTGGTGTAACGAGTCAGTGCGATACGAGCGGCCTCGATCTGCTGGCTAGTGACCCAGCAGGGCTCAGTTGCCTGGAGGCCGAATTCGCCGTAAGCCAGGAAGTTACCGCGATGGGCTTCGCCCTTCATACGACCGCGGAACACCTTACGGCGCTTTACTCTCTTCGGCATCAGCATAGGTTACTTTACCTCCTTCGCGGCAGGGGCCTTCTTGGCCTTGGGCAGGATCTGTCCCTTGTAGATCCAGACCTTGACGCCCAGGCGGCCATAAGTGGTCTTGGCTTCTGCGAAGCCGTAGTCAATGTTGGCACGCAGGGTCTGCAGCGGGATGGAGCCGTCATGATAGTGCTCGGTACGGGCAATATCGGCGCCGCCCACACGACCGCTTACGCAGGTCTTGATACCCTTCACGCCATTGATCTTCATGGCACGCTGCTGAGCCTGCTTCAGTGCACGGCGGAAGCTGATGCGCTTCTCCAGCTGCTGAGCAATGTTCTCTGCAACCAGCTGAGCATCAGCATCAGGCTGCTTAACTTCCATCACGTTGATGTGAGCCGGACGGCCCAGGAACTCGGTGATGTCCTTCTTCAGTGCCTCGATGCCAGCGCCCTGGCGGCCAATGATCATGCCAGGCTTAGCGGTGAAGATGTTCACCGTAATATCCTTGGCAGTACGCTCGATATCAATCTTGCTGATACCGGTTGCGTAATACTTTTCCTTCAGCATGTCGCGCAGCTTGTGGTCCTCGACCAGGTAGTTGGCAAAGTCCTTCTTGCCAGCATACCAGCGGGTGCTCCAGTCAAAGATCACACCGACGCGAGCGCCGTGGGGATTAACTTTCTGACCCATGGATAAACCTCCTTCGCCTTACTTCTGATCCAGCACCACGCTGATGTGGCTGGTGCGCTTGAGCATGGGGGACGCGCTGCCGCGGCTGCGGGCAACGTAGCGCTTCAGCGTGGGGCCCGGGTTGGCATACACTTCAGCGACATAGAGGTTCTGACGGTTCAGCTCCTGGTTGTTCACCGCGTTGGCGATGGCGCTGTTCAGCACCTTAGCCACAACGGGAGAAGCAGCCTTGGGCGTGTACTGCAGGATTGCAAGTGCTTCGTCCACATTCTTGCCGCGGATCAGATCGATGACGATCTTCACCTTACGGGAGGAGATGCGAACGTACTTGGCATGAGCCTGAGGCCGCTTGTCAGCATTCTGCTTACGAGCAGCAGCCTTTTCCTTAGAACGGGTTGCCATTTCGTTTCACTCCTCTCTTCTTACTTGCGGCCGGTGGCCTTGTCACCGGCATGCCCGCGGAAAGTGCGGGTGGGGGCAAATTCGCCCAGCTTGTGGCCTACCATATCCTCGGTGACATAAACCGGCACATGCTTGCGGCCGTCATGCACTGCAATGGTGTGACCTACGAAATCCGGGAAGATGGTGGAAGAGCGAGACCAGGTCTTCACAACGTTCTTCTTGCCGGATGCATTCATTTCGGTAATACGCTTCATCAGCGCGCCCTCAACATAAGGGCCCTTCTTAACGGAACGACTCATTCGTTAGCTGCCTCCTTCCTATGGGATGCGCTTACTTGCTGTTAGCGCGCTTCACAATCATGCGATTGGAATACTTCTTGTGCTTCCGGGTCTTGTAACCCAGTGCGGGCTTGCCCCAGGGAGTCACAGGAGCAGGCATACCAACAGGGCTCTTGCCCTCGCCACCGCCATGGGGGTGATCGCAGGGGTTCATAACCACACCACGAACCGTAGGACGGACGCCCATGTGACGAACACGGCCAGCCTTGCCCAACCGGACATTCTCGTGGTCAGTGTTGCCCACGGTGCCGATGGTAGCCTTAGCGTTCAAGGGCAGCTTGCGCATTTCGCCGGAGGGCAGACGCACCTGAGCGAAACCGTTCTCCTTAGCCATCAGCTGAGCGCTCATGCCGGCAGAACGAACCAACTGGCCGCCGCGGCCGGGCTTGAGCTCCAGGTTGTGGATCAGGGTGCCGACGGGGATGTTGTTGATGGGCAGCGCATTGCCGGGCTTAATATCGGCATTCTCGCTGGACACCACCGTGTCGCCTACCTTCAGGCCCAGAGGAGCCAGAATGTAACGCTTCTCACCATCCACATAGTGGAGCAGAGCGATGAAGGCGCTGCGGTTAGGATCGTATTCGATCGCAGCAACCTTTGCGGGAACTTCCAGCTTATTGCGCTTGAAGTCGATCACGCGGTACTTGATCTTGTTACCGCCGCCCTGATGACGAACGGTGATCTTTCCCTGGTTGTTGCGACCGGAATTCTTCTTCTTGTACTCAATCAGGCTCTTCTCGGGGGCCTTCTTGGTAACCTCTTCATAGGTCAGAACCGACATAAAGCGCCGGGCGGGCGAAGTCGGCTTGTAAAGACGAATAGCCATTTTTCTGTCCTCCCTGCTTTACTGTGCCATGCCCTCGAAGAACTTAATGGGCTTGGAGTCCTTCTTCAAGGTCACATAGGCCTTCTTGACTTCCGGGGTGCGACCGGCGGTGCGGCCCTGGCGCTTGATCTTGCCCATGGTGCGGAGGGTGTTGACTTTCTCCACCTTCACGCCGTCATCGGCGAAAACAGCTTCCACAGCCATCTTGATTTCGGTCTTGGTGGCGTTCACAGCCACTTCGAAGATGTACCGCTTGTCAGCGATGCCTTCGTACGCCTTTTCCGTGAGGACGGGGCGCAGGATGATGTCATGAGGATCCTTCATTATGCGTACACCTCCTCGACAGATTCAACAGCAGCCTTGGTGAGGATCACCTTGCCGGCATTCAGAATATCGTAAACATTCAGGGTGTTTACATAGGTGGTCTTTGCTTCAGCCAGGTTGGCGGCAGCGCGGACAACCGTCTCGTCCCGCTCAGGGAGCACCACGAGAGCCTTCTTGGTGGCACCCAGCTTCTTGAGGGTTTCAGCCATCAGCTTGGTCTTTGCATCGGCCAGCTTCAGTTCGTCAACCACCATCAGCTCTTCGGCGTTCAGCTTAGCGGTCAGTGCAGACTTGAAAGCCAGACGGCGAACCTTCTTAGGAACTGCCAGGTAGTAATCCCGGGGCTTGGGTGCGAACACCACGCCGCCGTGCTTGAACTGAGGAGCCCGGTTGCCGTGATGGCGAGCATTACCGGTGCCCTTCTGGCGATAAATCTTACGGCCGCCTCCGCGAACTTCGCCGCGGGTCTTGGCGCTCTGGGTGCCCTGGCGCTGTGCGGCCAGGTAGGCACGGACGACCAGGTGCATGGCAGCTTCGTTGACGTTGGCAGCGAAGATCTCGTCGCTCAGTTCAACCTCGCCAATGGCCGCGCCTTCCATGTTATAAAGAGCAGTCTTAGGCATTGTTCTTTCTTCCTCCTTGTCCAGCGTCAGGCCTTGCACGTGTCGCGGACAATCAGCAGGCCGCCGTTGGGGCCGGGCACAGCGCCCTTCACCAGCAGCAGGTTGCGTTCTGCATCCACGCTTACGACTTCCAGGTTCTGAATCGTTACACGATCCACACCATAGTGGCCAGCCATGTGCTTATTCTTGAACACGCGGGAAGGATCAGAGTTAGCGGACATAGAGCCCACACCACGGTGATACTTGGAGCCGTGTGCCATGGGGCCGGTGTGCTGATTCCAGCGCTGGATGGGGCCGGTATAGCCATGGCCTTTGCTGGTGCCGGTGATGTCAATCTTATCACCTGCAGCGAACTGATCAGCCTTCAGTTCGTCGCCGACCTTGTAGCCGGTGCAATCGTCGAACCGGAACTCACGCAGGGTGCGCTTTGCAGCAACGCCAGCCTTAGCGAAGTGTCCCAGTTCAGGCTTGTTCAGCAGCTTCTTGGCGCGAGTCTCGGTCAGCTCGCCAAAGCCA
The DNA here is from genome assembly GCA_963656345.1 of bacterium. GTDB lineage: Bacteria > Bacillota > Clostridia > Christensenellales > Aristaeellaceae > CAKUFA01. Next base: position 20,891 of record CAVKHY010000002.1, on the reverse strand, counting down.
ACCTGCACAGCGTCATAGCCGTCGGATTCCACATTCTTGGTCTGCACAACCGTGCAGGGGCCCGCTTCAATCACGGTGACCGGAACGAGACGGCCGTCTTCAGCGAAGACCTGCGTCATGCCGATCTTTTTACCCACGATCGCTTTCTTCATGTTTCGTTCCTCCTGCCTTTACAGCTTGATTTCGATTTCGACACCAGCAGGAAGATCGAGCTTCATCATGGCGTCCACAGTCTTGGGGTTGGGATTGAGGATGTCGATAAGCCGCTTGTGGGTGCGGCGTTCGAACTGCTCACGGCTATCCTTGTACTTGTGGGTAGCACGCAGGATGGTGACGATCTCCTTCTCCGTGGGGAGCGGGATAGGGCCGGACACCCGAGCGCCCGTGCGCTTGGCAGTCTCGACGATCCGCTCTGCGGACTGGTCGATCAGATTGTGCTCATAGCTCTTGAGCTTGATACGGATTTTCTGGCTGGCCATTGATTTACCTCCTTGATCGTTCTCGGTTGCGCATGGCACTCACCCACTGCAGGTGCAGATCAGCGCTGCGCTGCGAGTCCGTCGCCCGATTATCGGGCTGGTCCGTGGTAATTACCCGCCTGGCCTGGCGGCAACTTACCACTTCATCCCTAAACAGACAACAGGCATATTATATAGTATGCGGCTATAAATTGCAATAGGTTTTCAGACTCTTTTTTCGATTTTTTTCGTATTTTTTCTTTTGTGAAAGCCCGCAACCCCTTATAATTCATATGTTACGTCTTTGACTATGCTTACACTTCTCCGTGTGTGTCTACTTTTCCATTCGTTTTTCCCAGTTCGACGCCATGACGGTTGTTTTTCCTGATTTTTTGCCTGTTTTCATAGGGTTCTTTCTTCCTTCTCTGCTTCATTTTATATACACGTTTCCCAGTGTGTCCATATTTCTTGTTGGTTTTTCACGAACTTTTTCGACTGCCCTGACCGTTTTTGTTTTTGCCGACATAGAAAAAGGGAGGGCCTCGCTTGCGAGACTCTCCCACCATGGATCATTTGGTATGCTTACTTCATATCCGTACGGATGATATACACCGTGGTAGCCGTCATGTCATCCGCCACCAAGTCATAGTGACCGGCTTCCGCAGCACCGTCAGCAGTTTCGTTGTAGATCCGCAGTGCTTCGGTCAGGTCATCCGTGCAGTAAGGCAGCAGCTTGTCGGCCAACTCCTTAGCGCCATCGGTCAATCCGGTTTGCAGGGTTACCGTGCCGTCTGCCAGCTGAGAAGCACCATCGGCCAATGTTGTTGCACCGTCGTGCAGCTGGGTTGCACCATCGGCTGCCTGGCTCACGCCGGAGGTGTAGGCGTTCAAGCCGGTAACGAAAGCATTCACGCTGTCCAGCTGAGTCTTCAGAGAAGAAATCTGCTCATAGCCCGCCTGTGCAGGAGCAATGGCAGTTTCAATCTGGCTCTGCACATCCTCGGACTGAAGGTTCTGCTCCACCAGTGTTTCCATCTGTTCCTGAACAGCAGCGTCAATCTGCGCCTTCACTTCATCCGTTGCCATCTGCTGCTTCACAGCGGCAGAAATCTGCTTTTCCTGATCAGTGGTTACCTGACCGGCCTTCACAGCCTTCTGATAGTCTTCTGCGGACATGTTCAGGCCAACAGCCTGCAGCACAGCTTCCAGTACCTTGGATTCTACCACAGGCTCTACTGCTTCACGAACCGCACTTTCCTTTGCCTGCACAGCCTTTTCCACCGTGGCACGTGCCTGCTCGGTAGCCGCTGCACGCAGGGTATCAGGATTCAGGGCATCCAGAACGGTCTGCAATGCTTCCGCATAGTTTTCCTGGGTCAGCTCCGGCAAGGTGATGCCCACCTGATCCAGTCCGGCAGAAGCCAGCTGCTGATTCGCCGTTGCAAGCACCGCATCGAAGAGCTGGCTTGCGGCAGCGTTCAGGGTCTCATTGTTGGCAGTCAGGGCGGTCAAGCCATCTTCCAGAGAAGTGACGCCTTCCGTCAGCTGATCAGCACCATCCTTCAGTGCCTGGGCACCGGTCACCAGCTGAGACACACCATCGTTCAGCTCCGTCAGCGTATCGGTCAGGGTCTTCCAGTCTCCATCCATTTCCGGCAGATCCTTGCCTTCGGACAGAGCCGTCAGCAGGGATACAGCCTGATCCTTCAGTTCCGTCAGATCCTTCACCTTATCCCCCATCTCGTCGCACAATACATCGATGGGCTGAGAGGTTGCCAGGGTCATCATCCAGTTGATTTCCGCATGGTCTGCCTTCGCCTTTACCGTGAAGTGATCAGGCATCTCCAGCTTTTCATCAAGGCCGGGCATGGCATAGCCAACCACAACCTGACGGCTGCCTTCCGTGAGGAGCAGGGCATTTTCCACTTCAATGTCCGAAACGCCGTCCTCCGGCAGGGGCAGAATGCTGACAGCCACATAGGGTGCATTGGCGGTGTAGGTAACGGTCAGTTCCACTTCACCGCTGACATCCTTCAAGGTGTCGGCAGAAGCCTCTTCCCCATTCACCTTCACCGTTACCACCGGCTTCACGGCAACTTCCTTGTCGCTCTTGCCCTGATAGGTAATATCCTTTCCGGCAGCGCTCCAGGTGAGGGTTTCGCCATCCAAGGTGAAGGTCTCATGACCAGCCATGTTTTCCACGCCGGTCAGGCTCGTACGGTCGGTAATCGTATCCAGGGCATCCTCATTCTTGATATGAACGTTGTCAATCACCGTGGTCTGGGTGCCTGCTGCATCCATCACAGCGAAAACCCGCTCATTCTTTACGGTTTCTGCGCCGGCACAGCCGGTTGTTACCATCATGGCGCCAGCCAATGCCAGGGAGATCAATTGCTTCTTCATGATCAGTTCCGCTCCTTTCGTTCCAGTCCTCAGTTCTTCTTTTCCCGGGCACGCTTCATGCCCATGGTGGTATGAATGATCAGCTTATCGCAAGTCATGAGCAGGGCAGGCAGCAGGAAGAGCACCACAGCCATGGAGCACAGTGCGCCGCGAGCCATCAGGCTGCACATGGAGGAAATAATGTCCACATTGGAGTACAGGCCTACGCCGAAGGTGGCCGCAAAGAAGCCGAAGCCGCTGACCAATACGGACTGTGCAGAAGATGCAACTGCATCCCCCACGGCTTCCTTCTTTTCCTTGCCGGCCTTACGTCCCTGCAGGTACTTGGTGGTCATCAGGATAGCGTAGTCCACCGTGGAACCCAGCTGAATGGTAGAAATCAGAATGGGTGCCACGAAAGGCAGCGTGGTGTTCGTATAATAAGGAATGCACAGGTTCACGGCAATAGCCGCTTCAATCAGTGCCACCAGTGCCACAGGCAAGGAGATGGAGCGCAGCACCAGGGCAATAATCAGGAAGATGGCAGCGATGGAAATGATGTTGACCACCTTGAAGTCCTGATCCGTGCAGCTGATCAAATCCTTGGTGCAGGGAGCTTCGCCGATGAGCATGCCGCCCTCATCGTACTTCTTCAGGATCTCGTTCAGCGTATCAATCTGGGCATTCACCGCATCGGTGGATACTACATAATTAGAAGAAACAAGCATCAACTGATAGTTGTCGCTCTTCAGCAGGGACAGCACATCATCCGGTAAAATGCTTTCCGGAATGCCTGCATCCAGCAAGCTGTCCAGGCAGATGACCTGCTTCACGCCATCCACAGCGGACATTTCCTCCGCCATGTCCTTCACGTTCTTCTGGCTTACGTCGGCATCCACCAGCACCAGGTGGCTTGTGGAAACATCGAAAGTTTCAGACAGTTTTTCATTGGCCTGGGTAGATTCCAGGGATTCCGGCAGCACAGAGCTCATGTCATAATACACAGCCACATTGTTGTAGCCGTAGAAAGCCGGAATGCAGATGAGAAGCAGGATGACGAAGAGCACTTTGTAATGCTTTACCACGAAACGGCTGAACCCGGTCATATCCGGCAGGAGCGGCTTGTGAGAAGTCTTTTCGATCGCCTTATCCATGCACAGGATGACGCAGGGCAGCAGCGTTACCGTTGCCAGCACGCCCAGGATTACGCCCTTGCTCATGACAATGCCCAGGTCACGGCCCAGGGTGAAGCTCATAGCGCACAGGGCAACAAAGCCAGCCACCGTGGTCAGGCTGGAACCAATCACAGAGGAGAAAGTCAGGCGAATGGCCTGTGCCATGGCCTCGTTCTTGTCCCCAAGGACAGCCTTGTTTTCTTTGTAGCTATGCCAAAGGAAGATGGAATAGTCCAGTGTCACAGCCAGCTGCAGCACAGCGGCAACAGCCTTGGTGATGTAGGAGATCTCCCCCAAGAAATAGTTGCTGCCCATGTTCCACAGGATGCTGACTCCGATGCAAAGCAGGAAAATCAGCGGCAACAGGAAGGAGTCCATGGTCAGCATCAGCACCACGCAGCTCAGTACCACGGCGATGGCCACATAAATGCCTTCCTGTTCCTCCACCATTTGCTTGGTATCCGTCACCACGGCAGACAGGCCGCCGACAAAGCACTTCTTATCCGCAATGCTGCGAATCTTTTGAATGGCTTCCATGGTGCCTTCCGCAGAAGACGTATCATCAAAGAACACAGCCATCAGCCGGCAGTCATCCTTCTGGAAAACCTCCCGGATGCTGTCCGGCAGGATCTCCACCGGAATCGACCCCTTAACAATGGAAGCATATCCAATGACGGAGTCCACATGGTCAACGCCTCGGATGGCTTCTTCCAGATCAGCCTGCTCGACCTCGGTCAACCCCTGGGTCACACACAGGCTGAAAGCTCCCTTGTTGAAGTCCTCCATCAGGATATTCTGACCACGTACCGTGTCCAAATCTTCCGGCAGATAGTACAGCAGGTCATACTTAACCTTTGTCGCCGCCATGCCGAAGACAGACGGCACCAGCAGTGCCAGGCACAGAATGATGATCAGTGCCTTATGATGCACCAGCCATCGGGAAAACTTCTTCACGCTGCATCCTCCTTTTCCGAATTACCGTATACTTATTGAACATTGTGTTGACTTTATCAACGGTAGGCATTATAATAACTTTCGTGATGAAAATCAATCAACAGTTGAGTTACTCGTCGTCGGTAAATCAACACAGTTTTCAACTGTCATTGAGTTAATCAACAGTTAAGTCCGAAAATGTTGAGAATCTTTTTCCCAACTTGTTGAATGTGAGGTAGAAACCATGACGGAAAAGAAAGAAGATCGCCGGGTGCGCCGTACTAAGAAGCTCTTAACCCAAGGATTAACCGAGCTGATGCAGGAAAAGCCTCTGCAGGATATTACCGTCCGTGAGCTGGCAGAGCGGGTGGACGTGAACCGGGGGACTTTCTACTTATATTATCGTGACATCTTTGATATGCTTTCCCAGATTGAGGAAGAACTGTTCAGCAAGTTCGACAAGATCATTGTTTCCCATAAGGATGATGTGGTGTTCAGCCATACGCTTCCCTTCCTGGAGGATCTGTTCAACTTCATTCAGGAAAACAGCGAAATGTGCGCCGTCCTCCTTGGAGAGCACGGCGACATGGCCTTTGTGCAGCGGCTGAACCACGTGGTGCACGAAAAATGCATGGCGGACTGGCAGCTGATTCGGCATCCCTGCTCCCAGGACGAATTCACATATCGGTATGATTTCGTCGTCTTCGGCTGTATCGGCCTGATTCGCACATGGCTGTCCCGTCACTGCACGGAGGCTGCTTCTTACATGGCGAACCTTGCCAACGATATGATCCTGCGGGGCTCCATTCCCTTGGGCGAATTATAATGAACATTCGCCGCCTGCAATCAGATAACAGTGGAGGTTCAAAATATGGATATGCTTGAACTGATGGAACAGCGGCACAGTGTGCGGCAGTACCGTGAGCAGGCCATTGAGCCTGAAAAAAGGGATACGCTGAATGCGCTGATCGAGCAGATCAACCAGGAGCACGATCTGCACATTCAGATTTTCTACGATGAGCCCAAGTGCTTCGATTCCATCATGGCTCATTACGGCAAATTTTCAGGCGTAAGGAACTATGTTGCCCTCGTAGGAAAGAAGTCCCCTGCGCTGGATGAAACACTTGGTTATTATGGAGAAGAAATCGTACTGAAGGCCCAGGAGATGGGATTGAACACCTGTTGGGTGGCACTGACCCACGGTAAAAGTGCGGCAACCATCGGAAAAGGTGAAAAGCAAGTCTGCCTGATTGCTGTCGGATACGGCTGCACCAACGGCGTCCCTCATAAGAGTAAACCCATGCATGAGCTGTGCAGCTGCAGCGGAAACATGCCGGATCGGTTTCGCTTAGGCATGACCGCCGCCATGCTGGCACCGACTGCCGTACATCAGCAGAAATTCCACTTCACCTTACAGCCGGATCGTTCCGTGAAAGCCAGCTGCGGTGTCGGTTTCTATACCCGGCTAGATCTCGGCATCGTGAAGTATCATTTTGAGCTGCTTTCCGGAAAGCAATGCAAATAACCTCACCACGCCCTCTTTGCGTCGCCCATATGGACGGCGCTTTTTGATGGCTGTGGTGAGGCGTTTTGCTGAATAGGATTGTTGATTGCCTGTCGGCGTGATATAATCCGCCTCATCAATCAGACTTGCCGGGCGGCAGGGAGGGATCATCATCATGATCGAGTCAAAGATCTACATCGGGCTGAACGATGTTACCACAAACACGCAGCTTTTCGAAAACGAAAAGTACATCAGCGTGCTGCGCAATGTGTGCTATTCCTACCGAGTGCCCTTCTCCTTTAGTGTGCAGGAAGGCGGCTATATCTACGAAAGCGGCGAATATGCCAGAGAAACCAGTCTGGTGCTCACCCTCATTGATGCCGATCAGACTGTCGTCAATGACATTGCCAAAGACCTGTGTGCTTTCTTCCATCAGGAGTCTGTCCTCATTACCGAAAATCAGGTGCGAGCCTACTTTGTTCGCGAAACATTGGAATGTAACAGCAAGCCCGAGCAGAAAAATCCATCATGAAGCTTAGCTTTCGGTTGATGGGTGATCGGCTTCTGCTTTCGCCTTCTGCCGGTGGCTGTTGGTGCACACCTGAATGGTATTCGTCCACCGTTCATAGAACATTTGCGGTTTGTTCCGCAATCCGCAGAAAATCGCTTGGATGAACATCATGCCCAGCAGCAGCACACCGCAAACGCCGGCGAAGGTACTTTCGATGCCAATAGCATTCAGCAGCACGCCGGCTCGGGGAATCAGGTGCAGGAAAAGCATCCGCTGGGCGTACTGCTTCAGTGTTGCCCGTTCATGAGTCGTGCTGTCCACCACGCGAATCCGCACCAATGCTTTGCCAGGGGTCCGTCCCTGCCAGAAATAAGGAATCAGCGTGTTATATGCGATCACAATCAGGCAAACCAGCCAGGATTCCTTTGGCAGCACGAGGAAAATCACACCACCGCAGGCACTGCAGATCACTTCATCTACACCATAGGCCACCATACGCCGAACATAGCTGACACGGGTGCCACGCTGGTAGCTCACCTGATTCAGCCTCTCTCGGCTGGGCAGCATAAAGGTCAGCAGCGGCGTCACAAGGTATCCCAGAAGTCCGCCCAGGGTGTTGTCAATCAAATCATTTACATCCGCCAGCCGATAGCGATAGGGTGCTAAGCCATAGGTCGCCGTGTACTGGGTAAACTCAAGGAAAAAGGACAGCAGAAAAGCACAGAGCACCGTCTTCTTCACGTTCCATCCGAAATAGTACCGCAGGAAGACGCCTAGGGGAAAGAACATCAGGATATTCAGAATCGGTTCATAAATGCCGGAGGAGAAGAACGCCGGCATCCACGTGGATGGATCGCTAATGGAGAAGTCCACCGTTTTCGTCAGAATTTCCGGCACGTAGCTGAAGGGAATCAGGTTCAGCCCCACCTTCTGCGTCGGTACCGAGCCCTCCTTGGGAAAGGGCAAAATAGCCAGGCAGTAAACGCATATTAAATAGAAGATAAAGGCGTATACGCAAAGAATACGCATGATCAATAACGAACCGTATTTTCGATACGAATAGATCACATAAGGCAGTGTAAATACTGCTGCTATGAAAAGGAACAGATCTATCGCCACAAGCAACGGCTCAACGTAACGTGCCATAGTAGCCTCCTGAAGGATCAAATCGACTGATTATAGCACATGTGGTTTCTTTTGTCACGGAGGGGGAAGGTTTCTTCATCGTTAACGTATCCATCTTCCCCTTCCACTTTTCACAAACATTCCCCTTGTTCCTCCTTGCCTTTTTGTGGTATACTGAGGAGCAATCATTGATGGAACGCCCGTGTCCGGGCGGATAAGGAACGGGAGGTTTCCATGGGCAATTTTGTGGATCATGTAAAAATCACGGCAAAGGCAGGCAATGGCGGCAATGGCAGCATGTCCTTCCACCGTGAAAAGTTTGTGCTGAACGGCGGCCCTGACGGCGGCGACGGCGGCAACGGCGGCGATGTGCTGCTCTATGCCGATCCGAATATGCACACCTTGCTGGATTTCCGCTTCAAGAGCAAGTATACAGCCGAAAACGGTACGGATGGCGCAGCAGGCCGCTGCACCGGCAAACGCGGCGAAGACTTAATCATTAAGGTGCCCGTGGGTACGGTGCTTCGGGATGCGGAGTCCGGCGCCGTGGTGGCGGATATGGATCAGCCGGGAGAAACCCGCCGTATTTTGAAAGGCGGCAGAGGCGGCTGGGGCAACACCCACTTCGCTACGCCCACTCGGCAGGCGCCTAACTTCGCCAAGCCCGGTGGAAAAACGGAAGTGCGGACGTTCCTGATGGAATTGAAAACCATTGCAGACGTAGGCCTTGTAGGATATCCCAACGTGGGCAAGAGCACTATCCTTTCCGTGGTGACCAGTGCCAAGCCTAAGATTGGCAATTATCACTTCACGACGCTGACCCCGAATTTGGGCATTGTCCGCCGTCACGGCAAGGATTTTGTGCTGGCGGATATTCCTGGCTTGGTGGAAGGTGCTGCAGAAGGCGTCGGCTTGGGGCATGACTTCCTCCGACATGTGGAGCGCACACGTCTGCTGCTCCATGTGGTGGATATTGCGGGCAGTGAAGGCCGGGATCCCATTGAGGATTTTGACCAGATCAACCTGGAATTGCAGCATTATGGGGAACTGTCTGCTAGACCTCAGGTAGTGGTCTGCAACAAAATGGACCTGACCGGCGCAGAAGAAAATCTGGCACGGATGAAGGAGCATGTGGCGCCGTTGGGCTACCCCGTATTTGCTGTCAGCGCAGCGACCCATCAAGGGTTTGATGCGCTGCTGGATTATACGGCGGATCGGCTGGAGGAGCTTCCTCCTGTGCAGCACTTCACTGAGGAAATCGACTTGGATGAAGAAATTAAGCCCAGCACCTTTGAAGTGCAGAAGGACGGCGAGGTTTATGAGGTGGTGGGCACCTCTATGGAACGCTTGCTGGACAGCGTGAACTTCGATGATGAAGAAAGCATGAATTGGTTCCATCGCACCCTGCGCCGCTGGGGTGTGATTGACGCCCTGCGCAGCGCCGGCGCCAAGGAAGGCGACACCGTGCGCATCGGGGACATGGAATTTGATTTTGTGGAATAAGGAGATACAGGAATGACAAGCAAGCAGCGTGCCATGCTTCGATCCATGGCCAACACAATGGAAACCATCCTTTACGTAGGCAAGGAAGGTGTTACCGATGGTACGGTAAAGGAAGCCTACGACGCCTTGGAGGCACGGGAACTGATCAAGTGCTGTGTACAGCAGGGTGCCCCTGTTTCTGCCAAGGAAGCACTGGAAGAGCTGTGCCAGCGCACCGGAGCAGAACCTATTCAGTGCATCGGCAGACGTTTCGTGATGTATCGTCCCAGCAAGGATAATCCTCGGATTGTGCTGGAATAAAATTGCATAATGAACAGGGGACTGTTGCCACAATGCGACAGTCCCCTGTTCACGCTTATTGAACGTCATCGTCTTCTGCACTGCCATCCAGTACAGTTTCGATAATGTATCTCGGTCGACGCTTGGTTTCATTGTAAATTTTACCGATGTATTCGCCGATAACACCCAGTGCCAGCAGCTGGATGCCGCCCAGGGCCCAAATGGAGCATACCAGCGAAGTCCAGCCGCTGACCGTTTGTCCGCATAGCTTGCGGATAAGGGAATACAGCAGGATCACTGCCGCTACCACAAAAATGGTAATGCCCAGGTTCAGAATCAGCCGAATGGGTTTGACAGAAAAGGAAGTAATGCCATCCAAGGCAAAGGCGATCATTTTTTTCAGGGGATATTTGCTTTCACCGGCAAAGCGTTCGCCACGCTCGTACAGCACGGTATCCGACTTGAATCCCACCAGCGGCACCATGCCGCGGAGGAACAGATTGACTTCGGAAAAGGACATCAGAGCCTCCACGGCTCTGCGGCTCATTAGCCGATAATCTGCGTGGTCGTAGACAATATCCACCCCCATGGCCTGCATAAACCGATAATAGCCGTGGGCAGTGAAACGTTTGAAGAAGGTATCCTTCGCTCGGGAGGATCGCACGCCGTAAACGACTTCGCAGCCGTTCCGATATTTTTCCAACATCCGATCGACGGCATCAATATCGTCCTGCAGATCCGCATCCATGGTGATGATCACGTCGCTGTGCCGTGCAGCCTCCTCCATGCCGGCCAGCAAAGCGTTTTGATGGCCACGGTTGCAACTCAGCTTAACGCCGGAGAAGGTTTCATCCTGCCGATGGAGTGCGGCAATGATTTCCCATGTGCGGTCGGAGGAACCATCGTCCACGAACAATACGCGACTGTCCGGGGCAATCTGGTTGGTTTGCGCCAGCTCTTCCAGCTTGGCCTTCAGCCGTCTGGACGTTTCCGGCAGCACTTCCTCTTCCTTATAGCAGGGGACGACAATATACAATCGATCCATGGGATCCCTTCTTTCCTGAAAGCAGTATATCTTCCTTTCGAACCGTTGTCAATCCGGTGAAAGATTGATACAATAGAAAGGCAAGCAATGATATAACGCGGCAGGACGCCGTTTTCATGCGGAGGAATTATGCGCAAGAATGATGAGCTGACCTTGACGGCAGATGCCGTGGGAGCAGATATGGAAGGCGTAGCTCGGGCGGAAGGCATGGCCGTATTTGTTCCCGGCTTACTGCCGGGAGAAACTGCCACCGTGCGCTTGGTGAAGGTACAGCCTCGCTTTGCCTTTGGCAAGGTAGTGGGAGAAATCACAGCTCCCTCTCCTGATCGGCGTGATCCGGACTGCCCAGCCTGGCCCAGATGCGGTGGATGCACTTGCCGCCACATGCACTATGCGGCAACGTTGGAAGCCAAGCGAAAGCAGGTGGAGGACTGTTTCCGCCGGATCGGTCACCTAGATGTGGAAGTTCCCCCGGTAAAAGGCATGGCAAACCCCTTCGGTTACCGCAACAAAACCAGCCTGCCGGTAGGCGGGACGGTGGAAGCGCCTGTTCTTGGCTTCTATGCTCCAAGAAGTCATACCATTATTCCGGCGGCACACTGCCTGAATGCCATGCCCCCTGCAGGAGATGTGGCGGAGGTTTTCCTTGCGTGGATGAAGAAGCACCGCTTGCCCCCCTATCAGGAAGAAACGCACACCGGGTTGATTCGGCACCTGATGGTGCGTGTCAATCGCCGGGGCGAGGCCATGGTGGTGGTGGTCATCAACGGCAAGGAACTGCCTCATGCGGACGAACTGGCGGAAAAACTGAGACCACTAGGGGTTGTCAGCCTGATCCTAAACGAAAACCGGGAGAGAACGAATGTGATTCTTGGGCGGAATTTCCGCACCCTTTGGGGCACAGGCACTTTGGAGGATACCCTGTGCGGACTTCGCTTTCAAGTGTCTCCTGCTTCCTTCTTCCAGGTCAACCCGCAGCAGACGGAGGTACTGTACCAAACGGCACTGGATTTTGCCCAACTTTCTCCTTCCGATACCTTGTGTGATGTATACTGCGGGGCCGGCACCATTACGCTGATGATGGCTTCCCATGTTCGGCAGGCTCTGGGGATTGAAGTCGTTCCGCAGGCCATTGACAATGCCAGAGAAAATGCTGTGCGCAACGGCATTGCCAACGCGGACTTCCACCTTGGCGCAGCCGAAACAGTGCTGCCTAAACTGGTGCAGGATGGACTCCGCCCGGATGTGGTGGTGGTTGATCCTCCACGGAAGGGACTGGATCCGGCTGTAATTGAGGCCATGGCGAATGTATCCCCTCGGCGGATTGTTTACGTCAGCTGCAACGTAGCCACCCAAGCTCGGGATGCGGCACTGCTGAAGGAGCACAGCTACCTGCCCGAAAAGATGCAGCCGGTGGATATGTTCTGCTGGACAAGCGGTGTGGAAAATGTGTGCGTGTTTGTGAAAAAGTAAAAAAACGTGCTGTTGCAGAACCTCAATCCTGCAACAGCACATTTTCATTTGATGCCGTCTATTTACTTGAGCATGGATTCTTCCCAGCAGTCGAAAGGCTTCAGCTCCAGCAGTTCAGCTACCGTTGCAGCCACGTTGGCCAGACCGAAATGGCCGTCTTCCTTCAACTCATGCCGGGCATCCTTGTCATAGACGATGAAGGGAACGGGATTCAGGCTGTGGGCCGTACGCACGGCTACAACGCCCTTCTTGTTCTTCTCCAGCATCTGGTCTGCGTTGCCATGGTCGGCGGTGACAATCAGAATAGCACCATATTCGTCGCAAGCCTTCTTCACCCGAGCCAGGCACAGATCAACGGATTCCACAGCGATTTCCGTAGCCAGCAGGCTGCCGGTATGGCCAACCATGTCGCCGTTCGGATAGTTGCAGCGGATGAAGCCGTACTTACCGCTCTTGATGGCATCGATCACCAGATCGGTGATCTCGGTAGCCTTCATCCAAGGGCACTCATCGAAGGAACGCACGTCAGAGGGGACTTCGGCGTAATCCTCCAGCTCTTCGGAGAACTTCTCGGAGCGGTTGCCGTTCCAGAAATAAGTTACATGGCCATACTTCTGGGTTTCGGAGCAGGCGTATTCCTTAATGCCGTGTTTCACCAGCAGCTCGGTCAGGGTGTTGCGGATTTCCGGAGGATTGACCAGGAAGGACTTGGGAATGCACAGGTCGCCGTCATACTGAAGCATGCCGGCATACTTTACCTGAGGCACAACGCCACGGTCGAAGTAGTTGAAGGATGCATCCCCATCAAAGGCCATGGAAAGCTCCAAGGCACGGTCGCCGCGGAAGTTGAAGAGGATGACGCTGTCCCCGTCCTGCATCTTGCCAACGGGCTTGCCGTCCTCAGCAATGACGAAAGCAGGCAGATCCTGGTCGATTACGCCCAGTTCCTTCCGATAGGTTTCCACTGCTTCCTTGGCGCTGGCAAACTGACGGCCTTCCCCGTGCACGTGGGTATCCCAGCCGCGCTTGACCATATCCCAGTTTGCCTGATACCGGTCCATGGTGATCTGCATGCGGCCGCCGCCGGAAGCAATCCGTCCGTCAAAGGAGGTATCGTTCAGCTCGGCAAGCACGTCTTCCAGCTGCTGCACATAGTCCAGGGCGGAAGTGGCGGGCACGTCACGGCCGTCCAGCAGAATGTGGCAGCGAACGGAGGTGATGCCTTCCTTCTTTGCTTCCTTCAGCATGGCGATCAGGTGGCTGATGTTGGAGTGCACGTTGCCATCAGAAAGCAGACCCACGAAATGCAGCGTGGAATGATGAGCCTTGCAGTTGCCTGCCAGCTCCTTCCATGCGGCGGACTCATAAATCTTGCCGCTGAGGATGGATTCATTCACCAGCTTGGCACCCTGAGAATAGATTTGACCGCAGCCCAGTGCATTGTGACCCACCTCGCTGTTGCCCATATCATCATCCGTAGGCAGACCCACTGCCGTGCCGTGTGCCTTGATGGTCAGGTGCGGGGAAGTGGCCTTAAATTCATCCAAAGTAGGGGTAGTTGCCTGCTTTACCATATTGCCGAGGGTTTCCGGCGTTTCACCCACGCCGTCCATGACAACCAGAACAACGGGTTTTTTCATTTTCGTAATCCTCCTGTCTGTGGGGAAGCGCATTGCCTGCGCATCCATTTCATAGCATAGACCATTCCGGACAGATTGTCAACTCAGAAACAAGCAGTGCAGCAGGCTCCGCACTTATGAATCGCCGTACTGCTCCACATACTCCTCCAAGCACAGGTTTTCATCCCGCATGATGAGGGCATGCTTGACGCCCACGTAGCGGATGTGCCAGGGCTCTTCCGTAATGCCGGTGATGCTTTCCTTTTCCGCTGTATAGCGGATGATAAAGCCGTATTCCCAGCAGTGCTCTGCCAACCAGGTGCATTGCTTCGTTCCCTTGAAGGATTGCCCGGGTACGGTGATGTCGAAGGCCAGTCCGGTGTGATGCTCGCTTCCTCCCGGAAGGGCAACGAGCTTCAGCGCCGCCGCTCGGGCAGCCGAGGCACTCTTGCCTTGCTTTCGGTACTCATAAATTTTGTTATCCAGCAGCTTCTGCTGATAGCTTACGGAGCGGTAACCGGCGCTGACCTGCCAGGAAGAGATCCCTTCAGCCTGGGCTGCCCGAAGCATCTCCATGAGGGCATCCACCGCAGTCCGAACGCCGTCAATGCCGTTGGCCTTGATTTTCACCACGGAAGCATCACAATAGTCCGTCATGTTCACCAAGTCTTCCGGCTCGTAATCTTCCGGCAGCATATGCTCTGCATTGACCAGCAGGGGCATTGCCTCCTCGTCGAAAGAAACGACCGTTCCTTCTTCCGGAACGATCGTTGCAACATCTGTCGGGGCAGGAGTATCCGTAGGGGCAACGTACGCCTTTGCGTCATCGGCGAACAGCGCCTTTCGCGTATCACCGCCAAAGAGGCCGTCTGCATCCAGTCCGTTCTGCTGCTGAAACAGCTTCACGGCTGCTTTGGTACCGGCGCCGTATTGCCCGTCAATCTCTCCGCTGTAATAGCCGAGGGCCTGGAGCCTGGTTTGCAGCTCCGTGACCGCATCGCCGGAGGAACCTGCACGGAGCACCGGCTCAGGCGTGGGCTCATTGGGGTCAATGGTCACCTGCATCACATTGGCGGCTTCCGGTTCGGGCGTGGGGGTTGTGGCGGCTTCAATGGCCGTCAGCCGGGAAAGGCGAATCACATTGACCCCCAGCACAACAGCAAGAACAACCAGTGCGGTCATGAAAATCAGACCGATCACCAGTGCCGGCGTAGGCTTTTTCGAACGGTTCATGCCGCTGCTCCCTTCTTCATGACTGCTGTTAATCTGGCCATTCGCCGTCAAACACAAACTCGGCAGGGCCTTCCTGATACACATGATTGTCATCCGGCGACCAGGAAAGGTTCAGCTCGCCGCCGGGAAGGCGAACCACCGCGTCCCGGTTGGCACGGCCGGTCAACACGGCAGCCACCAGGGCAGCGCAGGCACCAGTGCCGCAGGCTAAGGTTTCACCGGCGCCACGCTCCCACACACGCATCCGCAGTAGCTGACGATTCATCACCTGCACAAATTCCACGTTGGTGCGGTTGGGGAAAAGAGGATGATGCTCCAGCAAAGACCCCACCATGGGCAGATCCACATCATCCGGGTCGTCTACAAAAATGACACAGTGGGGATTGCCCATGGAGACGCAATGAATGCGCCAGGTCATGCCGCCTTCCGTCACCGGGTGCGCCAACACGATTTCCCCGGGCAGATCCACCGGAATGCTTTGTGGATTCAGCGTCGGTGAACCCATATCCACCCGAACGGCGTGAACCTTGCCACCCCGCTCCCGCAACTGTAGAAGTTTCAGCCCGGCGCCTGTCATCAGGGTCAGCTCCGTCTTGTCTGTCAGACCACGCTCATAGACATACTTGCCGATGCAACGGGTGGCGTTGCCGCACATTTCGGACTCACTGCCGTCGCTGTTGAAGATTCGCATGCCAAAGTCTGCCACATTGCTGGGCTCAATCAGCACCAGCCCATCTGCCCCGATGCCAAAGTGCGGGCGGCTCATAGCTACGGCTAATTCTTCCGGATTTCGAACAATTTCTTCAAAGCAATTGACATAAATATAATCATTGCCGATGCCTTGCATCTTTGTAAAGTGCATACACGACACTCCCTTACTGTTCCCGTATCCACGCGAGAACAGAATAGATTATAACGTAATTCAGGGCGGACGTAAAGAAAAAACTTGGCTGCGCCCCATGCCGGCAGCATCAGTCACAGCGTGCAAATCGGATTTTTGTAAGAGGATGCAGCATTTTGAACCTTTTCACCCAGATCATTTTGAAAATAACACGTAAATATATTGACATACTGTAAAAAAAAGGTAGTATGATAATGTCTCGTGTCACCGATAAAAACATAGGGAGGAACATCATCATGGCAGTATTGAGCTTCTTGTTTCCTATCATTGGTTGGATTCTCTGGGCAGTGAAGAAGGATTCGAATCCTGAGGATGCACACAAGTGCGCTAAATGGGCTTGGATCGGCGTTGCCGTATACGTTGGTTTCTGGATTCTGGCCGCAATTTTCGGAGCTGGTGCACGCTATTAAGTAAATTAAGGAAAGAAACCCCTTCGGCGGTGCGGTGACAGCTGCCGAAGGGGTTTGCTTTTCTTTAATCTTCAAAGGGCATGCTGGTGCGGTCTGCTTTTTGCAATTCCGCATCCAAATCCGGCAGCATGCCAGTTTCCTCCAGATAGGCGGCATCCTTCTGCTGCATTTGCAGCCGCTTGGTGTGTACGTAAGCCCGGTTGGAAGGGGTGGCCTTGTCCAGGGTCATGCTCATGATGCACTTGCCGCCTGCAGAAGCCTGAAACCGAAGCCGAACCATCAGCGGCCCGTGATGGGGGCAGGTGCACAGTCCGATGTACTTGTCTGCCGTCTGGCGCACATAGCCTTCCTCTTCCGGCTTGGTCTTCTTGCCGCATACAGGGCACCGGGGAGCAAGGACGTTCTCACTGCTCATGGCCTGTTTCACACTGTCATAGCACTCGCCCTTTAGCTTGGCGCGCTCCACCCGTCCCTGCCGAATCAGCTGCTTTGGCTGCTGGGGATACTTCAGCACCTCCGTCGGGTCGGGTAGCTTGGCAAACACCAATGCGGTGTAGTAGGCATCGTGAAGCGCATTGTGGAAGAAACGATTTTCATCCGGGGCAATCTCCAGCATGTCCATGGCAGCCTTCAATCCCTTACGCTCTTTGCACTTGTATACATCGCTGAACAGACGCTGAATATCGCACAGAGGCGGCAGGGATACCGTGCAGCCGAAAAAGTCCATGTTCTGCTTCAGCACACTCACGTCATCACAGCCCCAGGTCAGCAGCACGTAATCCTCACCGCACCAGGCAACAAACTGATCCATGGCCTCCAGAAAGGTAGGGGCATCCGCCAATTCCTCCGATCCCAGATGGGTCATGCGCTTAATGCGGGGGTGAATTTTCACGTAGTGCTGAGGATGGATAGGAATGGAAATACTGTCCACCACCTGAAACCGGTCATCCACCTTCACGGCACCGATCTGGATCATCTCGAAGATCAGCCGATCTCCTACCTCCCGATAAACCTGGCTCTGATAGTTTAAGGGCTGATTCCATTCCAGATCAATGATAATGTAATGCACGAAATACACACCTCATATTTCAAAAGGATTCCATCAACGTATTCATTCCTGCGCAAAGGAAGATGCTGCGGCGGCACGTCCGGCGGCGGCGCCGGTGCTCCAGGCAATCTGCAGATTGTAGCCGCCGGTATGGGCATCCACATCCAGCAATTCCCCGGCGAAGTACAGGCCGTGAATCAGCTTGCTTTCCATGGTGGAGGGCGTGACTTCCTTCACCGAAACGCCGCCCCGTGTCACAATGGCCTCTGCCAGCGGGCGGCACCTTGTTACGGGGATGACCAGGCATTGCAGGGTATGCAGGATTTTCTCCCGGTCTTCCTTGGTGATTTGGCCGCAGACCACATCGCCGCTTACCCCTGCCAGGGCAGGAAATTCTTCCGCCAGTCTGCCGGGCAAAAGAGACGGCAGAACGTTCCGCAGCTGTTTACGATTCTGGGCTGCGAACTCCCGCTGAAGCCGGGCATCCAGCTGCTCCGATGTAAGGGCAGGCTTCAGGTTTAACATCACCTGTGCCTCGGCAAGCTTTTCCGGCAGGTGGCAGCTCATTTCCAGTACCAAAGGGCCGGAAATGCCAAAGTGGGTAAACAGCATTTCACCCTGCTCCTGATAAAGCCGCTTTTTTCCGCTTTGCAGGGTCAGGGTGACGTTCTTCAAACTGAGTCCCTGCAGGTGGTGCACCCACTCCGCATTGCTGACCAATGCAGAAAGCACCGGTGTGGGCGGCAGTACGGTGTGTCCCAGTTTTTCTGCCAGACGATAACCGTCTCCGTCCGAGCCTGTCACCGGATAACTTTGTCCTCCTGTGGCCAGAATCACCTGACCGGCAGGCAAGCTTTCACTCTGCCGGGTGATGACACCCTGCACATGCCCATCTTCCACAAGAATATCCTGAACCTTGGTGTTCAGCCGAATTTTGACCCCTACCTGCTGCATGAGCCGGGTCAGGGTGCGGGTCACATCGCTGGCCTTTTCCGTTGCCGGAAAAACCCGCCGTCCCCGCTGCACCACCACGGGGCAGCCGTTCTCCTCCAGCAGGGACATCATATCCTGAGGGGTAAAACCGTTCAGCGCACTGTACAAAAAGCGGGGATTGTGCGCAACCTGCTGCATAAATTCATCCAAGGTGCAGTCGTTGGTCAGGTTGCATCGTCCCTTGCCGGTAATGTAAACCTTTTTGCCCAGCTTTTCATTGCCTTCCAGCAAGGTTACACTGCCGCCGCTTAGGGCGCACTGCAGTGCCGCCATCATGCCGGCAGCACCGCCGCCGATGACAATTACCTCAGTCATGGGCATTTTCCTCTTCAAGATAAATGGCATAGGTGTCCCAGATGCCCTCCAGCTGGTGGAAATGCTGGCTCAGTTCTTCCTTGCGGTGGAGTCCCAGCGCCACCAGCAGGGCATTGATCACACTCAGGGGTGCAGCCAGAGAGTCAACGAAGGAGGCCATATCCGTGCGCGCTGTCAAGCAAACGTCCGCAATTTCATTCAAGGGCGACATGGGACCATCGGTCAGTGCTACCACTTGGGCATTGTGTTTCTTCGCAAAGCGCATGGCCTCCAACGTCCGGGTGGAATACCGGGGGAAGCTGATGCCCACCAGCACATCATCGGATTCAATCCGGGCAATTTCCTCATAAACATCGGCTACGGAGGAAGCCACCAGATGTACGCTGTCGAAAATATAATTCAGGTAATAGCTCATGAATTGCGCCAGGGGCGCAGCGGAGCGCATGCCCATGACATAAATGTGCTTAGCGTTCAGGAGACGATCCACCACCTGTTGAAAAACCTTCTGATCCATTTCTTCCATGGTTTCCCGCAGATTCTGGATGTCGCTTTTCAGCACGGTGCTCAGGGCTGCATCCGGACGAATGTCCGTGGCCATTTCGAACCGCTGATTGGCGGTCAATCGATGACTGACCAGCTCTTGCAAGGCTCGCTGCAGCTGAGGATAGCCTTCGTATCCCAATGCCGATGCAAACCTGACCACTGTAGACTCGCTGACGCCTACGCTTTCTCCCAGGCGGCTGGCCGTCATAAACACCGCCTTATCATAATGATCCACAATATATTGTGCGATGCGGCGATGACCCTTGCTCAGGCGCTTGCCGGAGTGATTCAGCCGATCGATAACATCTTGCATATCCTGCATGGCAGGTGTACCTTCTTTCGCACATTCAGGGCGACCCAATCGCCCAAGAAGCACCGGCCAACGACCGATGCGCAAACCTTACTCATTATAAAGGAAGCAATTCCTTTTTGCAAGGGCGGATGAGAAAATTGCAAAATTTGCAGGGTTTCGTGCAAAGTTACAAATGGGAAAAATTTCATCTTGACCTTGCTCTCATTTCATGGTATACTGACCAAGTAACTGAATATGACATGCTGTCACTTTCGCTTGACATGGAGAAGTACCCAAGAGGCCGAAGGGGCTCCCCTGCTAAGGGAGTAGTGTGCGATAAGCGCAGCCCGGGTTCAAATCCCGGCTTCTCCGCGTGGAAAACCCTTGTACCGTAACAGGTGCGGGGGTTTTCTTATGCTCCAATATCACATTTTTTACCCCCAACAGAATGAAACGCCGTTTTTCACGCCTGCATTTTGTGCGAAAAAGAAGAGGCTTGCGCTCCTCTTTTTTTCGTTGTCGGCCGTACCGTCAATCTTCTGTTGTGCCGTCGATACAGAGGGCAAAGATGGGCTTGACTACCGTCGCAACTTTCTCGTCCGAATCCACTTGTCTTTGTCGTTCGGGGCGCAGCGGTAGTCGTAGGGCAGCTTGCTGAGGTGCTTGCCACTGATACAGGCTAATATGGACTTTCTTGACGGCATCATGCGGATACCGCTCGTTGAACGGGTTGCGGATCGTTTCAAAGCCTTCTCTTTACCCACACAGGCTGTCCACGCCATTGTTGACGTCGATAAAGTCCACATCGTGGCTGGAAAAAACATGTTGACGTACTGGCCTATCATCATGATTCGACTGTGGTGAAGCAGTCATTGGTGCTTTTCTCGGTACTCGCTGGGTGTGTTGCCAACATAGGCTTTGAACACTCTTGAAAAATGGCTGGCGGAGGAAAAGCCGAGATAAGAACCGATAGCGGTCAATGATTTATCTGAATAGCGGAGGAGGCGTTTTGCTTCCTCCGTTTTTTCTTTCAGAATGAAGTCGGTCAATGTTTCTCCCGTCTCCTCTTTGAATTTCCGAGAGAGATAGGAGCGATTCAAAAAAAGTTCCTCCGCCATTTTCTCTGCGGTGATGGCCTCGGACATATGA
>CAVKHY010000001.1:0-60827 GCA_963656345.1 bacterium | reverse complement strand
GTCCGGAGTCAGCAGCTCAATGGGCGACAAAGGAATATCGATCTCATAGGTAATGGGATCCAGCGGCTTCTGCTGCCCGGAGGTGGTTTTCACGAAAGGGGTCAGAGTAACTTCCATGGTTGCATCCAGATAATCCGTCTTATCATCATACCAGGTATGATCCTCCACCTCCACCGTAGCAAAGCCGCCGGTGACAATGTAGGAGGTATGCAGCTCCCGGATGTAAATTTGGGTGCCGTCCTCTCCGGGAATCATAATGGTATGAGCAGCCAAGTCGTTCTTAATGGAAGCCACCACCGTGGCGGCGTTCTGCTCCTTGATGGTCTCCTGACGGTTCTTGAAAAAGTGATAGCCGAAGAAGGAAGCCAACCCGGCTAATCCTGCAATGAGGATAATCATCAGGGCACGCATCAGATGCCGGGTACCTCTCCGCCGGTTGGGCAGCTTAGCCGTAAAGTTCCGGGTTGCCTGAATGGGCGGCATTTGATGGGTAGCGACGAATTCATCCTCGTCCCCCCACATCGGGTCAAAGGAACGGCCGCCCTCCAGATCATTGCCAACAGGCATAATGCGATGGGTCTGTGTGGCGTTGAACTGCCCGCCGTCTGCTGCTTCATCATCCAGCCTGCGAATACGGACGGTGGCCTTCGGGTCGTCTGCCACTTGCCAGAAATCGTCATGGGACGTGTGGCTGCGCACATTCATGCCGGAAGGAGCTGCGCCTCGCTTGGCGCCTTCTGCCCGTAGCTGCCGCTGCTTTTCCCGGCCTTCCGCCTTCCGCACCTTTAATTCGGACATTTCCCGAGCCAGCACGTCACGCCGATCCGGGGCGGTTTCCGCATTGCCGTCCTCATCCACCCGGATATAAGCGTTGTTTCGCTGGTCATCCTTCAAGGTGGCCCGCCAGCTGGGTTCCTCCTGCTTGCCTTCCTGAGGCAGCTCGGCGCCACAGTACTGGCAGGTAGGAAAGGAAGCCCGATTCCACTTACCGCATTGGGGACACTTCATGCATTCTTCCTCGTTTACCGATCAATTTAATCTTCATCATCCAGCACCAGGAAGCTGCTCTGCAGATAATTCTGCATGGCTTCCCGGCAGGCCGGCCAGTCAATTTCCTGCACAGCCATGGCCGCATAGTTGATGGGGGTCGCAGCCCCGTCAATGGGAATGCGCAGTTCCTCCACCGTGCAGCCCCGCAAGTCGTAGGCATAGGATGCAGCCTGCTGCATTTCTTCCAGGTTCATATTCGTCATGGTGGTGTTGGCCATCACGTTATCCACCAGGGACAAAGCTTCATCCCAACTGATTTCCCGGCACTGATCCGCCAAGGTGGACAGCACGGTACGAACCCGCTGGGTGCGCATGAAATCGCCGCCGCCGCCGGCCTTCCGGATGCGCATGTAAATCACCGCCGCATGGCCGCCGAAGCGGTACGTACCTGCCCCGGCCATGGAGGGCGTCGTGGACGTGGAGCTGATGGCATAGCGCTTCAAATAGCTGGCTTCCTCGGAATTCACGGTAATATCCACGCCGCCGAGGAAGTCGATAATGGTCTGGATCTGGCTGAAGTCAAAGAGGATGTACTTCTCCACCTTCACGCCGATATGGGTGCTGATAACCTGGCAGAGATCCTCCGGGCTATAATTCTTGGCAATGTAGTTAATTCGGCCAATGTGTCCGTCCGGCCGCACCACAAGGGCATCCCGAATAAAGGAAGTCAACATGACACGATGGGCTCTGGTATCCAGGGTGACCAGCACGATGCCGTCCGTGTTGCCCAGGTTGCCGGGCTTGCCATGCCACTGATCCACACATAGCAGCAGAAAATGGTGCTGTCCATCAATGGTAGCAGGCAGCTCATCATAAGGGATGGTTTCAATAGGCTTGGGTGTGTCTGCCAAAGCCGTTCCGGCCATGGTCAGAAGCAGCACCAGGGACATCATCAGGCATACAATACGCTTCATGAATTTCCTCCTTGATGGAATCTATCATCCACCTCATTCAACGAAACAACATGGTGCCAGCATCCCGGAGATGCTGAACGAAGATATTATAACATTTCGAAGAGCAAAAAGGAAGATGCTGAAAAGGTAGCGGGTGCTTTGCACGTTTAATCAAACCCTTTCAGCCGCAAATCGTCCTTGGGCAGTTTTGCCTGGTCATACATTGGAATCAATGCTTCCAATGTCGCAGGCCTGATTTCCTGCTGCAGTCCGGCTGCATAGGCCAGCCGCCCCAGGATTTCTTCCGGGGTGAACCGCTTCAGCAGTGCCGTCATATCCATATCCCGATCTCGTTTGGCCAATCGGCGCCCCTCGCCATCCATCAGCAGGGGAATATGAAGATAGGAGGGTGTATCATAGCCCAGCAGGCGCTGGAGATACATTTGCCGGGGTGTGGCGGAAAGAATATCCCGTCCGCGAACTACCTCCGTCACCCCGGATAGAGCGTCATCCACCACCACCGCCAACTGATAGCCGTACAGCCCATCGGAACGCTGAAGGATGAAATCTCCACAATCCCGTGCCAGATTTTCTGTCTGCATACCATACAGCCTGTCGGTAAAGGTCATCTCCTCATCCGGGACACGCAGGCGAATCGCCGGTGTTCTTGTCTTGGCCTTTTCTGCTGCTTCTGCCTTGGTCAGGTTCCGGCATGTGCCGGGGTAGACCACCACCGTGTCCCCCAAATTGGGTGCCACGCTGGCCATCAGCTGTGCCCGGGTGCAGAAGCAGGGATAGGTGTATCCCTGCTCTGTTAAATATTGCAGGGCTCGTCGATAGGTTTCGCTTCGCTGACTTTGATAAAGGGGCGGTTCGTCCCAGGTAAAGCCCAAGGCTGTTAAGTCCTCCACGGCAGCTCTGCTGAGTGCTGCCGGGCATCTGGGTATATCCAGATCTTCTATGCGAAGGAGAAACCGTCCGCCCTGGCTGCGTGCGGACAGATACGCCAGCATGGCGCAGAGCACGTTGCCCAAATGCAGCCGTCCGCTGGGCGTAGGGGCAAACCGGCCAATCACAGGCTTGGACAAAGGGCAGCATCTCCTCTCGCCTCCAGTATAGCACGAGTGAAAGCCTCGGTAAAGGATTTCGATAGGAAGAAAGATTGCCCCGAAGAATGATAGCATTGTCTTTCAATCATCACTGGAATAAAAAACTCCCCCTTCCACACGGAAGAGGGAGCAAAGCACATCAGAAAATTACTTCAGCTCAGCGAAGTACTTGATGGTGCGAACCATCTGGCTGGTGTAGCTGTTCTCGTTGTCGTACCAGGACACAACCTGCACCTGATAGGTATCGTCGTCCAGCTTAGCAACCATGGTCTGGGTAGCATCGAACAGGGAGCCGTACTTCATGCCGATCACGTCAGAAGAAACGATCTGCTCCTCGTTGTAGCCGAAGGACTCGGAAGCCTGAGCCTTCATGGCGGCGTTCACGGAATCCTTGGTCACGTCCTTGCCCTTCACAACAGCCACCAGGATGGTGGTGGAGCCGGTGGGAACAGGCACGCGCTGAGCGGAACCGATCAGCTTGCCGTTCAGTTCAGGGATAACCAGGCCGATGGCCTTAGCAGCACCGGTGGAGTTAGGCACAATGTTCTGTGCGCCGGCGCGGGCACGACGCAGGTCGCCCTTGCGCTGAGGACCGTCCAGGATCATCTGGTCACCGGTGTAAGCATGCACGGTGGTCATGATGCCGCTCTGCACAGGATATGCATCGTTCAGAGCCTTGGCCATGGGAGCCAGGCAGTTGGTGGTGCAGCTGGCAGCGGAGATGATCTGGTCATCAGCGGTCAGGGTGTTGTTGTTCACGTTGTACACGATGGTCTTCAGGTCATTGCCGGCAGGAGCGGAGATAACGACCTTCTTAGCACCGGCGTTGATGTGCGCCATGGCCTTGTCCTTGGAGGTGTAGAAGCCGGTGCACTCCAGCACGACGTCTACATCCAGCTTGCCCCAGGGGCACTCGTTAGCGTCCTTCACGGCATAGATCTTGATTTCCTTGCCGTCCACCACGATGGAATCCTCGGTAGCGGACACGGTGTGCTTATTCTCACCGATGCGACCGCAGTAGGAGCCCTGAGCGGTATCATACTTCAGCAGGTGAGCCAGCATGGCGGGAGAGGTCAAGTCGTTGATAGCAACCACTTCATAGCCCTCAGCGCCGAACATCTGACGGAAAGCCAGACGGCCAATGCGGCCGAAACCATTGATAGCAACTTTCACTGCCATTGGAAAAACCTCCTTAAATCATCACGAGAAAACATCTGGAATTCCCACTCACTATTTTACCCAATTCCCATGAATTTTGCAATAGGCAACCTGACAATTTCTCGACGATATGGAAAGCAGGAAAGATACGCTTGACAATTCCTTGTCAAGGAGATTATAATACGCACCAGAAAAGGTTATACTTTTCCAACGATTAGGGAGGAGACAACAAATGAAAAAGGCAAGGAATTTCCTCAGCCTGCTGCTGGCTGTGATGATGCTCATGGGCATCGTGCCTGCCGTGGCAGAAACAACTCTGACCGATGGTACTTATGTAGGCACCGGCAAGGGCATGCATTCCAACATCGAGGTGACCGTAACGGTCGCCGATGGAAAGATTGCAGACGTAACCATTAACAATCACGGGGAGACGGCCGGCGTATCCGACCCGGCCATTGAGCAGATTCCCGGCGCTATCGTGGCGGCCAACAGTGCTGATGTGGATGCGGTGGCAGGCGCTACCCTGACATCCAACGGCATTATGGAGGCCGTAAAGAATGCTCTCAGCGGTGAAACTGAGGAGCAGAACACCGAACTGACCATTGAGCCGGACATGATCGTTGTGGGCGCAGGCATGGCCGGTTTGGTAGCAACAGCCCGGGGCGTAGAACTGGGACTGAAGGTGTTGGTACTGGAAGAAAGCGTCCGCACCGGCGGCTGCATTCACTATGCCGGCGGCACTATCAGCGGCGCAGGCTTCAAGATTCAGAAGGAAAACGGCGTGGAAGATACGCCTGAATCCTTCTACGCTGATATTGAAGCACTGGGCGGCGAGGGCGAATTCAACAAGGCACTGGCCAAGATGCACACCGAACGTGCCAAGGATGCCATCGACTGGCTGGATGAGGACCTGGGCGTTGACTTCGGCGATCGTAGCCTGGTAGGCGGCGCTTACACCGCCATGAAGACCCTCCGCGTGACCCGCGCCCTCGGCTCTTACTCCATGGGCGCAGCCAACGCTTATCTGGAGCCTCTCAATGCCCGGCTGGAGCAGGCCATTGCTGACGGCAATGCACAGATTTTCTACAACACCACTGTCACCGAACTGCTGGTGGAAGGGGATCAGTGTGTAGGCGTAAAGGCCGGCGACCGTGAGTTCCGTGCTAAGAACGTGGTGCTGGCAACCGGCGGCTATTCCTATAATGAAGATCTGCTGAAGCTGTCCGGCTTCGAAAATGTGATTTCCTGCGCTCCCAGCACCTCCAACGGTTCCGGCTTCCTGCTGGCCAAGGCAGTGGGCGGCGTGTACGATAACATGGACGAAATTGTGAACTTCTACGGCGGTGGCGTTCCCACGGACGGTTTTGCCATGCGGTACCAGATCAATAACAAGTACCCCGGCATGATCTACGTGAACACCGACGGCGACCGGGTAGGCGCAGAAGAATCCGCCACCAGCGCCATGTGGTACGGTCAGAAGGAAAGCAAGCTGTATGCCGTCATCTCCGGCAACATGATCGACAAGGAGCAGGCCTTCCTGAAGCATCCTATGATGAACAAGGCTGTGCTGGAGAATAACGGCTGGGACAAGCTGGATGAGCTAGCCGCCGCCGGCAACTGTGTCTACAAGGCAGATACCCTGGAAGAGCTGGCAGAGATGATCGGCGCATCCAACCTGGTATCCACCGTGGAAGCCTACAACAAGGACGTAACAGCCGGTACGGACAGTGCCTTCGGCCGCTCTGCCGACAGCATGGTTGCCTTTGAGGAAGGACCCTATTACGCTGTAGTGACTGTGCCCTATGTGTGGTCCGGCACCTCCGGCGGCGTTCGTGCCAACGAAGACGGCTATCTCCAGCGGGAAGACGGCTCCGTCATCAACGGACTGTCCCTGGCTGGCGAGATCCTTGGCCCCAGCAACATTCTGGGCAAGATTAACTTCGGCGGCATCAACCACGCCATGTGCGCAACCTGGGGCATCATTGCCGCAGAGCATGCCGCAGCAGCCAAGTAAGTTAGTTTGACCACTCCCCCTGTATCAGCACTCAAGCCTGCTGATACAGGGGGTTTTCTGTTGATTCGATGTTCTGCACCTTCTTGCCCTTCCTTGCTTTTCTATGCTATAATGAAACCCATGAATGAAGGAGGGATCTCGCATGGGGGTGTTTGATTTTGATGAGCAGTTTGCCATGTTTGATGTCACCCCGGTGGAGAACCAGTTTATTCTGGAATACATGCCCGGCGCCCGGGGCGCTTATGTGAAGGTTTATCTGTATGGGCTGATGCATTGCTATCACCCCACGGCGGAAATGAGTGTGCAGCAAATGGCACACGACCTGGACATTTCCCCGGAGCAGGTGCTCGCTGCTTATCGGCATTGGGAACGAAAGGGACTTGTTCGCCGCATCAGCGATGATCCACCGTCCTGGCGGTACATCACGGTCAAGCAGCGGCTGTTTATGAATACGGAACCGGCGGTGGACGATGCCTATGCGGAGTTTGCCGAGGCCATGTACGCCCTCTTCGGGGCGGATCGCCGTCCCAGCACCAACGATATGACCATGGCCTACGAGTGGGTGGAGGAAATGAATCTGCCTGCGGACGTGGTGCTGATGCTGGTGCAGCACTGCATCGAAACCAAAGGGAAACACTTCTCCTTCAATACGGCGCAGAAGCTGGCCATTCAAATGGCGGATGAAAAGATCATGTCGGTGGAGGATGCAGAGTCCTTCTTTGACCGGGACAAAGCCATCTATGACGGCTGCCGGAAGGTGCTTCGCCGCATGGGCAAGCGTCGCCTTCCCTCAGAGGATGAGCAGGCCATGTATCGTCGATGGAATCGGGACTGGGGATTTTCCGAGGACGCTATTTTGGATGCCTGTGCGGAAACCACCAAGGGGGATCCGTCTTTTTCCTATCTGGACGGCATTTTGGGCGGCATCAAGAAACGGAACCAGGGCAAGGGCATGCGCTCAGCTAAGGAGGTGGAGGCAGCCCGCACCGCCAATGCGGAAAGGATTGCTCCCCTGAAGGCGCTCTTGAATACCATGAATACGGGTGCTACCGTGAATGAAGGAACGCTGGCACTCTATGATGAAATGCGGGCGTTGTATACCGATGATGTGATTCTGCTGGCAGGGCGGGAATGTGCCCGAGCAGGCAAGGGCATTGATGATGTGCAGCTGATGCTCCGCTCCTGGAAGCAGAAAGGCATCCGCAACATTGCCGAGGCCCAGGACTATGTAATGAAATTCAAGGCCTCCAACGATATTCTGCAAGTGCTGTATGAAGCATGGGGGAAGCGCGGCAAGCCTACGGCGGCAGATCGGGCTCTGGTGCAGAAGTGGATGGGCGATATGCAGATGACGGATGAAATGATCCTGCACTGCGGCGCCCTGTCCGGCAAAGCAGAAAACCCGGTACCCTATCTGGATAAAATGCTCACCTCCCTGCATGAACAGGGCATTCGCACCCCGGCTCAAATGGAAGCCTCCCGGGCAGCCTATCAAGCCCAGCAGGAGAAGGGGAAAGAGGTCGCCAAACCCGTCGGAAAGGTTGTGCGAGAGCAGCAGTACGAGCAGCGTGAGTACGAAGTCACCCAGGGCATGACCGAACGGATGGCCAAGCGGCTGAAGGAGCTGAAGTCCAATGCGTAATGAGATTCTGCGTCAGCTGCAGTCAGAATACGAACAGCAGCGCATGCTGGACAGTCAGGAAGAAGATCGCCGCCAAAAAGAAGCCATCCGCCGTTGTCCGGGGCTGAAGGAGCTGCTGGAGGATCGGCAGCAGCTCATCTATCACGGTGTTCGGGGCATTCTGGGAGGAACCGCACAAGCGGAGGATCTTCCCCAGCGCATGACCCTGCTGAACAACCGTGTGAACGCCTGCCTGAAAGCCGGAGGGCTGCCGGAGGATTACCTTGCTCCGGTGTATCGCTGCAAGCTTTGCAAGGATACGGGCTATGTGGGCGAGCCGGTAAAAGAAATGTGTGAATGTATGCGCACGGCTTATTATCGGCAGCTTTACCGGCAGGTGGGGCTGGAAGAAGATGATCGGCAGACTTTCGATACCTTTGACCTGTCCGTCTTCCCGAATAGGCCTTTGCCGGACATGCCCTGCACCCAGCGGGAAAACATGCAGGTAATTCGGGACATGTGCCGGGATTATGCGGATCGTTATCCCAAGGCGGATACGCAGGATCTGCTGCTGATGGGGCCCAGCGGCCTGGGCAAAACCTTCCTGATGCACGCCATGGCACGCCGATTGCTGGATCGAGGGATGAATGTGCTGCTCATCAGCGCCTATCGTTTTCTGGATACGGCAAGGAAGGCCTACTTCGGCGGAAATGCCGATGCCATGGAAAGCCTCATGACCACCGATGTGCTGCTGCTGGATGACCTGGGCAGTGAGCCTCTGATGGAGAACATCACCATCGTCCAGCTATTTAACCTGATCAATGAGCGGCGCAGCACCGGCAGAGGCACGGTATATTCCACCAACCTGAACGAACGGGAACTGCGGCAGCGGTATACGGAGCGGATTGCATCCCGGCTGACGGACAAGCGGAAGTGCGATCTGCTGCTTTTCCGCGGGGATGATATTCGCCGCCTGTAAGGGGGAAGAACAATGATACAGCTCTATATCAGCAAAAAGAATTTTGATGTGCAGAAGGCGGAACGCTTTTTTAAGGAGCGCCGCATTCCGGTGCAGGTGATGGATTTGAAGAAGCACCGCCTGGGAGAGAGGGAAGTGCAAACCATGGCGCAGGCTTTGGGCGGGCTCAACAATCTGATTGACCGGGAGGACAAAAAGGTGAAAGAGCACCCGGCCTGTTATTACGATCGTGACAGCCTGTTGCTGCCTGCTGTGCTGGAATGTCCTTGGCTGCTGAAGTCCCCCATTGTGCGCAACGGCAGCAAATGCACCCTGGGCTATGCCCCGGAGACTTGGGAAGCATGGAACAAATAAATGTGCCTTGAAGACAAATACGCCTCGGCAGAATTGCTCTGCCGAGGCGTATTGGGTTTGCAGGATTATTCCTCGTCGTCCGTCAGCTCAGGGAAGACAGGCTTGCCGCAGGCAGGGCACCGATAATCTTCATCGAAGTCCACATCGGAAGCCTTGAACTCCAGCTCGTGATGGCAGTGGGGGCAGGCATAGGAAATGACTTCATCATCATCCTCGTCGTCCTCATCCTCATCATCGTCCTCGTCGTGATGATGGTGGTGACCACAGCCGCAGCCGCACTCGTCATCTTCCGCATCGTCGAAGTCGTAGCCGTCGTCATCATCGTCATAGTAGTCATCATCTTCGTCGTCGAAGAGATCCTCTTCCAGCTCGGCCAGGTCATCGTCGATGCTTTCCACATAGTCGTTCAGCTCGTTGTGAGCTTCAGTCAGCTGGGAAAGGTCATCGGCGGTTTCCGACAGCACATCCAGAATCTCCAGAATCATGCGATTGGTGTCCTTGTCGGCATTGAGCTTCAGCCCCTCGGCAAGTCCCTTCAGGTAACTGACACGGTCCGTAAGCTTACTCATAACACATTGCCTCCTTTTGTTCACGCATGCTGCGTGGCAATCACAGAAATGGATGGAAAGAAAAACTGCCCGTGGACAACCCGCGGGCAGAAGGACTCAGAATCAGGCGCGCTCCATGTACTCGCCGGTGCGGGTATCCACACGGATCATGTCGCCGGTGTTGACAAACAGGGGCACCTGCAGGCTGTAGCCAGTCTCCAGGGTTGCAGGCTTGTAGGTATTGGAAGCGGTGTCGCCCTTGAAGCCAGGCTCGGTGTCGGTTACTTCCAGGGTCACGAAGTTGGGAGCTTCCACAGAGAAGGCGCTGCCCTTGAAGAAACGCACGGTTACGTTGGTGCCTTCCTTCACGAAAGCGATAGCGTCTTCCACCTGGTCGTGGTTCAGGGGCAGCTGCTCGTAGGTCTCATTGTCCATGAAGTAGTACAGGTCACCGTCGTTGTACACGTACTGCATTTCCTTGGTTTCGATGATGGCCTTGGGCATCTTGTCGGTAGGGTTGAAGGAGCGCTCAACCACGGCGCCGGTCATCACGTTCTTGGTCTTGGTGCGGACAAAGGCAGCGCCCTTGCCGGGCTTCACGTGCTGGAAGTCCACGATGGTCCATACGCCGCCGTCCCATTCAACGGTAATACCCTTTTTGAAATCGCCTGCAGTAATCATGATCCATTCCTCCGTCTATGTTCTTATTGATTTAGGTGATTGCTAGCGTGGGTTACAGCACAATCAGCTGCTTAGGTGCCGTGGTCAGTGCTTCATGACCGTTTTCCGTCACCAGCACCGTATTTTCAATGCGGACGCCGCCCAAACCGGGAACGTACACACCGGGCTCCACCGTGATCACAATACCGGGCACAAGGGTATCATGACAGGAGGGGCTGAAGCGGGGATTCTCATGAATGTCAATGCCTACCGCATGACCCAGCCCGTGACCGAACCGGCCTGCATAGCCTTGTGCATCAATGTAATCCCGAGCCATCTTGTCAATATCAAAGCAGTTCTTACCGGGTGCCACAGCGTCCTCGCAAATGGTCTGCACATGGAGCACCGTGTCATAGATGCGGCGCATTTCGGCAGAAGGCTCACCCAGCGCCACCGTGCGGGTCATGTCGGAACAGTAGCCGCCTACCTTGCAGCCAAAGTCCATGGTGATCATTTCACCCTTGACCAGCTTCTTATCCGTAGGCACGGCGTGGCACAGGCTTCCGTTGACACCTGAGGCGATGATGGTGTCAAAGGAATTACCCTGAGCGCCCAGCTTCAGCTGGATGAAGTCCAGCTCGATACGGAGCTCTTTCTCGGTCATGCCTTCGTGAATCTTGCCCAGCACTTCATCAAAGGCCTTGCTGGTAATGGCGCAGGCACTGCGAATGGCCGCAGCCTCGGCTTCGGTCTTCACCTGCCGGAGCACTTCTGGCGCACGGTTCAGAGGCATGTACTGCATATCCCCCACCGTTTTGCGGAGACCCTCGAAATCCTTCACCGTCAGGTAATCGTCCTCGTAGCGGAGGGTGGTAATGCCATCCTCTTTGCACAGCTTGGCCAGCCATGCGCTGTGGGAGCAATCCTTATCGGTCATGACCACCCTGAACCCGGGTGCCTGACGCTCGGCCTGTTCGGTATAGCGGAAATCGGTAACAATCACCCGCTGTTTGCAGGAAATGTACACCACGCCTTCACCGGTGTAGCCTTCGGTGAGATAAAACATATTGGACGGATTATGCACGGCAACAGCATCAGCCGCGCCCAATCCGAGGTGTTGGATCAGCTTTTCGGAAGCTGTCATGACATTTCACTTGCCTTTCCGTAGATCTTTCTGCCTGCGGGCAGGCAAAAAAGTCCGCAAACCATTGTATCATAAATCATTCTCCTTGAAAAGGTTTTTTTTCAAAGAGTTGCAATCAGGGTCTTCCGTTGTCGGCAAGCGCATTAGAACTGTCTTCTGCCGGCAGCTCTGCCAGGATGGCGGTGCCTTCGTCGCTGCTCTCCTCCACCCGGATCGTTCCGCCGTGCAGCCGGACAATTTCCCAGGCCAAGGAAAGCCCCAGCCCTGCGCCGCCGCAAGCACGGCTGCGGGATTGATCCACCCGAAAGAAGGGCTGAAATACGCTTTGGTGGTACGTTGCCGGAATGCCGAGCCCCGTATCCTGCACGCGAACCATCAGCTTATCCCCTTTCTGACGGGCCGTGATGCGGACGCTGCCACCCGGCCGATTGTACTTCACGGCATTCTCTGTTAGATTGTACAGCAGGCGATAGATCAGCGTATCGCTGCCCCGCATGGTACCGTCTCCTTCGTGAGACAAGGTGATGTGCTGCTTTTCCGCCAGCGGAGCCAGATCGGCACAAATTTCCTCCATCATGGGTTCCAGCTGAATTTGCTCGTTTCGTGGCAGGGATTGAAGGCCGCTCATTTCCAGCAGAGTCTTGGTCATTTGGGTCAGCCGTTCCATCTGTTCCTTCAAAGAGGATAAAAAGGCCGTTGTTTCCGGCATCGCTTGCGGATGCTCCGCCGAAAAAAGCTCCAGCTTGGCCTGCATCAGTGCCAAAGGCGTACGCAGCTCGTGGGCAGCGTTGCCAGTAAACTGCTTCTGGGCGGCAAAGGCGCTGTCCAACCGCTCCAGCATCTGATTAAACGAACAGCTCAGTTGGCGAAACTCCGGCAAAGTATCCTCATTGATACGCATGTCCGCCAGATTGTTCATTTGGACTTTTTCCACTTGGGCAGCAAAAGCGTGGAGGGGCTTCAATGCCCGTCCGCTGACAAAATAAGCCATGACACCGCTGAGAAGCGTGACTGCCGCCGTAATATACCAGTTGGTTGCCCTGAAGCCTTCCTTGGCACCCAAAATCACAATGGTCAGTTCCTCATGCATGCCCGGATCAGGGTCAAAGGCAACGGCGCCGTCAGCGGTGTAGTCCTGTATGGAAGCGCCGATCGCATCCATATAATGATTGCCGGAAAAGCACATCAGCAGCATCATGACCATGCAGGCTGCGCCAATCAAAAGAGAAGTCAGCAGGGTCATGCGCCACTGCAGGGAAAGCCGCTTCATGGCTCTTCACCTCCCATGACGTAACCCTCACCGATGCGGTTGCGAATAGGATCATAGTCCAGCACACTCCGAAGCTTCTTCCGCAGGGCAGATATATGCACCCGAATGGCATTGCTGAAATTATCCACGCTGCTGTCCCACACATGCTCCATTAGTTCCTCCTGACTGACCGGCCGTCCCTGATGGAGCATCAGGTATTCCAGAATGCCGGTTTCCTTCCGGGTCAGGGGCAAAGTCTGACCATGGGCGGTTGCTGTCCTCGCACGGGTGTCGAAGGTGATTTCACCGCATTGAAGCACCGTTTCCTGCTGTGTAAACCGGCGCAGGGTCAGGCTGCGGATCCGCGCCTCCAATTCCGCCAAATGAAAAGGTTTGGCCAGATAGTCATTTGCGCCGGCATCAAGGCCTTCGACTTTATCCGCCACCTCGCTGCGGGCGGAAAGAATCAGCACCGGGGTTTCCCGATCCCACTGGCGGAAAATGCGCAGCACCGTCATGCCGTCCTTACCGGGCAGATTCAAGTCCAACAGTACCAGATCATATTGCTCCGCTTCCAGTATTTCCAGAGCCTTCTCGCCGTCATAGCAGCAGTCTACACTATAGGCAAGGCGGCGCAGGCTTTGGGCAATGGTCTGGCACAGTTCCCGTTCATCCTCGATTACCAAAAACCGCATCGGTCATTTCTCCTTATTGCATCTTGCATTCCCCTCGGTTCTGTTCTATTATACCAGCAGGAGATAAGGTTTGTGTTAACTTTCTTTTCTTAACGGGGACTTTACCTCCCTTGTGCTATGATGGCCTCATGAAAGCGGAAAGGGTGATGTGCTTGAACCACGGAAAGAAAATCCTTTTTCAGAGCCTGCTGCTGTACGTTGGCGTGGTGATGATCTGCTTCGGCGTGTGGCGGGGGGAAGCCGACACGGTGCTGAGCAAGGCTATCAAGATTTGTCTGGAGTGTGTGGGCATTGGGTAAGAAATTTTCGGGCTTTTCCCATTTGTTCGCCCGCTTCCGGGGATGGATC
The DNA here is from genome assembly GCA_963656345.1 of bacterium. GTDB lineage: Bacteria > Bacillota > Clostridia > Christensenellales > Aristaeellaceae > CAKUFA01. The sequence continues at coordinate 47,005 of CAVKHY010000001.1, read as the reverse complement.
CAGGCTGCAGCCACGCTGCTGACCAACATCCATCTGCCCAACTTTTTTAAGGGCACCCTTTACCGGGGAGATGCGAAAACCGTCTGTGTGCCCGGGCTGAACTGCTACTCCTGTCCGGCAGCCACCGGCGCGTGCCCCATCGGTTCCCTGCAGGCGGTGATCGGTTCTTCCAAGTTCAGCTTTTCCTATTATATTGTGGGCATCCTGATCTTGTTCGGCGTTCTGCTGGGGCGGTTCATTTGCGGATTCCTTTGTCCTTTCGGCTGGTTCCAGGAATTGCTGCACAAGATTCCCGTCAAAAAGTTTTCCACCAGGAAGCTGAAACCCCTCACCTACCTGAAGTACGTCATTCTGCTGGTGATGGTCATCCTTTTACCGGCTTTGGCGGTGAATGACGTAGGGATGGGGGATCCCTTCTTCTGCAAGTACCTTTGTCCCCAAGGCGTGCTGGAAGGCGCCATTCCCCTGTCCATTGTGAATTCCGGTATTCGGGAAGCCTTGGGCGACTTGTTCGCATGGAAGTTCTTTGTGTTGGTAGCGGTTGTGATCCTCAGTATGCTGTTCTACCGTCCCTTCTGCAAGTGGCTGTGTCCTTTGGGCGCCATTTACGCCTTGATGAACAAGGTCTCCCTGTGTCAGATGAAGGTGGATCAGCGCAAGTGCGTTTCCTGCGGGAAGTGCGCAAAGGTCTGCAAGATGGACGTGAACGTGACCAAAACCCCTAACCACACCGAGTGCATCCGATGTGGAATGTGTATTCGTGCCTGCCCAACCAAGGCTGTGCGCTATCGTTACGGCTTTGGCACCGGTAAAGATAAGGCAGCGGCCGATGCGCCGCAAAAAATTCAGTTCGTGAAAGAACAGGAGGAACAACCATGAAGAAGTTTTTGATGACGGTGCTGACTCTTGTGCTGGTGTGCAGCATGGCCCTCGCAAGCACAGCATGGGCAGAGGTTGACACCACCATGACGGCTGAAGAAGCTGCCGCCAAGTACCTGGAACTGAAGGATCAGGAAAATGCCATTCTGGGCGAAAATGCCGCCCTGTGGGAAAAGGTTTTCATGGCCATGGATAAGGACAAGGCGATGATCTCCGTTGCCACCGGGGAAAACTACGGCAAATTTCTGCTGGATACCATTGAATCCGCCAAAGATCAGTTCACGACAGAAGAGTTGACCCTGATCACCGGGGAAGCAGAAAAGATCCGGACCATCGAAGATGATGTGGAAGCCTTGCTGGCTGTGTATCCCAACGCCAAGCAGGACGCCATTGACGGCAACACCGGCACCATGAGCGTGCCTGCGGATGCAAGCATGGTAGTGTCCACGGACAGCGGTATGGAAGTATCCGCTGATGCTGCCGGCGTAACCGTAACCATGGATGACACTGCCGAAAAGTTTCCTTCCTTTGAAGGCATGGATCTGGACGGCAATGTGGTGAACAGCAGCGACCTTTTTGCCGCCAATGCAGTAACAGTCGTAAACTTCTGGTTTACCACCTGCAACCCCTGCGTGGGCGAGCTCAGCGAGCTGGATGCCATGAACAAGGAACTGGCTGAAAAGGGCGGTGCCCTCATCGGCATTAACGCCTTCACCCTGGACGGAGATGCGGATGCCATTGCAGAAGCTAAGGCCGTGCTGGAAAAGAAGGGTGCCACCTATCAGAATGTGTACTTTGCCAGCGACAGCGAAGCCGGTCAGTTCACCGAGAACATTTTTGCCTATCCTACCACCTATGTGGTTGACCGGAATGGCAACCTGGTAGGCGATCCCATTGTGGGTGCTATTACCGGCGAAAGTCAGGCAAAGGCCTTGCAGGAGCTGATTGATCAGGCCCTTGCCGCCGATATGACAAAATAAGTTTGCGCATTCTTTTCTCTGTTTGCCTCCTTCGAAGTCTGCTGACCTCGAGGGAGGCTTTTTTCTTGCCATGCGCAATCTCCTTCCGCCCTTCGTTCCGCAGCTGTCACCGTTTTCCTGAATATTTTCTTGAAGGAACAGGGGTTTAATGGTATACTATATTTTGAGTTTCCATGCTATGGGCTCCCCGTTCCTGGCCTAGGCCTTGACCGGATAAGAGGATGATTCATTCATTAAGGAGATAAAGTATGCTTGATTTTGTAAAGCGCCTGCTGGGAGGCGGGAAGGATGCGGAAATCAAAAAGCTCCGCAAAACCGTGGAGGCTGTGGAAGCCCTGGAGGACGAGTACCGTAAGCTGACCGATGAACAGCTGCGAGCAAAGACGGACGAATTCCGTCAGCGGCTGCAAAACGGCGAAACGGAAGATGATATTCTGCCAGAAGCTTTTGCTACCGTTCGTGAAGCGGATGACCGGGTGCTGGGCATGCGTCCCTACCATGTGCAGCTGCTGGGCGGCATCGTGCTGCATCAGGGACGAATTGCCGAAATGAAGACCGGTGAAGGCAAGACCCTGGTGGCTACGCTGCCTTCTTACCTGAATGCGCTCAGCGGCAAAGGCGTCCATGTGGTGACAGTGAACGATTATCTAGCTCGCCGTGACAGCGAATGGATGGGCAAGGTGCACCGCTTCCTGGGGCTCAGCGTTGGCTTGATCGTCCATGATATGGACAGTGCCGCACGGCGCAAAGCCTATGCCTGCGACATTACCTATGGCACCAACAACGAATTGGGTTTCGACTATTTGCGGGACAACATGGTCATCCGCAAGTCGGAGCTGACACAGCGCGGTCATCACTACGCCATCGTGGACGAAGTGGACTCCATCCTGATCGATGAAGCCCGTACGCCTCTGATTATTTCCGGCCAGGGTGAAAAGAGCACCGTGCTCTATGAAAAGGCAGACATGGTGGTGCGGAACCTGAAGCGGGACGAGCACTACACCGTGGATGAAAAGAAAAAATCCGTTGCCCTGACGGATGAAGGCGCCCAGAAAGTGGAGCGCGCCTTCGAAATTGAAAACCTGAACGATGCTGAGAACGCCGAGCTGAACCACCACATCAACTGCGCCCTTCGTGCCAATGTGCTGATGAAGCGTGACGTGGACTACGTGGTACAGAACGGTCAGGTGGTCATTGTGGACGAGTTCACCGGACGGTTGATGATCGGCCGCCGGTACTCCGAAGGTCTCCATCAGGCCATTGAAGCCAAGGAGCATGTGAAGGTGGAGCGAGAAAGCAAGACCCTGGCCACCATCACCTTCCAGAATTACTTCCGCATGTATGAAAAGCTGGCCGGTATGACGGGTACCGCCAAGACGGAGGAGGCCGAATTCCAGGGCATTTACAGCTTGGACGTGGTGGAGATTCCCACCAATAAGCCCAACATCCGTAAGGATTTGGACGACATGGTGTACAAGAACAAGGCAGCCAAGTTCAACGCTGTGCTGGCTGCCATTGAAGAGCACCACGCCAAGGGACAGCCTGTGTTGGTGGGCACCGTAACGGTAGAAACCAGTGAAATGCTTTCCGGCTTGCTGCGGCGCAAGAATATCCCTCACGAAGTACTGAATGCCAAGAACCATGCCAAGGAGGCCGAAATCGTAGCCCAGGCAGGTCACTGGGGTGCAGTGACCATCGCCACCAACATGGCCGGCCGTGGTACGGACATTCTTCTGGGCGGCAATGCGGACTTCCTGGCCCGGCGTGCCATGCGGCAGGAAGGCTTCGACGATGAAATGATCGAGAACGCCACCGGCCACAATGAGGAAGTGGCGGAAGAAGTACTGGCTGCCCGCAGCCGCTACAATGAGCTGTACGCTCAATTCAAGAAGGAAACCGATGCGGAGCATGAGCGCGTGCTGCAGACCGGCGGTCTGCACATCATCGGCACGGAGCGGCATGAAAGCCGCCGGATCGATAACCAGCTCCGCGGACGTGCCGCTCGTCAGGGCGACCCGGGTTCCACCCAATTCTTCATTTCCCTGGAAGACGACCTGATGCGGCTGTTCGGCTCTGAGCGTATCGGCGCCATGGTGGAACGGCTGGGTCTCAAGGATGACGAGCCCCTGCAGGCCGGCATGCTGACCAAGCAGATCGAAGCGGCTCAGAAGCGGATTGAAGGCCGGAACTTCGACATCCGTAAGCACGTGCTGGAATATGACGATGTCATGAACCGTCAGCGTGAGGTAATCTACCGTCAGCGCCGTCAGGTGCTCATGGGTGAGAACGTTCACGAAGCGGTTGCCCGCATGGCGGATAAGATCATTGACTTTGCCATGGATCGCTTCTGCGTGGATCCGGATGGTGCGGACTGGGATATGACCCAGCTGACCAACTATCTGGAGAACCTGTGCCTGCACCACGGCTGTGTGGAAAAATGCAAGGCCATTGCAGATGAGGACGGCCGTGACGCCTTTATTGAGGCACTGAAGCAGGATGCTCATGCCTTCTATGAAGAGCGGGAAAAGGAACTGACGGAAATCGGCGTGGACATGCGGGAATTTGAACGCACCATGCTGCTGGTTTCTGTTGACCGCCGCTGGATGGATCATATTGACGCCATGGATCAGCTCCGTGACGGCATCGGCTACCGTGCCTACAGCGGCAAGAATCCCGTCACCGAGTACCAGATCGAAGCCGGCGCCATGTTTGCGGAACTGAATCACCTGATTCAGGAGGACACGGTGCGCCGCCTGTATCAGGCACGGATTCAGCGTCAGCCGGAACGAGTGCAGCAGGTGAAGCCTGTGGAAGCCCGGGTCGGCGGAGATCAGCCCAAGCAGCCCCGTCGTGTCAAGGCCTCTGAAAAAGTAGGCCGGAACGATCCCTGCCCCTGCGGCAGCGGCAAGAAGTACAAGAACTGCTGCGGCCGGGATCAGGCTGAATAAGGCCGGAACTGCACAACGGATACACCCCACGCTTTCTAATCCACGTTTTCTAAAGAGAGGATACGCTGTACAATGCTGGAACTGGAACAATATACCCGGGACGTGGGAAACGTCCGCAACCAAATCATCACGGCCGGCGAAGCCCTGCATGTGGATCACATTCGGGAGCAAATCGACGAGCTGACGGAAGAAATGAATCAGCCTGAATTCTGGAACGATGCGGATCATTCTGCCAAGGTGAACCAGAAGCTCGGCAAGCTGAAGGATCGGCTGGAGCACTACGAGAAGCTTCTCTCCACGGCGGACGACATTGAAGTCATGATCTCCCTGGCCGAGGAGGAAAATGACGACTCCATGGGCGAGGAAATCGGCATTGAACTGACCAAACTGAAGGAGCAGTCCGATGCGCTGGAGCTGGAAACCCTGATGCGGGGCGACTATGACGATTCCGATGCCATCCTTTCCCTCCACGCCGGTGCAGGTGGAACGGAAGCACAGGACTGGACCCAGATGCTGTACCGCATGTACACCCGGTACTGCGAGCAGATGGGCTTCCAGGTGAAGCTGCTGGATCTGCTGGACGGAGATGAAGCAGGCATTAAGTCCGTTACCTTCGAGGTCAGCGGCGACCATGCCTACGGCTACCTCCGCGGTGAGAAGGGCGTGCACCGCCTGGTGCGCATCAGCCCCTTTGATGCCAACGCCCGTCGGCACACCTCCTTTGCTTCCCTGGACGTTGCGCCCATTCTGGACGATGATGACGGAGAAATCGAAATCAACATGAAGGATGTGCGGGTGGATACCTACCACTCCTCCGGCGCAGGCGGACAGAACGTGAACAAGACCAGTTCCGCCGTGCGGATGACTCACTATCCTTCCGGCATTGTGGTCAGCTGCCAAACCGAGCGTGACCAGGTGCAGAACCGGGCAACCTGCTTGAAGATGTTGAAGGCCAAGCTGTTGGAAATCCGTGAACGGGAAAAGGAACAGCAGATGGCGGACATTAAGGGCGAAATGAAGAAAATCGAATGGGGCAGCCAGATCCGCTCCTACGTGTTCCAGCCCTATACCATGGTGAAGGATCACCGGACGGGCTACGAAGTGGGCAACATTGAGGACGTGATGGACGGCAACCTGGAAGGCTTCGTGACTGCCTACCTGAAGATGCAGTAAGCGCCTGCCATGAAACGAGCCTGCATGTTTCTTGTGGGTCTTCTGCTGTCCCTGTCCCTGGCAGTGCTCACGCTGTCCGCCCTGATTGGCGGCAGTGCTGCCTCCTCGTCCGTGATGCAGTCCATGCTGACAAGCCATACTTCCTATGGGGAGACAGGCCTGCCGGATGCAGAATATGCAGGCATGGCCTCCATGATTGCCAAGTACCTGGCAGGGGGCAACACCGCTTTCCAGTACACCTTCACCAATGATGAAGGCATGGAAGTCAGCTGCTTCAACACCAGAGAGCAGACCCACATGGCAGATTGCCTGCAGCTTTTCCACCTGTGCAGAGGCATTATGCTGCTGTCAGCCGCCGCAGCCTGCCTGTGCATCCTAACCCTTGTGCTGGGCAAGAATTGGGGCAGAGGCACCGCCGGATTCTTGACCGGAAACGGGCTGGTGCTGCTCCTGTGTCTGACGCTGGTGGTGTGGGGACTGACAGACTTTGAAGGACTGTTTGTCCGCTTTCATCAGACTTTCTTCAGCAATGACCTGTGGCTGCTCAATCCCCAGACGGATTTGCTGATTCGGCTGATGCCCACCCAATTCTTTGTGGACTGGGCGGCCATTATTGCCGGGCTTTGGCTAACCGCTTTGGTGACTGCTACGGTGGTTGCGGGCATTCTCCTCCACCGGCAGCGTCATCCTTGATTTTCCCGAATTCCCGATTAAAGAAGGTACCGTAATGGATTTTGAACAGGCCATGGCCGAAAAAGCAGCAAGCCTTTGCAAAAAGGATACTGTACGGATTCTCTCCTTGGAAAGCTCCTGCGATGAAACGGCTGCGGCGATTATTGAAAACGGACGCAAGATCTGTGCCAATGTGATTTTCAGCCAGATTGACCTTCATGCCCTGTATGGCGGCGTGGTGCCCGAAATTGCCAGCCGCGCCCATGTGGAGGCCTGCGACCGGGTGATCGATCAGGCACTGGCAGAGGCCGGCATGACCTTTGACGACATTGACGCTCTCGCCGTGACCTACGGTCCCGGATTGGTGGGGGCGCTGCTGACCGGCGTTAACTGCATGAAGGGTTTAAGCTACGCCCTGCAAAAGCCCCTGATTCCGGTGAACCACATTGAGGGCCACGTATCTGCCAACTATCTGACCCATCCAGACCTGAAGCCGCCTTTCGTGTGCCTGGTGGTGTCCGGCGGGCACAGTCATCTGGTGCGGGTGGAGGATTACGGGGTGTATACCCTGCTGGGGCAAACCTTTGACGATGCGGCAGGCGAAGCCTTCGACAAGGCCGCCCGGGTGCTGGGGCTTCCGTACCCCGGCGGTCCCCGCATTGATGCGCTGGCAGAGGTAGGCAATCCCCACGCTTTTCAGTTGCCCCACCCCCACACGGAAGGGCGGTATGACTATTCCTTTTCCGGGCTGAAGACTGCTTTCCTGAACCTTGTCCACAAGGCAGAGCAGAAGGGAGAAACCCTGAACAAGGCAGACATGGCCGCAACCTTCCGGTACGCAGTGGTCTCCAGCCTGGTAGACAAGGCATTGCTGGCCGCCAAAGAAACCCATGCGCCGGCCCTTGCCATGGCCGGAGGGGTATCCGCCAATCGGCTGCTGCGGCGAATGATGCAGGAGGCCTGCGACAAGGCGGGACTACCCCTGTACATGCCTAAGCTTGGACTGTGCACGGACAACGGCGCCATGATCGGTTCAGCGGCCTATTACCGGCTGCTGCGTGGGGAGATTGCCTCTCTGACCCTGAATGCGCAGCCCGCTTTGCGCCTGGTATGAGCATCGCCAGAAGGAGGGAACCATGCGCTTGCGAGAGAGATTGACAAGAACCTTGAAGAGCTTCCTTTACGGCGGATATTCCCTGGATGTGTTCCGGCTGTATGCAGATGAAGTGGTGGCCACCAACTGGCAGCTGCTGAAGGTGCTGTGCCGCATGATGGCAGGTCTGTGCGTCATTGCCCTGATTCCGGTGCTGATCATCAAAGATATTCGCTCCCTGCTGCCGGAGGTGGCGGCATTGATCGTTATCTGCCTCATTGCCTGGTTTGTGGGGCAATGGCAGCACATCAAGGGAAAGAAATGGCCCAGCAACGGCGCCTACCTGATCGGCTTCTGCTTCAGCCTGGTCATTATCTACTTCAACTGCACCCGGGAGACTTCCAATGCCACCGCCCTTTTCTGCGGCATGCAGCTTCTCATGTGCGTATACATTCTGGACTATCCCCTGCGGCTGACGCTGGTGAATGCATTCCTGTCCGTTTGCTATGTATTGAGTGTGGCGCTTTCGCCCATGCATAGAAACGTGGCGTCGGACACGCTGGCGATCTGCATTTTCTTCCTGGTGAATCAGGCTGTGATGCAGAATTGCACCCACAACCGTTTGAGCCAGATTATCGGCCGGGCGGAGCTGGTGAATCAGCGGGATACGGACAGCCTGACCCGGCTGAACACCCGAGCCTGTGCGGAGCGGCGCATTACCGCCGCCCTGTATGCAGGCAGCAAGGATGCAGCCATGATGCTCTTTGACCTGGATCATTTCAAGGAATTGAACGACCAGCTGGGGCACCAATTCGGCGATCAGGCCTTGCTGGAAGTCGCCAGAGACGTACAGGGACTGTTCCGTGCTACGGACGTGCTGTGCCGCCTGGGGGGGGATGAATTCCTGATCTTCATGCAGGATATTCCGGACACTGCGCTGCTGGAAAGCCGTGCCCAGCTGCTGGTGCAAACCGTGCAGCGAGTGATGACCGATGAAACAGGCAGGAGCGTGGCCATTACCGCCAGCCTGGGCATTGCTTATGCCCAGGATACAGGCATGACCTTTGACAAGCTGTACCGCCAAGCGGATCAGGCCATGTATCACGCCAAGGGGGCGGGCGGCAACTGCTTCCATGTATGGCACAAGGGAGAAGAGAACTAAGATGAAAAAGAAGGATCTTTGGCAGGCCGTCAAGTTTACCCTGTTCTCTGCTTCGGCAGGACTGATTCAGGTGGGCAGTTATACGCTGCTGCACGAGGTTTTCGGCCTGACGGATTACTGGCTGAGCTACGTCCCATCGCTGGTGCTCAGCGTACTGTGGAACTTTACCTTTAACCGGAAATATACCTTCCGCTCTGACGCCAGCCTGCCCCGTTCCATGGCACTGGTCGCCCTGTACTATCTGGTGTTCACGCCCCTGTCTGCCTGGTGGGGCACGGCACTGGATCGTGCAGGTATGAGCCACTGGCTGGTGGAAGCATTGAACATGCTGATCAACTTTGTCACCGAATATTTCTACCAGCGGTTGGTGGTCTACCGCGGAACCATTGACACCAACAAGGAAGCCGTCAGACAGTCTGAAAAAGACTGACATGCTGATAGAGCAAAACACCGTCTCATGTTGAACCCTCAAGGAGGAAAACAAACCATGCGCATTGATGGACGTACCCCTGATGAACCCCGTAAGGTCAAGATTGAAACCGACTTTGTACGCACCGCCGACGGCAGCTGCCTGATCGCCACCGGAAACACCCGGGTGATCTGCACTGCCTCGGTTGAGGATACGGTTCCTCCCTTTCTGAAGGGAAAGGGACAAGGCTGGGTCACGGCGGAGTATGCCATGCTGCCTGCCTCCACCGGCGTGCGGAAGAAGCGTGACGGGGTAAAGAAGGACGGCCGGAGCGTAGAAATTCAGCGGCTCATCGGTCGTGCCCTGCGGCAGGCCGTAGATATGGAGCTGCTGGGTGAACGAACCATCACCTTGGATTGCGACGTGTTGGAAGCCGACGGCGGCACCCGCACCGCCTCCATCACCGGCGCCATGGTAGCGCTCACCTGCGCCGTGGATAAGCTGGTCAGGGAAGGTAAGCTGACCATGTCCCCCATTCGGCATCAAGTGGCCGCCATTTCCTGCGGCGTGGTCAACGATACCCCCTGCCTGGATCTGTGCTATGAGGAAGACAGCCATGCCCAGGTGGACATGAACCTGGTGATGAATGAACACGGCGAGTTTATTGAACTCCAGGGCACAGGAGAAGGCCGGGCGTTTACCCGGGAGGAATTGGATACCCTGATGACCTACGGGGAAAAGGGCATTCGTGCCCTGATGAAGGCGCAGCGGCGCGCCCTGGGCGACCGGGTTCGGCATATTGATCCCAAACCGCCGCTGGTGGTAGCTTCCGGCAACGAGCACAAGCTGAAGGAGCTGCAGGACATCTTTAAGGATTATTACACCGTTATCAGCATGTATGCCGCCGGTTTCCGCGGAGAAATTGAAGAAACGGGAGAAACCTTTGCGGAGAATGCCGTTATCAAGGCGGAAAAGGTTTGCGAAGCCACCGGTCTGCCCACCTTGGCAGATGACAGCGGCCTTGCCGTGGATGAACTGGACGGCGAACCCGGGGTATACTCTGCCCGGTATGCCGGCGTTCACGGAGATGACAAGGCCAATAATGCCCTGCTGCTGCGGCGGATGAAAGGCAAGTTCCCCCGGACGGCGGCTTTCCACTGTGCCTTGGCACTGAAAATCCCCGGCGAGGAACCTAAGGTGGTGGAAGGTGTATGCCCCGGTCTGCTGCTGGAAGAAGAGCGCGGGGAAGGCGGCTTCGGCTATGACCCTCTGTTCCTGTATGAGCCGCTGAACAAGACCTTCGCCGAAATGACGGAGGAAGAAAAGAACGCCGTCAGCCACCGCGCCCGTGCCTGTGAAAAGATGCTGGAGGTCATGAAGGAGTCTGCCAAATGAAGCGGGCGGTGATTCTTTCCGACAGCCATGGGGATGAAGAAGGGCTTCGGTGGATGCTGGAGCAGCTGTGGCGAACCACAGGATCTGTGGATTATTACATTCACCTGGGAGATGGCGCAAGGGACTTTCAGCGGCTGGAAAATTTCCTGCTTATGCGGGATCCCAAGTGTGTGCCCGTCGGGGTCAAGGGCAACTGCGACCTGGGTGTGGAAGACGTACCCATGCAGCGGCTGATTCGCTTGGGCGATGCGTACCTGCTGGCGTGCCACGGTCATCACTATGCAGTGAAGCAGACCTATGGGGTACTGGCTCATCACGCTCGGGAACTGGGCTGTCAGGCCGCCTTGTTCGGTCACACCCACTGTCCTTTATGCAAAACGGAGGACGGGCTGCTTCTGCTGAATCCCGGCAGTGCAGCGGATGGCCGCTTGGCGCTGCTGACGGCCGATGATGCAGGACATTTGCAGGCAGAACTGAAGGAATTTTAGGGAGGTTCATGCACATGAAAGGTTTGGTACGTGTCGGTGCTGCGGTGCCCCATCTTCACCTGGGCAATGTGCAGAAAAATGTTGAAGCTCATCTGGCCATGATGAAGGAAGCTGCCGCACATCATGCCTCTCTGGTGGTGTTCCCCGAATTATCCCTGACAGGCTATACCTGCGGCGATTTGTTCTTTCAAAAACCCTTGCTGGATGGAGTGCTAAACGGTATTCAGCGTCTGTGCAGCGAAATGCCGGAAGATCTGACGGCTGTGGTCGGCGCGCCTGTGGCAGGAAACGGCGGACTGTACAACTGTGCAGTGGTGCTGCATCGGGATGATACGGACGGCATCGTGGCTGTGATTCCCAAGGAGTACCTGCCCAATAACGGAGAATTTTACGAGAAGCGTTGGTTTTCCACCCTGCCGGAGGATGGCGCCCAGGAGACTGCATCTGCCAACATCCTGCTGTCGAAAATGCGGCCTCAGCCCCAGGTGATTCGCAGCCGGGACGGAGTTGCCTTCGGGGTGGAGTTGTGTGAGGATCTTTGGTCTCCCCTTCCCCCCAGCACTCTGCTGACACTGAACGGGGCAGAGATCATTGTGAACCTTTCCGCTTCCAACGAGCTGATCGGCAAGCGGGAATACCGGCAGGAGCTGGTTCGCCAGCAATCTGCCCGAGAGCTGTGCGGCTATGTGTATGTATCCGCCGGCAGCGGCGAATCCACCAGCGACCTGGTCTTCTCCGGCCACAGCATGATTGCCTCCTGCGGCACCATGCTGAAAGAAAATGAAGGCTACCTGGCCGATGATTATCTCCTGTATGCGGACATCGATGTGGAGCGGATTCGTGCGGACCGTCTGCGGCAGTCCAGCTTCCGGGATGCGGCTGCCCGGTGGGCGCAAAAAGGAGCAAGCGCCTCTGCCTCCTATACCGGCAGCCTGTACCTGCCGGATGATGTGCCGACCCTGATGCGGGTGGGCAAGCATCCATTCATTCCCTCGGACAAGGCACAGCGGCAGATGCGGTGCGAGCAGATCTTCGCCATGCAGGCCACGGCGCTGGCACGGCGGCTGGCCATTACCGGCGGCAAGGTGGTGGTGGGCATTTCCGGCGGGCTGGATTCCACCCTCGCCCTGCTGGCTGCCTGCAAAGCCATGGACATGATGGGCAAGCCCCGGGAAAATATTCTGGGCATCACCATGCCCTGCTTCGGCACCACGGACTGGACGTATCAGTCCGCATTGGAACTGATGCGCACCCTGGGCGTCAGCCAGCGGGAAATTCCCATTCATGAGGCGGTTCGGCTGCACTTCCGGGACATCGGTCATGATGAAAGCGACCATTCCGTGACCTATGAAAATGCGCAGGCTCGTGAGCGCACCCAGATCCTGATGGATGTAGCCAATCAGTTTGGCGGCATTGTGCTGGGCACGGGAGATCTGTCGGAGATTGCCCTGGGCTGGTGCACCTACAATGCGGATCATATGAGCATGTACGGTGTCAACAGCGGTGTGCCCAAAACCCTGGTTCGCTGGGTGATTCAGGCAGCGGCGGACGGAGAGGATTTTGCTCCTGCCCGGCAGGTGCTGCTGCGGATTCTGGATACGCCCATCAGTCCGGAGCTTCTGCCCCCGGATGAAAAGGGCAACATTGCCCAGCAGACAGAAGACCTGGTGGGACCTTACGCCCTGCATGATTTCTTCCTGTATTATGCGGTGCGGTTCGGCTTCCGTCCCGAAAAGATTTATGCCATGTGCTGCACTGCCTTTGCGGAGGACTTCGACAAGGCCACCATCCTGAAGTGGCTGAAAAACTTCTATCGCCGCTTCTTCAACCAGCAATTCAAGCGGAACTGTATGCCGGACGGGGTGAAAATCGGCTCCATTGCCCTCAGCCCTCGGGGAGACTGGCGGATGCCTTCCGATGCGGAAGTCAAGCTGTGGATGGACGCCTGTGAAGCCCTGCAGGCCTAATCCTCTGTTCAACTGTGCCCTGCGGGGAGAAAGGAAGCTGTATGCAATACGAAACATCCATCCCTGTGGAAGAAGTAGCTCGCTGCCTGCTTTGTGAACCTGCCCGATGCTCCGGTGCCTGCCCTAAAGGGATTGATCCGGCTCGCCTGCTGCGCTCCCTTCGGTTTGAGAATCCTGTAGGGGCAGGAAAGCGGCTCGGTGAGGAGAATCCCTGCAAGGATTGCCCGGCGCCCTGCGAAAAAGCCTGCGCTCATTGCGGCAATCCCATTCAGATCAAGCGGGTGCTAACCTGCTTGCATGAGGATCGTCAAAACTGGGAAGACATTCCCGCCACACCGGTGGATCTAAGCTGTGAATTCCTCGGGGTGCATCTGGAGAATCCCTTCCTGCTGTCTTCCTCTGTGGTTGCCAGCACCTACGAAAAGATCGCCCGTGCCTTTGACATGGGCTGGGCAGGTGCCTGCTTCAAGACCATGTGCGACTTCATTCCCCGGGAGGCTTCCCCTCGATATTCTGCCCTGCCTGCAGAGCACGGCTTCTGCGGCTTTAAGAACATTGAGCAGCTTTCCTGCAACGGACTGGAGGCAGACCTGGCTATTATCCGCCGGCTGAAGAAAGACTATCCCACCAAGGTCATCATCGCATCCATCATGGGGCGAAATGATGAGGAGTGGGAGCGGCTGGCACGGCTGTCCCAGGAGGCCGGAGCGGACATCATTGAGTGTAATTTCTCCTGCCCCAACATGGAGCAGCACAATTTAGGCGTAGACATCGGCCAAAGCCCGGAGGCTGTTGCCCAGTGCACGGAAGCAGCGCGCAGGGGATGCACTGTTCCGCTGCTGGCCAAGCTGACCCCCAACGTGACAGACATGCGCCCCTTTGCCCGGGTGGCCATGGCGCATGGGGCAGACGGCATTGCAGCCATTAACACCGTGAAAAGCCTAATGGGCATGAACCTGGATACGTACACCACAGAGCCTTCTGTCCGTGGGCGTTCCGGCGTGGGCGGCTATTCGGGACGGGCAGTGAAGCCCATTGCCCTTCGATTTATTTGGGAAATGGCGGCTGACCCGGAAACAAAGCCCCTTCCTATCAGCGGCATGGGCGGTATTGATACCTGGCGGGATGCAGCGGAATTCCTGCTCCTGGGGGCAAACCATGTGCAGATTACCACCTCCGTGATGCAGTACGGTGCACGGATTATCGACGACTTGAAGGATGGTCTTACCTGGTACCTTCGGGAAAAGGCTCTTACACACCTGTCCGACTTGGAAGGGTTGGGGGTGGAGAACGTCACCGAGCTGGAGGAGTTGAACCGGCAAACCAAACTGCTGCCCAAGTTTGATCGGCAGAAGTGCCTTGGCTGCGGCCGCTGCGTGCTTTCCTGCCGTGATGGCGGACATGAAGCACTGCGGCTGGTTGGCGTCAAACCGGTGATGGATCCCCGGGTCTGCGTAGGTTGTCACCTGTGCGTGTTGGTGTGCCCCATGAAAGCCATCAGCCCCTACGGCAAGCGGGTGGACGTGTAAGAAAAGCAACGGAAGGAACTTCGTGAGAGAAGGCCCTCCGTTCTTCTTTTCACGTTTTTCTTTTTATTTGAAGGATTGTATGCGATAGCATTATGAAAAACGTTATCGGATATGCTATAATGAAAGAAAAGAACCGTGCACGGCACAGGAAAGAAGGATGAATCATGAGTGTACCTCGTATTCTCGTGGTGGGCAGCTTCTCCATGGATTTAACCACCACCACCGGCGTTTTCCCTTCCTCCGGCGAAACTGTATTGGGCAAGGGATTCACCACAGCACCCGGCGGCAAGGGCAACAATCAGGCGGTGCAGGCGGCTCGGCTGGGTGCGCAGGTGACCATGGTGGGCAAGGTAGGCATGGACAGCTTTGGCGACCAGGTGCTGGCGGCTGCGGAAAAAGCCGGGGTCAACGTGCAGCGTGTACTGCGGGATGACCATGGCGCCTTCACCGGCATCGCCACCATTTTGCTGGAAGAAGATGCTCAGGGCAACCGGCACAATCGCATCATTGTTGTCGGCGGTTCCAACATGACCCTGACCGTGGAGGACGTTGCTTTCCTGGAGAAGGACATTGCTGATTTTGACATGGTGCTGCTGCAGTTTGAAATTCCCATGGCGGTGAACGTAGCCGTGGCCCAGTGGGCGAAAAAGGCAGGCGTACCGGTTATGGTGAACCCTGCCCCGGCGGCTGTGATGCCGGCGGAACTGCTGCAGTGCGCCACCTATCTTTCCCCCAATGAGCATGAAGCCGCTGCCCTGACCGGTATACCGATTCGCACGGAAAAGAAGTTGAACAAAGCGGATGTACAAGCCGCCTGCGATGCGCTCCGCCGTCAGGGCGTGGAACATGTGCTGATTACCCTGGGCGAAAACGGAGCCGCATTAGGGGACGATGCGGGGCTGCACTATCTGCCCAGTGTGCCGGATGTGCCGGTCGCTGACCCAACTGCGGCAGGGGACAGCTTTGTTGCGGCCTTCTGCGTAGGCATTTGCGCCGGACTCAATCAGGTGCAGGCCATGGACTTTGCCCGGAATACAGCGGCCATCACTGTGTCCCGGGTGGGAGCACAGCCCAGCCTGCCCTGCTTGGAGGATGTGCGGGAGATCCTGGACTATTATGGGAAAATTGATTTTCCCCGGCAGATCATTGCAAAGCTTGCTGCAGAGGCAAAGGGGTAAATGATGCCTATCCTCCTGAGAACCGCGGCAAACCCCCATATTATTCTTGACAAACGTATGCAAATAGGCTTTAATTAGTAGGGTTTGTACCTATTCTGCAAGGTACGGGGAGATTTGAAGGAGGAACTTACGTGGCAGTGGTGGGACGGATCCTGGAGGGGATCTCGGCGGTGCTTGGCGCATGGCTGATGGTGATGCTGGTCTACCAGATGTATCTGACGCTGTTCGGCTTTAAGCGCGCCACGAAGGACTATCAGGATCATGATCCTGCAAGCCGCTTTCTGGTACTGGTGCCTGCTCACGACGAGGAAGCCGTGATCGGGGATATTATCGAAAATCTGCAGTCCATGGATTATCCCAAGGAGCTGTATGATTTTTATATCATTGCGGATAACTGCACAGACAGGACAGCGGATGTGGCACGGAGCCACGGCGCTAAGGTGATCGAAACTCACCGGGAACACCCGGAGGATGCTACCGGCAAACCCATCGCCCTGAAAAAGGCGCTGGAGGCTGTGGGCAACTATCAGGAACAGTACGATCTGCTGATGATTTTTGATGCGGACAACCTGATGGATCGGAACATGTTCCGGGAAGTAAACAGCCAATACCTGGACAAAGGAAAGCCGGATTTCATTCAGTGCTATCTGGGTGCCAAGAACAAGAAGGGTATTGTGGCCTGGTTCTACTACACCAGCTACACGGTTACCAACCGGTTCTTCCAGCTGGCCAAGCATCGCCGGGGGCTGAACTGCTCCATTGGCGGTACGGGCTTTGCCATTTCCACGGCCTACCTGTATCAGCGGGGGGGCTGGACCACCATGAGCCTGACGGAAGACTTCGAAATTCAGGTGGAAGCGACCCTGGCCGGCAAGCGGATTCTGTGGAATCACAACTGCCGGGTCTATGATGAAAAGCCCACCAAGCTGATGGCCTCCATGCGGCAGAAGCTTCGCTGGGGTCAGGGGCACTGGTATGTGTGCCTGAAGAACACGGGAAAGGTGTTCTCCAGCCTGTTTCACGGGAAGATCAGCTTCCGGGAGTTCATCAGCGTGCTGACATACATGTACAGCCTGTCCTCCTATGTGGTGGCGGCGCTGCAGCTGATCATTTCCCTGCTGCTGATGATTCCGGCCTTTGACTATCACCCGGTGCCTACCAGCAATGCAGCCATGATTACAGGGTTAGTGCTCTTCATCTACAGCTATTTTGCCCTGTTCTATTTGGCAGACTGGGTGGATAACAAGATTCCCTTCAAGATTTCTACCCTGCCGCTGATGATCGTCAGCTTTGTGGTGAACATGCTGGTGGCTGTGGTCAATCAGGTGGTGGGTCTGCTGCTCTGCCGGAATCAGCACACCTGGGTGAAGACGGAACACACCATCTGCCGGGAAGTGCTGGCAGAGGAAGAGCGCAGCCCCAAGGAAGCAAAAGCGTAAAACGGTATACCATACAGACGGGACGAAACCTGTCTGTTTTTTTATTGCGTGATACCTTGACAAGGAACAGCGGCCTTCCTATAATAGTTGCGTACGCAACGAAAAAGGAGGCCTTCCTATGCCGCCCTTAACAAGGCAAATCAATGTAACGTATCGATGCGGTATGATGTACCGGGATCATCAATTAAAGGATTCGGACATAAACGGCTGTCAGACTCCCTATCTGCTGCCTCTTTTCAGAAATCCGGGCATGACCCAGGAGGAACTTGCGGCATGGCTGTGCGTGAATAAGTCCAGCGTCACCCGGCAGGTGGCAGCGCTGGAAAAGCAGGGCTATATCCAGCGGGCGTGTGATCCCAAGGATCGGCGGGTGCTCCGGCTGTATCCCACGGAAAAAGCCTTGGCCATGCAGGAGCGGCTGAAAACCATGCTGGGTGATTGGCGGGCATATCTGGTGCAGGATCTGACGGAGGAAGAGCAGACAACCCTCAGCAATCTCCTGGATCGGGTCGCCAAGCGGGCAGAAGCCTATGTGAAGGGAGGGGAAGCACCATGCACCTCATCCGAACCTACATAAAGCCCTATTACGGCCGGCTTTTCTGGCAGATGCTGGTCAAGATCGGCGGCACGGTGATTGAACTGTTTTTGCCCAGCATGCTGTCCATCATTCTGGATGACTACGCCCCAGCAGGGGACATGCACGGTGTGTGGATGATGGGGATTGGCATGCTGCTGTGTGCCGTGCTGGCCTGGCTGGGCAACTGCACCGCCAACCGGCTTTCCACCGGCATCAGCCGGGAAATGACCCGAAAGATTCGCAGAGATTTATTCGACAAAATCGAAAACCTTTCCGCTGCCCAGCGAGATCAAATTACGGACTCCTCCATGGTATCTCGGCTGACCAGCGACACCTACAATGTGCATCAGATGGTGGATCGTATGCAGCGGATGGGGGTTCGTGCACCAATCCTTCTGCTGGGAGGGCTCATTGTTGCCGCTTGCCTTGAGCCGGTGCTTACCCTGGTGATGGCGGCCACTCTTCCGCTGCTGCTAGTGGTGGTGGTCACCATTTCCAAGCGAGGACTGCCCCTATACACCCGGGTGCAGCAATGCGAAGATGGCATGGTGCGCAAGATTCAGGAAAACATGACCGGCGCCAGAGTGGTGCGTGCCCTGTCCAGAACCGCATGGGAACGGGATCGGTTCGATGAAGTGAATGCTTCGCTGGCGGACAGCCAGAAGGACGCCTCCATGACCATGGCCATGGTCAGCCCATTGGTGAATCTGCTGCTGAACATCGGCCTTGCGGCGGTGGTGCTGGTGGGTGCTGTTCGGGTGTCCATGGGCGTGTCCCAGCCGGGAAAAATCATCGCCTTCATGAGCTACTTTACCATTATTCTGAACGCGTTGCTGGCCGTATCCCGGCTGTTTATGATGTATTCCAAGGGACAGGCCAGTGCCAAGCGCATCGGCGAAATCCTTGCCATGGAATCCGAACTGAAGGTGAAGGACATTCCGCCCGTGCAGGAAGACGCCTATCTGGTTTTCGATCATGTCAGCTTTTCGTACAATAAACACCGGCCGGACGTTGAGGACATTTCCTTCTCCTTAAAAGAAGGGGAAACCTTGGGGATCATCGGCCCCACAGGCGCAGGGAAGAGCACTTTGCTTGCCTTGATGCTTCGCCAGTACGACCCGGATCAGGGAGAGATCCGCATCGGGGGCAGAAACATTGCCTCCATTCCGCCGGAGGAGCTGCGGAAGAACGTGGGCATTGTGTTCCAAAATGATTTCCTGATGGCAGACACCCTTCGGGAAAACATCCGCTTCGGCCGGGAGATCAACGATCAATCCCTGCTGACCGCCACGGAGCGGGCCCAGGCGGAGTTTATCCGGCAGAATGAGGATCAGCTGGACTTTGCCCTGAACGTGCGGGGCAGGAACCTTTCCGGCGGCCAGCAGCAGCGTGTGCTGATCTCCCGCGCCTTGGCCGGAAAGCCACGGCTGTTGCTGCTGGATGATTGCTCCAGTGCCTTGGACTTTAAGACGGATCTGGCTCTTCGCCACGCCATTCGGGAGGCATACCAAAATACCACCACGGTGCTGGTGGCACAGCGTGTCTCAGCAGTGATGGCGGCAGATCATATTCTGGTAATGGATCATGGCCGGGTCGTAGGCTACGGCAAGCATGGGGCATTGAAGGAAAGCTGTCCCCTGTACCACGATTTGTGCCTGCTGCAATTGGGCAGTGAACAGCATCCAAGCGGAAGGGAGGCCGTGTAATGGCTGGCAGCGGTATTAGCCCCATGGGCAACATGGCTTTTGACAAGCCGAAGGGACACTCCATGCATGTGCTTCGCCGCTTGGGAAGATACCTGAGCAAATACAGACTGCTGATCGCCGCTGCGGTGGCTGTGTCGGTGATCGGCAATGTGCTGGCACTGCTGAGTCCCAAGCTTTCCGGGTATGCTATCGATGCCATTAAGCCTGACGGGGTGGATATGCCCCAGGTGATCTACTATGTAGGCTGGATGGTAGGCCTCTCCGCTTTGTCCGCGCTGATGAGCTGGGGACTGTCTGCCTTGATGATCGCCATTTCCCGGAACATGGTGAAGCAAATGCGCACGGATCTGTTCCGCCAATTGACGGTGCTGCCGGTCAGCTTCTTCGATACCCATCAAACCGGCGACGTGATTTCTGTCCTATCCTACGATGTGGATACGGTGGGCAGCTCCCTGTCCACGGATTTGGTGCAGATGCTTTCCAGTGCCATTACCGTGGTAGGCTCCTTTGCCATGATGCTCTCTATTTCTCCTCAGCTGCTGCTAATCTTTGTATTCACCATTCCTATTTCCATTGTCTTCACACGGTACCGTGCAAAGAAGGTTCGTCCTCTTTTCCGCACACGTTCCCGCAAGCTGGGAGAACTGAACGGCTTCGTGGAGGAAACCATTTCCGGCATGAAAACCGTTCGGGCTTATCATCAGGAGCAGGAATTTCATCAGCGCTTCACCGCCAAGAATGACGGTGCTGTGGAAGCAAATTGGAAGGCAGACTATACCGCCAGCGTTACCGGCCCCACGGTGAACCTGATTAACAATGTGTCTCTGGCACTGGTCAGCATCTTCGGTTCGCTGATGTACATGGCAGGAGGGATCACCCTTGGAGGTGTCAGCTCCTTTGTGCTGTACAGCCGGAAGTTTTCCGGCCCCATTAACGAATTTGCCAACATTCTCAGTGAGATTCAGTCTGCCCTGGCAGCAGCGGAACGGGTGCTGACCCTGTGCGACCTGCCACCGGAAACGCCGGATGCCGCAGATGCTCTGGACGCTTCTCCCTGCAAGGGAGACGTGCGGGTGGAGCATGTTTCCTTCGGCTATGCGCCGGGGAAGGAAGTGCTGCATCAGGTGAACTTTGAGGCCAAGCCAGGCTCGGTCATTGCCATTGTAGGCGAAACAGGCTGCGGCAAAACCACGCTGATCAATCTGCTGATGCGCTTCTATGATGTAACAGATGGGGCCATCCTGCTGGATGGAAAGGACATTCGAACCCTGAAACGGGACAGCCTACGCAGCCAGTTTACCATGGTGCTGCAGGATACCTGGCTGTTTGAGGGCACGGTGTACGAGAATATCGCCTACGGCCGCCCGGATGCCACCCGTGAGGAAGTGATTCAGGCTGCCAAAGCTGCCCACATTCATGAGATGATTCAGGCCATGCCCCAAGGCTACGATACTCCGGTGATTGCCTCCGGCACCAGCATTTCCAAGGGGCAGAAGCAGTTGCTGACCATTGCCAGAGCCATGCTGATGGATTCCTCCATGCTGATTCTGGATGAAGCCACCTCCAACGTGGATACCCGTACGGAGAAGCTGATTCAGGAAGCCATGCTGAGGCTGATGAAGGGGCGCACCTGTTTTGTGATCGCCCATCGGCTGTCCACCATTACCGGGGCGGACAAGATTCTGGTGATGGATCACGGCCGGCTGGTGGAAAGCGGCACCCATCAGGAGCTGTTGGAAAAAGGCGGCGTGTATGCGTCCATGTACATGGCGCAGTTTGATTACACGGCATGACGAGAAGCCCATCACCATAATTTCATAATGCAATCCAATACCGTTCCAGCTCCCTGTTTTCCGGAGGGTGCTGGACGGTATTTTCATATACGCCGCCGTTCTTCAGGATAACCCGGCGGCTGGCCTCGTTTTCCTTGAAACAGGTGATGAGGACGCGGTCAAGGCCAAGGCTCTTGCAGAAAGGAAGGACTTCTTTCAGCATCTGGGAAGCATAGCCCTTGCGCCGTTCAGACGGGCGGATAGAATAACCGATATGACCGCCGTAAAGCCGAAGCGCATCGTTTAAGCAATGCCGCACCTGAAGCATCCCAACAAGGCGGCGGTCAGCTTCCCGGACGTAGATGAACTGGGTCGCAGGGACGAGGGGCTTCGGCACGGTTTCCGGATGTTCGTACAGCGGAACAAGCCGCAGCCATTCAGTGGCATCTGTTTGACGCAGCATCCCCGTGCCGTCCATTGAACTGCCGGCAGTCAAAAATTCAGAGCGGTAGGCACTGATCTCATCCAGATAGGATGTGTCGGGGCGCAGCAGCAGCATTTTCTCCATGCGGTGTCCTCTTTTCTGTGATGAAAGAAAGGCAGCGGGACAAGATCATCCCGCTGCCGGAGTATCAGGATGGTGAAAGTGCCACCACGCAATTACCATCCTCCGTTAAAACCGTCATTCCCGCCGAAGTCATCCCCGAAGCCGAGACCATCGTCAAAATTTCCGTCGTCGGCAAAGGGATCCGGAGACTCATCCATATAGGTATTGGTGCCGAAAAGGCCGGGCGTGCTGAAACCTACGTGCCGATTGGCCGCATCGTAGAAATCCTCACTGCCGAAGAGCCCGTCAACGCTGTAGCCAAGATTTCGTCCGGCAGTATCGTAGAAGGTTTGATTGCTGAGCACGCCATCCAGGCTATAGCCTACACGCCTGCCGCTTGGATCAAAGTAATCCGTGCCGCCCAAGGCATTCCCCATGCTGTACCCTGCCAGGCGACCGCTTTCATCATAAAAGTTGGTAGCGCCGAAAAGACCCGGAGAACTGGTGAACTTGTGCCGCATCTTTGCCAACCTCCTTTGTCAACCTTACGGACACAGCAGATTACACAACCTTGATGCAGAAATCCTCACATACCGGCGCACAGTAACCGCAGCGCACACATTTGCTTTGATCGCAGACGCATTTCCCATCCACAATGGACAGTGCGCCCTGACGGCAGCGCTGCACGCATTTACCGCAGCCGCGGCAGTAATCGTGAATCATCAGATGCCGAGGCTCACGCCGGGTCAGGGTAAGTGCCTCCGGGTCGGGGGTTAATCCCTCTGCCAAGGCAAGGTTCACATCGATTTCCGCTTCGCTTTGCATGCCGCAGCAAATGGCATCTACCGAAGGAGCGGAACGA
This sequence comes from bacterium, assembly GCA_963656345.1. GTDB lineage: Bacteria > Bacillota > Clostridia > Christensenellales > Aristaeellaceae > CAKUFA01. Next base: position 24,229 of record CAVKHY010000001.1, on the reverse strand, counting down.
AGATAATCAAACGCTTCCTTGGGTTCGCGCAGCAAATGACCGCCGCCCAAGGGCTTCATGGCATAAATGCCGATGCCTGCGGAATGGGCTCGCTCAATGGCGGCCATCATTTCATCCCGGGTGCCGTCCGCAATGCCCACGCCGGTACGGTTGATCAGGGGATGGATCACATCCAAGCCGGGATACCGGGGCGCATAATCCACAGCCGCCACCCGGTGTGTGGAAAAACCGACGGCGCGGATCTTTCCTTTAGCCTTCTGCTCCAGATAAAAGTCAAAGGCCTCCCGATGCCCCTTCAGGGTCAGCCGATCTTCCTGCTCATGCATGAGGAAGATGGGAATCACGTCCATATCCAGCTTTTTGCGGGCATCCTCAAAGGCGGCCTCCGCCCCTTGCCGATCCCATGCATAGGACTTGGTGGAAATCAGCAGATCTGGCCGCCTTTTCAGCGCAAGGCGCAGAGGTTCATACGTATCATACAGCTGAGCCGTATCAAACAGGTTGATCCCCTTTTCCGCCGCATACAGGATAAGCTCCGCAGCCCGTTCCGGCCGGAAGCCCTTTTGCATGGAACTGACGGTCAGCGTGCCGAAAGCCAGCGGATACACCATCAACCCAGTTTTGCCCAGAGGGCGTTTTTTCATCATGCTTCCGTATGCTCCGCCAAATAGAAGCGCACAAGCTCTTCCAGAATTTCATCCCGCTCCAGCCGACAAATCATGCTGCGAGCCTGGTTATGGCTGGTGATATAGGTGGGATCGCCGGAAATGATATAACCCACCAGCTGGGTAATCGGGTCGTATCCCTTGGCCTGCAAGGCGGAATACACGTACATGAGGATGTCCTGCGCCTCATTGCCGGACTCCTGGATCGGGCTCAGCTTGGTGGTTTCAAATTCGTTAGGCACAGCGGTTCCTCCCCTCATTCTGTTAAGCGTATTATACATGAATTTATCCTGAAAGAAAAGAAGAAGTTTTACTCAAAGTTGTCATTCTGGTAAGAAAAGTGGAAACCAAAAGGACGTTTATTTCTGCGCCAGATTCAGCATGCCGTCCACCAGATCAATGGCAGCGGTAAGCCGCTGATTGTAGTTGCCCCGAATCTGGACGATCTTATCCTTGAAGCCGAATTCTTCATACATGCTCAGCAGATGTTCATTGAGCATTTCCCGACGCTCCTGGCTGCCGTTGAGGCGCATACCGTCGCTGACCCAGGTCACGTCCGGGTTCAGGTACAGCACCACATCGTAGCGCTTGGGGTTGATATAGGCCTCCACCATTTTGTTGCGGTGTCCCATGTACAGTTCGCTGTAGTAGTTGGTCACCACGGCATCGGTATCGAAAAAGCAAACCTTGTTGGCGGTACGCATAGCATGATAGTCCTGCTCTGCCTGCAGGTAAGCCATGCGGCCGAAGTCCTCATCGGTGAAGATGGTTTCGTCTCCGCCCAGGTAATCCCGGGCATAGTACCGCCCCACCTCCTCCGACCAGGAGGTGTTGTACAGTTTCGCCAGGCACTTGGTCAGGGTGGTTTTACCGCAGGATTCCGTGCCGGCAATCAGCACCTTCTTGGCAAAGAAAGGACGGGCAGGGCCCAGAATATAGTGCCAGTGATTCAGAATATCCTTGCGGATATCCGTAGCGGAAATGGGGTAGCGGCTTCTGGTCGGATCAAACATCTCGATGGCGCTTTCCGGGAAAAAGTGCTGCAGGGTATCGTCATAGTCCCGATCCCCCACAAAGAAGGCATCAATCTTTTCCGGCACGACCTGCCGCATTCTTTCCGACCACATGACCCAGCCGTCAGGGTATTCAGGGATGTCCGTTTCGTCCAGCACACGGACGGAAATGTGGCTCATGTCCTGCACCTGCTGACTCAGCCACTGTTTCCGCAGCTGATACGTAATGGTAGGCAGCCCGTCCGCCGCACAAAGATGCTCCGTCTGAACCTTATTATCGGAAATCACCACAATCAGCTTCTCACACTTGGTGGAAGCCTGAATGATCTGATACAAATGCCCACGATGGGGCGGACAGAAACGGCCGAAATAAACGCCGGTTTTGTACATGGGAGGAACCCCTTTCCCTGCATGTGGTCTGGGCTGGAGAAATCCAGCTGCTCTCCTATTCTTCCCGGAAGAGGCGGAATCCTGCTTTCGGGATGAATATCCTGTCCCCTGCCGTTTCCGTCCCTTGCTTTTTTTCATTTCTTTTAGTACAATACGCTTGTCATATTGTCTTCTTTTTTCCTTGGTTTCATTTTAAGGAGGTTTTTCAATGGACTACATCTTCATGACGGACAGCGACAGTGATCTGCCGTTTGCCCTGAAGCAGGAGCTGGACATCCCCGTGGTGTACATGCCCTATGCGCTGGATGGAAAGGAATACTTTGACGATCTGGGTCAGACCATCGATCACAAAAGCTACTACGACCGAATGCGGGCAGGAGCCCAGCCCGTTACCTCGGCACTGAACGAGGAAGCCTATCTGGAATACTTCGAACCCATTCTGAAGGAGCACGACCTGCTATTCCTGGCCTTTTCCAGCCAGATGAGCTGCACCATCGAGGCAGTTCGTGCAGCACAGGCGCGGCTGCTGAAGAAGTACCCGGAGCGGAAGTTCATCGTGGTGGATACCTTGTCCATTTCCGCCCCTCAGACCATTTTGATCCTCAAGGCTCATGAAATGTACCGTGCAGGCAAGTCCATGGAAGAAGTGGCTGCATGGGTGGAAGCCAACCGTACCCGGTCGCAGGCATGGTTCACCGTGGACGACCTGAAGTACCTGAAGCGCGGCGGACGCATCTCCCCCACGGCGGCAGCATTGGGCACCATGCTGGATTTGAAGCCCATCATCATTATGAGCAAGGAAGGCAAACTGGCCAGCGTGGACAAGGTGCGCGGCCGGAAGAAAGCCATCAACTACATCGTGGACAAGGCAGTGGAAAACATTCTTGACCCGGCGGAAGCCTGCGGCATCATCCTGCAGGCAGACGCACCGGAAGATGCCCAGCGGCTGAAGGCACTGCTGGAGGAAAAGATTCCCGGCCTGCACGTTCGTGTAGAATGGGTTGGTCCCGTCATCGGCGCCCACTGCGGTCCCGGTACGCTGGCCTTCTGCTTCCTGGGTAAGGAACGTCCGCAATAACAAGATTTTTTCAAGCGATGGGGCTTCCGTTGGGAAGCCCTATTGCTTTGCAGGAGACAGTCATGCTTTTCATCGGAATCATTTGGGAGGAAACAACCCTGCAGCTTTCTGCGTTGCCTCGGGATGGGGATGAATTTCCCATTTTGGGCAGGCAGATACGCCCTGCCGGCAACCTGCTTGATGCCTTCCTCACCTTTCGGGAATCCGGCGGTAAAGGGCATATCATGACCTGGTGCGGAAAGGATTCACTGATTGCCCGGCAGCCGGAAGCCTTGGCAGCCATCGCTGCATCGGCAGATGCGCCGCAGCCTCGTCGTTATTTGCTCCGCACGGAAATAGGCGAAGAAGCCGTGCTGTTTGACTCGCCTTGCGTTCTGCCTGTGCCGGAACTTTGGCGGAATGCTTTAGCCGCTCGTCAGGAGGAAGTGCTGCTGGATGGCGAAGCCCTGCTGTCCGTTAGTGGGTTGGGTACGTTGCTGACAGAGCATCCACCCAAGGCACTCCACTTTGTCCCCGGCGATGCCTTGTGCAGGATTCCTCCGGAAACCATGGTGCAGTTGCTTTCCCTGCACCCGGTGGTGCACGTGACCGAGGAAGAGCTGCGTCGTTTTACCCGGGAGGAGGACGTTGCCATTGCCGCCGCCATGGTATCCAACCTCAGTGGAAACGCCGTGGTGGTTCGCCTGCAGGATGGAAACGGCTGGCTGCACCTTGCGCAAGAGGGTGTTCTGATTCCGGCAAGGCCGGACGTTCCCGCATCAGCATACAGCCGTGCCGGCAGTATCCTGGCGCATCTTCAGCAGGGTGCTTCCCTCCGTCAGGCAGTTCTATCCGCATTAACCGAAATTTCTCACAATGAAGGAGCATGAAGGATGAATGGTGAATCCACAGCCCACGTCCGTGAGGCATTGACCCCCTTTGGTGCAGGGGACAGAATCATTGAATTAGATGTTTCCAGCGCAACGGTGGAGCTGGCGGCGGAGGCCCTCCACTGCGAAGGCGCACGCATTGCCAAGACGCTTTCCTTTATGGCAGACGGAAAACCTCTGCTGATCGTTTTGGCTGGGGATGCCCGGGTAGACAATGCCAAGTACAAGCATCTTTTCGGCTGCAAAGCCCGCATGATGACTGCCCAGGAATTAGAGGACTGTACCGGACTGCATTTCGGTGGCGTCTGTCCCTTTGGCATTCCCAAGGAGGTAACCATTTATCTGGATGATAGCCTGAAGCGATTCACCACGGTGTATCCTGCCTGCGGCACGGCAAGCAGTGCCATTGAGATCACCCTGGAAGAATTAGAACGGTTCAGTGGCGCCGCCGGATGGATCGACGTCAGCAAGTAAAGGGGAAACGGAGAAGCTGATCATAAATTGCTTCTCCGCTTCTTTATATGTATATAGACTTGCCGAATGGCAAGGAATTGTTTGCGCTGCGGCGGATGGATTCGGTTCGCTGTCCGTCCCGCCGTGGCCACGGCAAGGAATCATCCGGCAGCTTGTCCTCTCTGGACAAGGATTTCAGCTTCGACCGCCTCCCTTTCTTTTGATGCCTTGATTCTATCGGTGAAACATGACACGAACATGAACTTCCCGTGAAAAGGTTGTGACCATGTTTGAAAAGTAGCGGAACATGAAAATTCCCTCTTCCATGCAGAAGAGGGAGTTTTCATACATTACAGAATGCTTACGTGGCTGCCACCGGTAGGGTCTTTGCGGACAGCGACAAGATTGCACCTCATTCCCTATTGAAGAGGAATGCGGGATTATGAAATGTCAGCTCCTGCCTCTTCAAACTTAGCCCGCATGGTCGGATTGCCCTTGGTCAGCTTTTTGATGGACAGATCTTCTGCCTTATCATTGGCCAGCCGAAGCTGGCGATCTGAAGCAAGCAGTGCCTTCTTGATTTTCTCCAGATGATCCATGGCCTTGTCGATTTCATCGATGGCCTCCTGAAAGCGTTTGCTGGCTTGATCATAATTATAGGAGAAACCTTTCTTAAATTCCATCATTGCTTCTTCGAAATGAGTAACATCGATATTCTGCTCACGGACTGCAGCCAGCTGGCGCTGATACTCCACAGAATTCAAGGCGGCATTGCGCAGGATTGTGATCATCGGAATGAAAAACTGGGGCCGGATGACGTACATTTTCGGGTAGCGATAAGAAACGTCCACAATACCGGTGTTATACAGTTCGTTATCTGCTTCAAGCATGGTCACCAGCACAGCATACTCGCATTTCTTTTCTTGCCGATCCTTATCCAGCTCTTTGAAGAAATCCTCATTCCGATGCTTCGTAGCAGTGGTGTCCATCTCATTCTTCATTTCAAACATGATAGAAATGAATGGAATGCCATCCTCAGAGCTTTCACGATAGATGAAATCGCCCTTGCTGCCGGTACGGGCATCATTGTCCTTTTCAAAGTACGCCCGTGGAAATGCCGTCATGCGAATCTTGTCGAACTCAATCAGGCAGTGCTGCTCCAGGCTTTCACCAATCATTTTCGTGGACTGACGGGCTTTGAAGTCCTTGTACTGAGCAATGACTTCATCCTTAAGTGCCAGGTCTCGCCGATGCTGATCTGCCACATCCCGGTCATGAGCGGCACGGTCATCCTTTTCATGCCGGAGTTCACTTTCCAAACGAATGATTTTTTCCTGCTGTTCCTGGACTGCAGTTTCCACCGCATGCTGCTTTTCGGTATCCGCAGCCTTAGCTTGTTCTCTCAGGCGAATGATCTCCTGATCCTTGGCGGCAAGGTCACGCTCATGTTCGGCTTGGAGCTGAATGAGCTCCGTTTGCTGCGTCTGCACTGCCGCCTCCACCGCATGCTGCTTTTCGGCATCTGCTGCTTTGGCCTGCTCCTTCAAACGGGTAATCTCCTGCTCCTTAGCAGCAAGGTCTTCCAGACGCTTTGCATCCGCAGCGGTCAATGCAGCCTGCTGCTGTGCTTCCAGCTGACGATGCAGGGCTTCCTCCCTGCCGCGCACTTCCGCATCAAACTGCTGGTTGCGAACCTGTGCCACGATGGCTGCATAGCCGGCTTCGTCTACCGTGAAGACTTCACCGCAATGGGGACATTTGATTTCGTTCATGAACTTCACTCCTTTTTTGTTAGCAAGCTTGCCTGTCATGCCCCTATTTTACGGTCAAATCTGCGAAAAGTCACGTGCAAATCGTGCACATTTCCCGTGCACAATGTGCAAATCATGCACATGCAGGTAAAATTCGACCAGTATGATGCAAAAAATGCAGGAGAATGCTCTTGCATCAAAAGCATCCTCCTGCACTCACACCCCAAATCGTTCATGAAACAGTTCAGAGAAAACTAATTACAGGCACCGCTCAGCCGACGAATCCAATTTCTCAGTATCCGCCTTCCATTTCCTTCAGGTCGGTAACTTCCTTCAGGGTACCTTCCGCATACCGCTTCTCAGCCTCTGCCATGATCTTTTCCGTTGCGCTGACGCCACACCGGCTTGCACCCACCGCACGAGCAGACAGCACGGTGTCCAGGTCGCGAATGCCGCCGGAGCCCTTCACCCGTACATGGGGAGAGACGCTGGCTCGCATCAGCTTCAAATCTTCAATGGTGCATCCCTTGGAGCCATAGCCGGTAGAGGTCTTCACAAAGTCTGCGCCGGCTGCTTCACTCAGCTTGCAGGCACGCACCTTCTCCTCGTCGGTCAGGTAGCAGGTTTCCAGAATCACCTTCAGGATGGCACCGCGGCTGTGCGCCACTTCCGCCAGCTGGTGAATTTCATCCTGCACATAAGCGTCGTCGCCATGCTTCAGCTTGCCGATGTTCAGCACCATGTCCAGCTCCTGGCAGCCTTCATCCAGTGCCAGCTTGCTTTCCGCCACCTTAATAGCGGTTTCGTGGGAGCCGTGGGGAAAGCCGATAACTGTGCACACCTTCACATCGCTGCCCTTAAGCATTTCAGCAAGGATCGGCACGTCGCAGGGGCGGGCACAGACGCTGGCGCAGTCGTACTTCAGGGCAACTTCGCAGCCGTGGCGAATGTCATCCTCGGTCAAATAGGGCTGGAGGGTGGAATGATCCAGCATTTTCGCAATATCATGGGGGGTAATGGACATGAGGAAATCCTCCTTCATATTTCGGAATCTTTCTCTTCTATTCGACAGGGAGAAGACTTTTCCCTGCCTGAGCAAAACATCAAAACCAGCATCGTCTGTTTTTCTATTTGTGCATAATTTTGAGTCGGCGCATGCAAATATTCGTCTTATATGATTGTTTTGCGTCATAAATTGCATTTTATCTGTTTTTTTCATGCAATCCCTATTGCTTTCTTCTGCAAAAAGTGGCATCATACACACACATAACATGGATGAAGGGAGGACAGAGACAATGACCTTCTTTTTGAAGACCCACCTCTTCCAGTGGACAGGCGATTTCTTGCAGCGAGGAAACGATTAGGTGCTTTACAAAAGCGACGAATTTGTATTATAATGTCTTAAATTCGTTTTTGCAATGTATTGCACAGAAAAATTTATACTTTGTTGGGTACTTATAAAAAATTGTTCACAATTCTGATAAATCTATTGACAAGCGCCTGTCAAAAGGGTATGCTTGCAGTAACCAAAGGACGTTGTTTACCCCTCGACATGTACACAAGGAGGCTACTATGAAGAAATTCCTGTCCCTCGTTTTGGCACTTGCCATGTGCCTGACCTGCCTGTCCGTATCTTTTGCAGAGACAAAGGATACACTGGTGCTGGCCACTTCCGGTGAACCGGTGCGCTTCTTTGCCCAGTCCGAGAAGAGCTGCAGCGGCAACGACAACCTGGTGCTGGCCAACGTGTACGACAGCCTGCTCCGCCTGGAAGCAGACGGCACCCTGACCCCCGGCTTGGCGGAAAGCTATGAAGTGTCCGATGACGGCTTGGTATACACCTTCCACATCCGTCAGGGCGTTAAGTTCCACAACGGCAAGGAACTGACCGCAGAGGACGTAAAGTTCACCTTCGACTACGGCTATCAGGGCCCCATCGGCGCTGCACTGTTTGTTAACTTTGAAAAGTGCGACATTATTGACGATTACACCGTCGCCGTGACCCTGACCAGCCCCTATGCAGCCTTCCCCTATGGCGTTGCTTCCCGGTTGGGCGGCGTTGCCTGCAAGTCCTACTTTGACGAAGTGGGCGACGAAGGCTACCTGGCTGCTCCCATTGGCACCGGCCCCTACAAGTTCTCCGAGTATGTAAGCGGCGACCACACCACCTTGGTAGCGAATGAAGACTACTGGCGTGGCACTCCTTCCATCAAGACCGTCATCATCAAGGTGGTTGCTGACACCAACACCCAGATCCTGGGCCTGCAGAGCGGCGACTATGACGTGGTCCGTGATCCTGCCATCGACGTTTGCACCCGGCTGGACGGTACCCCCGGCGTTGCCTGGAACAGCACCCTGTCCACCGGCCGTGTATCCCTGTACCTGAACGACTGGACCGGCGTGTGCAAGGACGTGAACTTCCGTAAGGCCGTACAGGCTGCCATTAACAAGGACGAAATCAACGATGCTGTATATTCCGGCAATTCCGTTACCCTGGACGTGGATATGTGCCCCAACTACGGCGGCTATGTCACCGTGGCAGACGGCGTTGAAACCGTTGCCTATGATCCCGAGGCTGCTAAGGAATACCTGAAGGCTGCCAACTACAACGGCGAAGAATTCTCCGTGACCGTGTCCAGCGGCAGCGTGCTGGAAACCGCCGCCAAGGTGATTCAGGCTCAGCTGATGGACGTGGGCATTAACTGCACCGTGAACGCTGTAGACGGCCCCACCTATTCCGAAGGCTTCCAGAAGCGGAACTACACCGGCGGCTACATCATCGACAACCTGTGCTCTCTGGTGGATGCTGACGGCATGTACACCGAGCACCGGCTGGATCGTGCCGCATGGGAAGACCGTGTCTTCGCCCGCGACGGAGAAATCTCCGAGCTGCTGCTTGCCGGCCGTGCCGCTCAGGGTGCTGACCGTACCAAGCTGTATGTGCAGGCCTGCAACATCATCACCGAAGAAGCTTACGATGTGCCGCTGGTGAACAGCCTGGTTACCGTGGCCTACAACAGCAGCCTCACCGGTGTGAAGGCGCACTGCCTGGGCTACTACTACTTCTATGACATGAGCTTTGCCAACTAACAATGAATCGTCAAGGCAGCTTCCCTGCTTTGACCATAGGAGGAAGCGGAACGGTCCTTGCCGCTCCGCTTCCTTTTTCGAATGTTGAATGGAAATCAAGACCTATCGTCCCCGGTAACTTCCCCTGAAGGAGGAGATCAGATGACCTGGTTAAAATATGCCGGGAAACGGCTGTTGATGCTGATACCCGTCATCATCTGTGTAACCTTTGTTCTGTTTCTTATTTTGTCCGCTGCTCCCGGCGATATTGCCCGCAACCTTTTAGGCGATGACGCTACAGAAGAGCAGATTGCCGCCAAGAAGGCTGAAATGGGGCTGGATCAGCCCCTGCTGACCCGTTACGTCAACTACATGGCAGGCGTGTGTCACCTGGACTTCGGCACTTCCTGGACGAACAATGAAGAAGTGCTGGATCGGTTTGCGGCACGGCTGCCTAATACCCTGCTTTTGTCAACCCTGGCGATGACCTTCGCCATTGCCGTAGGCGTTCCCCTGGGCATTGGCTCCGCCATTAAACAATACAGCTTATTAGACTACGGCAGCTCCTTTGTGGCCATGCTGCTGTTCTCCCTGCCGGCCTTCTGGTTAGGAACCATGTGTCAGGTGCTGTTCTGCGTTTCTCTGCGGTGGCTTCCCACCTCCGGCTTAGGCACGCCTGCCCACTGGGTGCTGCCCACCATTATCCTGGGTGCCAATACCATGGCTACCATGATCCGCATGAGCCGCACCAGCATGCTGGACGTCATCCGTCAGGACTACATCCGCACTGCCCGTGCCAAGGGCGCAAGCGAACGTGTCGTCATTCGTCACCATGCCATGCGGAACGGTTTGATCCCCGTGGTGACCCAGATCGGCGTCAGCTTTGCCGGCACCATCGGCGGCGCTGTGGTAACGGAAAACATCTTCGCCATCCCCGGTATCGGCACCCTACTGCTGAACGCCGTCAAGTCCCGTGACGTACCGGTGGTGCTGGGTACAGTTATCTTTGTAACGATCATTGTAGGCGTTATCAATCTGCTGGTGGATCTTCTGTGTGCAAAGATTGATCCTCGCATTAACCTGGCATCCTGATGGAAGAAGGAAGGGATTGCAATGGCAAGAAAACATAAAAAACCTCTATCTGAATACAGCACAGGTCAGCTGGTTATGTTCCGTTTCCGCAAAAACAAGCTGGCCATGTTCGGTGTGTTTCTGCTGGCACTGGTTTTCCTGGCGGTGCTGCTGGCACCTGTTTTGTCCAGCTATGAAGCCGTGACCAAGATGCATATCCGGGACAAGTTCTCTGCCCCGAATGCAACGTATATCTTCGGCACGGATGAATTCGGCCGGGATTTGTTTGCCCGCATCCTTTACGGCGGACGCATTTCCCTGCTGTGCAGCTTTGCCATTATCGGCATCGCCTTCGTCATCGGTGCGCTGATCGGCGGGGCGGCAGGCTACTTCGGCGGCAAGGTGGATACCATCCTCATGCGCATTGTGGATATGCTGATGGCTGTTCCTTCGGCACTGCTGGCCATGGCCATTATTACCGCCTTGGGCAACGGCATTTGGAAGCTGGTTGTCGCACTGGCTATTTCTCAGGTGGCTCGCTTTGCCCGTATTGTCCGCTCCTCCGTGCTGACGCTGCGGAACGTGGAATACATTGAAGCGGCCAAGTGCTACGGCTGCAGCTCCCTGCGGATCATCCTCAAGCACATTCTTCCCAACGGCATCGGCCCCATCATCGTTTCCGCCACCCTGTGCCTGGGGCAGACCATTCTGAGCATTTCCTCCATGGGCTACCTGGGCTTGGGCGTCGCTTCCCCCACTCCGGAATGGGGCACCATTATTTCCGAAAACAAGATCAACATTCAGGCCTATCCGTACCTGGGCATTATCCCCGGCGTCTGCATCTGCCTGACCGTTATGGCTGTGAACTTTATCGGCGATGGTCTTCGGGATGCCTTTGACCCCAGAACCAAGAACTGAGGTGCATCGTAATGGAAAAAGAAAAGGATTATTTGCTGCAAATATCAGACTTGACCGTGCAGTATAACACGGACGATGCCGTGGTGCACTCGGTCAACGACTTCAAGCTGAAGCTAATCCGTGGAGAAGCTCGCGGGCTGGTCGGCGAAACAGGTGCCGGAAAAACCACCCTGGCGCTGTCCATCCTGCGGCTGTTGCCGCCCAAGGTAGGCGAGATTGTCAAAGGAAGCATCAACTACAACGGTGAAGATCTGCTCACCCTGCCGGAAGCAGAAATGCTTCCCCTCCGCGGCAAGAAAATCTCCATGATCTTTCAGGATCCCATGACCAGCCTGAACCCCACCCACACGGTAGGCGCACAGATTCATGAGGTGCTGGATCTTCATTTTCCGGAAATGTCCCGTGCAGAAAAGGACAAGCGTGTGGATGAAATGATGACCCTGGTGGGCATCCCCCCGGAAAGAAAGGACAGCTACCCTCACGAATTTTCCGGCGGCATGAAACAGCGCATTGTGATCGCCATGGCACTGGTGGCAGAGCCGGAACTGCTGCTGGCCGATGAGCCCACTACTGCCCTGGACGTGACCATTCAGGCGCAGATTCTGGAGCTGATGAAGCAGCTAAAGGAGAAATTCAGCACATCCGTGCTGCTCATTACCCATGACCTGGGCGTGGTGGCACAATTCTGCGACTCCGTATCCGTGGTGTATGCCGGCCGTGTGGTGGAGTTCGGCCCGGTGGAAACCGTATTCCGCCGTGAAGAAAACCACCCCTATACGGCAGGTTTGTTCAACTGCATTCCTGACCTGAACGACCAGCAGCCCCGGCTGCATCCCATTCCCGGACGCATGGCCAACCCGCGCGTCTTGCAGGAAGGCTGCTGCTTTGCTGACCGGTGCGAGTACGCCTGCGACCGTTGCCGCAAGGAGCGTCCCAAGATGCACGTATGCGGCGAGCACGGCATTATGTGCCACCGCTACGAAAACAAGGAGGTGTTCTGAAATGACTGCACCGCTTGTTGAAACCAGAAACCTGAAAAAATATTTCAAAACATCCCGTGGGCTCCTCCACGCAGTGGAAGACGTGAACCTGAAGATCCTGCCCGGAAAAACCCTGGGCGTTGTGGGTGAAAGCGGCTGCGGCAAGTCTACCCTGGGGCGTACCATCCTGCGCCTGCACGAAGCCACCGACGGTGAAATTCTGTACAATGGGGAGAACATCCGCAAGTACCGGGGTAAAGATATGCGAAAGATTCACCTGAACATGCAGATGGTTTTTCAGGATCCTTACAGCTCTCTGGATCCCCGCATGTCCGTCCATGACTTGATTGCAGAGCCTGTAGCCGTCTGCGGACTGATGAAGAACAAGGCGGAAATCAAGGAGCACGTACATGAAATCATGGAAATGTGCGGCCTGCCTGCCAACCATTCCAACCTGTACCCCCACGAATTGGATGGTGGTCTTCGTCAGCGCGTGGGTCTTGCCCGTGCCATGGCAGTCAGCCCTAAGTTCATCGTATGCGATGAGCCTGTATCCGCCCTGGATGTATCCATTCAGGCACAGATTTTGAACCTATTGATGGATCTGCAGGAGCAGCGTGGGCTTTCCTACATGTTTATCACCCACGACCTTTGCGTGGTGAAGCACATCAGCAACGAAATCATGGTGATGTATATGGGGCAGACCATTGAATACGCCCCCACTGCTGAGCTGTTTGCCCATCCAGCGCACCCCTACACCAAGGCGTTGCTGGCATCTGTGCCCACCATCGACCTGAGCAAGCGGAATCAGGAGCATTTCACCCTGAAGGGTGAGGTCAGCAGCCCCATCAATCCTGCACCGGGCTGCCGGTTTGCCCCCCGCTGCCCCCATGCCTGCGACAAATGCAAAGAGCCCTGCCAGCTGCACGAGATTGCGCCCGGGCACTTGGTATCCTGCAAGCTGTTTGAAAAATAAACGTCATCAACGGAGGATGCTATGGATCTTCAAGCCATCAAAACAGAGCAGCGAAACAGCCGCACCATGCAGATCGACCGTCTGCCCACGGTGGACATGATTCGCCTTATCAATGAGGAAGACGCCAAGGTAGCAGAAGCTGTGGGCAAGGAAGCCGTCCACATTGCACAGGCGGTGGACGTCATTGCTCAGCAGTTGAAGCAGGGCGGACGGCTGGTATACATCGGCTGCGGCACTTCCGGTCGTTTGGGTATCCTTGATGCAGTGGAATGTCCCCCCACCTTCTCCACAGATGAAAGCATGGTGGTGGGACTCATTGCCGGCGGGCATGACGCTATCTTCCGTGCCAAGGAAGGCGCAGAAGACGACGAGCAGCAGGGTGCGGAAGACTTAAAGGGCATTGATTTTTCCAAGAAGGATGTGCTGGTAGGCATTGCTGCCTCCGGCCGCACCCCTTACGTCATCGGCGCCATGAAATACGCCGCCTCCCTGGGTGCCCACGTGGTAGGGCTCTGCTGTAATCCCGGTTCTCAGGTGGAACAGTTAGCTGAAATCCCCATCACCCCCGTGCCGGGACCGGAGGTTATCACCGGCTCTACCCGGCTGAAGAGCGGTACGGCACAGAAAATGGTGCTGAACATGCTGTCCACCGGCGCCATGATCAAGCTGGGCAAGGTGTACGGCAACCTGATGGTGGACGTAAAGCCCACCAATCAGAAGCTGATAGAACGCTGCAAAGGTATTGTGTGCACAGCCACTGGGGTTGACCGTGATGTTGCCGCCAGGACGCTGGAGCAGTGCGACTACCGAGCCAAGACAGCCATTGTGATGCTGAAAGCAGGCGTCACCGCCCAGGAAGCAGAAGCCTTGCTGGAAAAGAACGACGGCCGTGTAGCCGGTGCCATCGGGGAGCGAAAATAATGGCACATATTCGTTGTGATTTTCGCTCGGAAGTGCTGGACATGAACACCTCCATGACCGTGGTGCTGCCGGAAGGAATCCCCCTGGGCGAAAGGCCTATCTTCTATGCCTTTCATGGCCTGCAGGACAACTGCACCGGTATTTCCCGGTACACCAGCGTGGAGCGGTACGTGCGGAAGCACAATGCGGTGCTGGTGATTCCCGAAGTGCAGCGGAGCTTCTACATGGACATGGCCTACGGGCTTCGGTATTTTACCTTCATTCATGACGAACTGCCGAAGATCTGCCAAGGCTTCTTCGGTCTATCCCCCAAGCCGGAAAACAACTATCTGATGGGTATTTCCATGGGCGGCTATGGGGCACTGAAGTGCGTCCTCCGCACGCCGGAACGCTATGCCGGTGTGGCCGCCCTTTCCCCTTCCGTTTCTCTGGGACATGAAGCTTTTTTGCTGGGAGAGAAATTTCCCAACGAGGTCACCGGCTGGTTCGGCGTGGATGGAAAGATTCCGGAGGAAGACAACCTCTTTGCCCTCGCAGAAAAAGCAGACCCTGCGCAAGTACCGAAAGTATTCATGGCCTGCGGCGAACAAGATCCTTTCCTGGAACCAAACAGCCGTCTGGTCAAATGCATGCAGGAGAAGGGCATGAACGTCACCTTCCGGCATTGGGAAGGCGACCACGGCTGGGCTTTCTGGGACACGGCACTGCAGCAAGGAATTGACTTTCTGTTGGACACAAAGTAGAAAACTGCGGAGGTGATGCAGCATGTATGCCATGGAAAGAAGAAGAAGGAAGAATGAAACAGCGCTGGAATACGAAAATCGCCTATGGCAATTAGACCGTGACCAGCTGGCGCGAGAGGTTAACACCGAACCTTTTTCCGGCTTCAGCGTGATCGGCTGGGCAGCCTTCATTCTCGGCTTCTTCGGTGTGCTTTGCGTTTTGATTTTCGGCACACAAGTTCAATTCGTGAAAGAATTTGGCTATCTTACATCCCTGAGCATCTCCCTTGGACTGTGTGCTTTCGGTTTTCTGTTTATCCAGCAGGGCGAAATCAGCGAAATGAAGCAGCTCCTGCGGCAGTACCAGAAAGAGCGAAAGTACATGCAGGTCTACCATGTGTCACCGTATGTCATAAGCAAAATTGAGGAAAAGAAAGAAACGCCATGAAATTTGCAGCCGGAATTGACGGCGGCGGCACCAAAACCCGTGTCTGCTGCCGTGATTTGCAGGGACAGACCATTTCCGAAAAAACCTTCGGTGCCTTCAACCTGAACAGCATCGGGGCGGAACGGTTTGCTGCCTTGCTGACAGAAATCACCACGTATCTGCAAAGCATCGGAACCTGCGCCGCTCTATGCATCGGCACGGCGGGCATCAGCAATGAAACCATGTCTGCCATGATCGAGAAGGCATTGGATCAGGCCGGCATCCTGCAGCGCAAGCTGGTGGGCGACCATGTGATTGCCCTCCACGGGGCTTTGGACGGTGAACCGGGTATTGCCCTCATCGCCGGCACAGGTTCCATTTGTTTCGGCATCAGCCCCACAGGGGAAGAAATCCGTGCCGGTGGCTGGGGACATCTCATCGGGGATGAAGGCAGCGGTTACGCCCTGGGGCGTGACGCTTTGGCCGCCGTTGCGCATGCTTGGGACGGATACGGCGATCCCACCCTGCTGACCCAACTGCTGGCAGAAGCCTATGGTCTGGACGATCGGAGCAAAATCATTTCCTATGTTTACGCCGGAGACAAGAGCCGTGTGGCGGCCTTCTCCCGGCTGGTGGAACAGGCTGCCGCCTCAGGGGATGGCGTTGCTCGCACCATCATTCAGACAAACGGCGAGCAACTGGCTCAACAGGCGGAAGCCGTATACCACCGCCTGCACATGGAAGAGGCACCGCTGGCCATGCTGGGCGGCATGCTGGAAAACAGAACACTGCTCCGCTCTGCCTTCATCAGCGCCATGGGGTACCGCTGCCCTGCTGTACACTGTATTGACCCGAAACATGACGCCTGCACCGGTGCGGTGATGATGGCGCAAGCAATGCTGTGAGGTGATGATATGCAACATCCGCTGGTAGCACTGATGGAAAAGCCCGTCCGGCTCGTGATCGGGCTCATGTCCGGCACTTCGGCAGACGGGGTGGATGCGGCATTGTGCCGCATTACCGGCCATGGCACAGCCACCAAGGTGGAACAGCTGGGCTTTGTTTTTGATTCCTTTGACACCTGCGTGCGGGAAGAAATTCTTCGCCTGGCTGGAGGGAAGGAAGCCACGGCAGCAGATTTCTGCCGAATCAATTTCCTGCTGGGGCGGCTGTATGCGGAAACTTCTTTGCGGCTGTGCCGTGAATGTAGTGTATCGCCGAAGGACATCGACCTGATTGGCAGCCATGGGCAGACCTTGTGGCACATTCCGCAGCCGGAATCCTACCTGGGGCAAACCTTCCGCAGCACCCTGCAATTAGGGGAATGCTCCGTATTGACGGAAGCCTTCGGTTGCCCTGTGGTGGGCGATTTCCGGGTACGGGATGTAGCCGCCGGAGGCTTAGGCGCACCGTTGGTGCCCTACAGCGAATACCTTATCTACCGCAGCGAGACCAAGTGTATTGCTCTGCAAAACATCGGCGGCATCGGCAACATTACCTGCCTGCCCCCTGCCTGCAAGCCGGAGGAGGTTTTTGCCTTCGACACCGGCCCCGGCAACATGGTGATGGATGCAGTGTACGGCGCAATCACCCATGGAGAAAAGCGGTTTGACGAAGGAGGCGCTTTTGCCGCCAAGGGGCAGATCAATCAATCCCTGCTGAACCTGATGATGGATGACGAGTACATTCGCCGCCAGCCTCCAAAAACCACCGGCCGCGAATACTATGGCCCGGCCTACGTGAAACGCATCATGACGGAAGCCAAGGCTCGCTGCTTGACGGACGAGGATCTGATGGCAACCGTCACCGCCTTTACCGCCGCTACCATTGCCTACAGTGTGGAGCACTTCTTCCCTGTGAAGCCGGATGAGCTGATCATCGGCGGCGGTGGCAGCATGAACGCCACCCTGCTGAAGGACATTGGGGCTGCCTTACCTGCCTGCCAGGTCATGACCAATGAACAGCTGGGGTACGATAGCAATGCGAAAGAGGCTGTGGCCTTTGCCGTGCTAGCCAATGAAGCCGTCTTCGCCGGATGCAACAACATGCCATCCGTAACCGGAGCAACCAAGGGTGTGGTGATGGGAAAAATCAGTCTATGAAAAAATCGCCAGTCGCATGCGATGATAAACCGCTCGCGGCTGGTATTTTTTGCGCTTCACTTGCTGCGTTGATGAATGTTTGCACTTTCCTTGATGAAAAGACGGAGCTGCGGAAGTTTTCCTCTTCCGCAGCTCTCTGTTTTTTACTTGTGTCCGTTAGGTGCATGCTCGTAGGCATACTGGATGGCCTCGGTATGGTAGGTGTCTACCTTGTTAGACGCGTGAGTCTTACTGTTGGTAAAGTGGATGCACAACTGACCCTTGAAGTTGTTGTTGGAAATGGTGTCGCCATCCGGGTAGTTGTGAGGAATGCCATACAGCGAGCAGGCAAAGGTGCGGGTACCGATGGTCACCAAGCAAGGTCGACGCTGCCACAGGTTCTTGGAAGCAATCTGGTCTGCGTTGCTGACGCCATAGATCTTGCACAGCCGTGCCGTGTCTGCAGCCGTCAGGGGCTCTGCGTCCACGTGGTTGCCGCCGGACCAGCGGTGTGCCCACCAGACGATGCCGGTCTTCACGTCATAAACCTTGAAATTGGATCCCTTCGGCCACAGCTGCTGGATACCGCCGGTGTACCAGTCAATCTTCTCAGCCGGATAAATAGCCATGGTCAGATTGGAGGTATCGGAAGTGCCGGGCTCCACCGTATTGAACAGAGCATGCTGGGTATTCTTGCCGGCAATGCCGTCCACCGTCAATCCCTTAGCCGTCTGGAAGGCACGCACAGCGGCCTCCACGGCACTGGTGTAGCTGCTGGTAATGCTGCCGGTGTAGTAGCCCTGAGTCTTCAGCTCTGTTACCAACGCCTTCACAGCTGTACCACTGGAACCCTTCTTCAGGGTGGTATAGGTTGCTTCCTGCTTGCCCTCATTACTGGTGACCGTGGGGGTAGGCGTTGCCACATCGCTGCCATCCTGGTTGCAAACTACCAGACAATCGCCGCGAAGATATCCGTAGCCCAGGGAGGTCTTCACGTAATACCAGGTATAGTTCCGCACCGTTACAGGATCCTGAGAATAGCTCATGACCACGCCCTTGTCAATGCGGCCGATGATATTCGCACCATTGGCTGTGGTGCGCAGGTTAACACCATTGGAGGTGGTACGCACGTAGCCTTTAATCACCTCTGCCTGGGGAGTCGTCGCAGGCTGGCTGGCAATATAGGCCTGATATTCTGCCTCCGTCATCACCTTCACGCAGCTGCCCAGCACCCACACTTCCGTGTTGCTGTACACCACACGATACCACAGGCTGCCGCCTACGGTAGCGGTGGAATTATACGCCATCACCGTATTGATGCTGATGTTGTAGGGAGCTGCTGCATCCTTGGAGGCGGAGGCACGGAGGTTTACCTTATCCAGAGTGGTAATCACGTAAGTACTGGACGCCGGAGTCGGCGTAGGCGTTACCGTGGACACGCCATTGCCGGCAATGTAGCTGGCTTCCTGTTCGGCACTGAGCTTAAAGGCGCAGTCGCCGCGAATGTAGCCGGTTGTGCCGTTTACGTTCACAGGATACCAGGTATAGCCGCCGGAGGTAGTCGTCGTGCCTGTCATGGGCCACACCGTATTCTTATTGACCGTGCCGGTAGACGCACCGCCCGGGGTTTTCCGCACATTGGTGCTGGACTTGGTGACCATGGCGTAACCATATCCGGTGGTACTGCTGTTTCCCGTGGCGGTAGGCGTAGGCGTTACGTCCGTGCCGTTATTGTCGGTAAGCACAGCGCAGTCACCCCGCACATAGCCGGTAGTTCCGCTGGTGGTTCTTACCGGATACCACACGTAATTACCGCTGGTGACCGTTGCGCCGATCACAGGCAGCACCAGGTCGATGCCCAGCTGTTCCAGAGAGGAGCCTGCCGGCTTATTCCGCAGATTCACCTTGTCAGAAATCAGCTTGATATAGCCGTAGTTGGACACGGTAGGCGTGACCGTCACGCTCGGCGTTGCCGTCACCACGGCGGTTGCATTGCCGTAGGCATCGCATTCCTGCACGCAGTCCCCACGGAGATAGCCCTTCACATTGCCCACCAGTACGTAATACCAGGTGTATCCGCCGGATGTGACGGGATTGGCCAGCAGGGTCAGCACCTGATTGCTGGGCACCTGCTGAATATATTCACCCGATGGCTGAAGCCGCAGGTTCACGTTGCTCTTGATGGTCTTCACATAGCCTACAGTGGTAATTTGTGCGGTAACAACCGGGGTAGGCGTCACAGAACCGTCCGCAGAGGACACTACCTGCACGCAGTCCCCACGGACATAATAGGTACCGCCCTGATAGGTAATGGGATACCAGGTATAGCCTTCCGTCGTTACGGCTGTGCCGGTCACCAGCAGGATTTCCCCGGTGGTTTCCCACTGAGCGGCCACCTTGCCGCCGGGGGCGGTACGCAGGTTGGCACTGGAAAGAATCAGCTTCACATAGGTCGCATTCGTCTGAGGAGTTGCGGTAACTACAGCGGTCGGCACAACCGTGGGCACCGGGGTAGGCGTCACGGAACCATCCGCAGAGGACACCACCTGCACGCAGTCCCCACGGACATAGTAAGCACCACCGTTGTACGTAACAGGATACCAGGTATAGCCGCCGGTGGTTACACTGCTGCCGGTTACGGCCAGAATCTCTCCGGTGTTTTCCCACTGAGCAGCCACCTTGCCGCCGGGGGCGGTACGCAGGTTAGCGCTGGAAAGAATCAGCTTCACATAGCTGGAAGGGACAGGAGTTGCTGTGACCACGCTGGGCACAGCGGTCACTGTGGAAGGCACGGCTGTTACCGTGCTGCCGTTCACCCGAATGAAAGGCGCCTGAATGTAGCCTTCCTGATTGTTATAGCGGACACGATACCAGTGATTGGCATCAATGGTGGAAGGAATGCTGAGCAGCTCCACAATGGTTCCCCGATCCAGCTTGGCCAGCACAGAGCCGCCTTCCGTTTGTCGGAAATTCACACCGCCGTTGGTAATGGTACCGGTTGCGCCGGTAGCGGCTGTGGTATTTGTCGTTGTTGTATTCGTTGTCGTGGAACCGGCGGTAGAAGAAGCCGTGGTTTTACCAGGCTGCACGGGATTGGCTTCCCACGCAATGGCTTCCGCCTCGGTCATGGGGGTGAAATAATCCCCGTGGATATAGCCCACGTACGTCCGGGTATTGCCGTCATCCGGATGCTCCACCGTGACCTTGTACCAGGTAAGGCCTTCCGATGTGACGGTATCCATCAGCTCGCACACATAACCCATATCAATCCGGAACCAATAGTCCGCTGTGGTGCTGGGCTGCTTGCGCACACGGACACCGTTGGCAATGGTTTTGCCATAGGTTCCCACCGCCTTGGCGGAGGAATGACCCGTCACCAGGGGCAAAAGGCTCGTCAGCATTACAAGAGCCACAGCCGCTGCGGCAAACCGCTTCCACCCATACTTCATCATGATCGCACCTCAGTCTTCTTTCCGTCCCTTACCACCGTAAGAGATACAAGGGGATGACTTTATTCTATTACAGAATTGTTACAGTGTCAAGATAATTTCTGTAACATTCATGGTTTTCATCGTGCATTTCACGACAAAAAGGGTGAAAAGAAACCCTCTTCCTCCGCATAAAAAATCCCTTCCGACGCTCGCAGTCAGAAGGGATACCATCTTATTCTTTAATTTTCCGCCGAGACCTGAATGAACTTTTCCACCAGAGAGCGATTGCCCCCGGCCGCAAGGAATTCATCAATGGCCGCCTGCAGCTGATCATGGAATTCCTCCAGGCACAGACCGTTTTCCATGATGTAGGTTGCTGCCGGCACCCCCACATACCGCAGGTGCCATGGCTCGTAGTTGATTTCCGTAATATCTTCCTTATCCTCCGGATAGCGGATAATGAAGCCGTATTCCGCACAGTGTGCAGCCATCCACTGGCACTCCTCGGTGGAAGCCATGTTGGAATTCATGGATTTATCCCGCCAGCTTTTCGGCACCACGTCGCATCCCAATCCGGTTTGATGGTCACTGGCGCCGGGCTTGGAAACCCAGCCATCATCCTTACCATTGTTTTTCTTCAGCCGATTATAATACATGGTATTTTGCGTCTGGTAAGAACGATAAGCGCTCTTCAGATAAAGATATAGTCCCTCATCCCGGGCGGCTTCGCACATGGCCACCAGTGCAGCAGCGCAGTCTTTTTGCAGCTGCATCTTGCCGGAAGAAGCCTTCAGCACGCCGTTGTTGGTGTTGTTGTCATCCTTGTCCGCCTTCCGGGCAGGAATGGAAACCAGGGGCTCGGAAACAAAGTCCTTACTCAGTAGCATTTCTTTATTGGCAAGCACAATCTTGTCCGGCTCCATATCCTGCAGATCCACGGGGAAATTCCATTCCACATCATCATAGGTGACTTCAATTTCCAAGTCCAGCCCGGATACATCCGCAAAGGAAACCTCTTCATCCTCCTCTTCCCCAAGGCCAATAGCAGGAAGAAGCAGCACACCGGCGCACATCAGGCTCAGCAAACGTTTCTTATCCATGTTCACTCCTTGTTTCATGGGCAGCTTCAGTTTAATCGTGGAAGATGGTGATCTCCTTATCCCCGTCAGGGCCTTCCAGCTCCAATTCCACTGCACCCTTGGGCAGACGAACGGAGTTCATGGCCTGCTCCACGTCGCCGCCGTTAGCCGCAAACTCATCATAGGCAACGTTCAGTTCTTCCACAAACTCTTCCAAGGTCAGGTTGTTCTGCTGAATATACTCCGCCACGGCAAAGCCCACAAACCGCAGATGCCATGGCTCCCAACCATAGCCTGTCACATCTTCCTTCCCCTGAGGATAGCGGAAGATGAAACCGTAGCGGGCGGCGTTCTTCTGCAGCCACTGACCTTCCGTGGTGGAAGCAAAATCCGTGGTCAGCGCCGTGCCACGGGTATCCCGACCTACCAGGGTGACCGCCAAACCCGTCTGATAATCGCACTCCCCGGCCTTCTGAGTATCGGACACATCGCCGCGCTGCTCCGCCCGGGCATACAGCTTGGCCTGATCTGCATAGGAGCGGTAGCCCGTGCGGAGGAAAAGGGTCACACCGTCGCTTTCGGCGGCTGCCATCAACTGGGTCACGGCACTGAAGGCGGACTTGCGCAGCATCTTCACCCCGCCGGAAGCAAGATACAGGCCACCATTCAGGTTATTGCCGTCGTCATCATCCTTCCGGGCGGTGATGGTGCGCAGATCGGAAGGCTCATAGGACGCATCCAGAGGGGAAGCGCTGTTGGCCAGCATAAGCAGGTCTTCATCAATATCTGCCAAAGCCACCTCGAAGGTCCATGCAGGCCCGTCATAGGTGGGCAAACCTTCTTCTTCCCCCAGCGCAGGGATCCATGTCCACAGGATCATCAGCGCCAACAGCGCACAGCTCAGCCTCCGCATACGCCACACCTCTTACTTCACAATATTCATCAGGGTCTCTTCCCGCAAACTCAGCAGATAAGTTTCCAAGGGCACGTTGGCTTCCTTGATGCTCATGGACAGTTCCTTGCCCACGTACCGCACATGCCAAGGCTCATAATTGTAGCCGGTGATTTCCTCCCAGCCTTGCTGATAGCGGAGGATAAAGCCAAACCGATAGCAATTTTCCCGCAGCCACTGGCCGCCTTTGGTGTTGCCGAAGCTGGATGTCAGCCCGGCCTTGCTGTTCTTCTGCCCCACATCCATGGCAAGCCCCAATTGGTGCTCGCTGGCACCGGGGCGAGCCACATATTCGTCTGCCTTGGCATAGCTGCCGCCTACGTTGCTCAGCTTTCGCTTATAGATGGCCTGCTGTTTGCTGTAGCTGCGATAGCCGCTGACAGAAACCAGGGTAACGCCGATTTCCTCTTTGGCGGCGGCGTACATCTCTTCCAGCGCCGTGGCCGCATCGGGACGGAGGCGGCGCACCTGCCCCTGCACATCCGTCATGCGAACCTCTGGCACATAATCCTCGCTGATGCGCCATTGACGGTTCACCAGCAAGATGCCCTCCGGATCATTTTGAGGAGCAGCAGCGTCTACGGCAGAAGACAGCATCAGTGTTCCTGCAGCTGCAATGGATGTAAGGGTTGTCAGCAAGGCGGCCATGGGGCGTTTCTCCTTTCGGTGCAGGTCACGGGACAATCAGGCTATCCCCACGGAGGCCTGAAAAGTTAACACACACGCAACATTATACCGCATTTTTCTTATTGTGCAAGCCGGAGTAAAAAAAAGTGCTGAACCGCCCCTTCCTTGGTGCGATCCATTTGCCAAACTGTTTCTCAAGCATATTCAATAGAAGCATTAACCAAAAAAGGCGCCCGCCTTTCGCCGAATACGCCGAATGACTGACTTCACCTGATTTTCCGTCATCCCCTGTGATAGTGCAATCACCTTCATCGTCTGTTGATAACAGAAATAAGCAATCCATATTGTTCGTTCTTTCGGCGATAGCTGAGATTGCAGCCTTCGAAGCTCCTCACGCAGTTCCTTTCTTTCCTGCTGTTCTTCGACAAGATTGAAGCCGGCACTTTCATTCACTTTACTTTCACGCAGCAAGGCCGTCATGACGTGCTGCTGATAGTTTTCCTGCCGGATGGCATACTGGAGCCGGTGAATGCATGTCAGTGCAAGCCACCCTCTCACATTTTCATGCTGTATCAATAAATCACACGCCGTCAGTGCCGTTAAAAAAGTTTCCTGAACGCAATCGTCAATCATGTCCACACAGTAAGGATTGTAGCCCGTACGTTTGCGACACAACTGGACAAGGAAGTTTGCATGCTCAAGGTAAAGCTTTTCGATGAAAGCCTGCCGGCCGGTCATGTGCGTAGTGCCTCCTTT